>NZ_JBEYUZ010000006.1:0-217996 GCF_040643755.1 Streptomyces sp. NPDC047079
CAGACGCCGTCGGCGTTCCGGTCGCTGGTGTCGGCGGCGGCAGTGGGGGACGAGCGGATCGGCCGGCTGGCGCTGCGGTCGGTGATCTTCGCCGGCGAGAAGCTGGAGATCGGCGAACTCACGCCCTGGACCGAACGCTGGGGCCTTGGACGGGTCGCCCTGGTCAACATGTACGGGATCACCGAGACCACCGTCCACACCACCTACCACCGCCTGACCCGGCGCGACTTCGACCAGGGCGCCGGCAACCCGATCGGCAGGCCGCTGAGCGACCTCACCATCCATCTGCTCGACGCGGACGGCCACTTGGTGCCCGACGGGACCCGGGGCGAGATCCATGTGGGCGGCCCGGGTGTGGCCCGCGGCTATCTCGGGCGGCCGGAGCTGACCGCGGAACGCTTCGTGCCCGACCCGTTCGGCCCGCCCGGCTCCCGTCTGTACAGGTCGGGCGACCTGGCCCGCCGCCGCCCGGACGGCAGCCTGGACTTCCTCGGCCGCGCCGACGACCAGGTGAAGATCCGCGGCTACCGCATCGAACTGGGCGAGATCGCGACGGCGCTCACCGCCCACCCCGGGGTGCGGGAGGCTGTGGTGATCGCCCGGGAGGACACCGGCGGCGGACCGAGCCTCGTCGCCTACGTCGTACCGTCCGGCGAACAGGACCTGGACCCCGCGCAGGTGCGGGGCCTGCTCGCTCGGGACCTGCCCGACTACATGATTCCGGCCGCCTACCAGGAGATCGAGCGGATCCCGCTGACGGCCAACGGCAAGCTCGACCGGCGCGCCCTGCCCGCCCCCGACCGCACCGCCTACGCCCGCTCCCACTACGTCGCCCCGCGCACCTCGCTGGAGCAACGGGTCGCGGACCTCTGGCGGGACGTGCTCGGCGCCGACCGGGTCGGTGTCCAGGACCGCTTCTTCGACCTCGGCGGTGACTCCGTCAAGGCCGTGGCGGTCGTCGGCCGGATGCGGGAGGCCGGACACGACGTCACGGCGCGCGACATGCTCGAGCACCAGACGATCGAGGCCTTGACCGCCCGTGTGGCGGACGGGCCGGCCCCGGCCCCGGGCGTGGCGCCGGTGGAGCCCTTCGCGCTGCTTGCCGGGACCGACCGGGCCGCCCTGCCCGCCGGTGCCGTCGACGCCTATCCGCTCACCCAGACCCAGACCGGCATGCTCGCCGAGATGCTCTCGGCCGGGGACGGACCGCTCTCCTACCACCGTGTCTCCTCCGTGCGCCTGGGCGCCGACGAGCCGTTCTCCCGCGAGCCCCTCCAGCGCGCCGTGGAGGAGCTGATCACCCGGCACGAGGCGCTGCGCACCTCGGTCGACGCCGAGTCGTACAGCGTGCCGCTGCAACTGGTGTGGGCCACGGCCCCCGTCCCGCTGCGCGTGGTCGACCTGACCGGCGCGGACGAGCAGGAGCGGGAGCGGACACTGCGCCGGTTCCTCGACGAGGAGAGCCGCACACCGCTGCCGCACGGCACCCCGCCGCTGCTGCGCCTGACCGTGCACCGGCTCGGGGACGGCGACTGGCAGCTCACCGTCACCCAGTCGCACCTGATCGTGGACGGCTGGACCTTCAGCCTGCTGCGCCGTGAACTGCTCGCCCTGTACCGGGCGTTCCGGGACGGCGAGCGGATCCCGGCGTACGAGCCGCCCGCGGTCCGCTTCGCCGACACCGTCGCCGCGGAGCTGACCGCCCTGGAGTCCGACGAGGACCGCGCGTACTGGCGTGAGGTGGTGAGCGGCCATCCCCGGTTCGTCCTGCCGGACGGCTGGGGCGACGTTCCCGGATCACCGCGGGCGGGCTACCAGCTCCGCGTCCCGCTGCGCGACCTGACCGGCCGGCTGCGGGACCTCGCGTCCGCCGCCGGTGCCCCGGTCAAGAGCGTGCTGCTCGCCGCACACCTGAAGGTGCTCGGCAGGCTGACCCCGGAGCGGCGGTTCTCCTCCGGGGTGGTCACCCACTGCCGGCCGGAGGCACCGGGCGCCGAACGTGTCTACGGCACCCACCTCAACACCCTGCCGTTCCCCGCCGGGCCGCTGCCGGCGACCTGGCGGGAGCTGGTGCGCGACACCTTCGAGCGGGAGCTCGAGGTGTGGCAGCACCGTAACTTCCCGATGCCGGCCATCCAGCACCAGTTCACCGACGGGGCCCGGCTCGTGGAGGTGTACTTCAGCTACGAGGACTTCGGCACCCCCGACACCGCAGCGGCCCCCACCGCGGGCGAGCGCTCGATGGGCTTCAGCCACGACGAGTTCCCGCTCGCCGTCACCGCCGGCGACGAGGAGATCATCCTCGACCTCGACAGTCACGCGGTGAGCAGCGCCAACGGCGAGCGGCTCGCCTCCCTGTACCGGGCGGTCCTTCAGGCCATGGCGGCCGACCCGGACGGAGACGCCAGGTCGCCCCTGCTGCCTCAGGGGGAGCGGGCCCGGCTGGAGGGATGGTCGGCCAACCCGGCCACTCCGCCCGCCTGGTGCCCGCCCGACCGCTTCGAGCAGTGGGCCGAGCGCACCCCCGAGGCACCGGCGCTCGTGGTGGACGACCTCGTGGTGTCGTACGGGGAACTCGACGCCGACGCGAACCGGATGGCCCACGAGCTGCGCGCCCTCGGGGTCGGCGCCGACTCGACGGTCGGTCTGCTGCTGGGACGCGGGCGTGGCCTGCTGACGGCGCTGCTGGGAGTCTGGAAGGCGGGAGCGGGCTATCTTCCCCTGGACCCGTCCTTCCCGCCGGAGCGGCTGACGTACATGCTCTCCGACTCGGGCGCCACGGCCCTGGTCACCGAGTCGGCGTACACGGACGGCGACGCCTGGACCTTCGACGGGCCCTGCGTCCTGCTCGACCGGGACCGGGAGCGCATCGACGCGCGGCCCGCCACCGCGCCGGAGCGCACCGGCGACGCCGACGGTATCGCCTACGTGATCTACACCTCGGGCTCCACCGGCCGCCCCAAGGGCGTCCAGATCCCCCACCGCGGGCTGGCGAACTTCCTCCGATACCTCGTGGACACCTATCTGGCCGACGGGGCGCACGGGGCGCCGCTGTTCTCTTCTGTCGCCTTCGACATGGCGGTCTCCGGCCTGCTGGGCCCGCTGATGGCGGGCCTGCCGGTGCATGTGTTCCCGCACGGCCGTCAGCTGGACGAGCTGGGCGCCTGGATGGCCAAGAGCGGTCCCTTCGACTTCATCGAGCTGACTCCCGGTCACCTCGATCTGGTGTCCGCCCAGTCGGGCGGCGCCGCGGCGAGCGCCGTCACCCGCGCCCTGGTGGTCGGCGGGGAGACGGTGACCGCCCGGAACGTGGAGCAGGCCCGTCCGCTGCTGGGCGGCGGACGGATGGTCAACTCCTACGGACCGACCGAGGCGTCGGTGACGACCAACGAGTTCGTCGTCACCGCGTCGCACACGGGCGACGGCCTGCCCATCGGAGGCCCGCTGCCGGGTGTCACCGCCCATGTCCTGGACGAGCGGCTGGACCCCGTCCCGCTCGGCGTGACCGGGGAACTGTACGTCGGCGGAGCCGGCCTGGCGCGCGGCTACGTCAACCGGCCGGAGCTGACCGCCGAGCGGTTCGTCCCCGACCCCTTCGGTCCGCCCGGTGCCCGCCTCTACCGCACCGGAGACATGGCACGGGTGCTGCCCGACGGGAACATCGACTTCCTGGGGCGCGGCGACGGGCAGGTCAAGATCCGCGGCCACCGGGTCGAACTCGGCGAGATCGAGGCCGCGCTCACCGCGCACCCCGACGTCACCGACGCCAGGGTGGTGCTGTGGGGCGAGCGGCCGGCCGAAGCCCGGCTCGTCGCCTACCTGGTCGCGGGCGAGCGGGGCGCACCGACGGCGGAGGAACTGCGCGGGGAACTGGCCCGGCACCTGCCCGAGTACATGGTCCCCTCGGCCTTCGTCCCCCTCCAGGCGCTTCCGCTGACAGCCAACGGCAAGCTGGACCGGCGGGTCCTGCCCGCCCCGGACGACACCGCCTTCGCCCGGCGCGCCTACGACGCTCCCCGCACCCGGACCGAGCGGTGGCTCGCCGGGGTGTGGGCCGAGGTCCTGGAGGCCGGCCGGGTGGGGCGCCGGGACCGGTTCTTCGCCCTGGGCGGCCACTCCCTCCTGGTCTTCCGGGTCCTGGCGGCGGCACGCCGCGAGCGGCTGCCGCTGTCGCTCCTGATGCTCTACCGCGACGACAGCCTGGAGGCGGTGGCCGCGGCCATCGACGAGGCCGTCACCGCGGCGGGTACGTCCGCGGCGGGCGACGCCGCCGCTTCCGCGACGGCCGCCCCCTCCGCCTCCGGCGCCACCTCGTCCGGATTGTCCCTGCACCACGCGCAGGTTCCCGGTGTGAGCCTCGCGGTGATCGCCGAAGGCGAGCTGGTGGCCGTCGAGACGCACGGGGTGCGCTCCGCGGGGGCCGCCGGGGACGTCACCCCCGAGACGCCCTTCCAGGTCGGGTCGGTCAGCAAACTGGTCACCGCGCTGGGAACGCTGCGCCTGGTCGACAAGGGCCTCCTGGACCTCGACGAGGACGTCAACGCCTACCTCCGTGGCTGGCGGCTGCCGGACGGCACCGGGATCACGCTGCGCCACCTGCTCGGGCACCTGGCGGGCCTCGCACCCACCCCGAGCACCGGGCAGCCGCACGGGGAGCCGCTCCTCGCGCTGCCGGAGCTGCTGAACGGCCGGCATCCGCAGGCCGGCCCGCCGGTCCGCCCGGAGCTGGCGCCCGGCACCGTGTTCCGCAAGGCCAATGTCCACTACTCCGTGGTCCAGCAGGTGCTCACGGACGCGACCGGCGAGAGCTTCGACGCGTTGATGCGCCGCCTGGTGTTCGAGCCGCTGGTCATGACGGCCAGCAGCTTCGACCAGTGCTACCCGGACGGCGCCGGCCGTGCGGTGGCCGGCGGGCACGACGAGGCCGGACGCCCCGTCGAGGGCGGCTGGCGGCTGTGGCCGGACACGGCCGCGGCGGGCCTGTGGACCACCGCGGCCGACCTGGCCAAGGTGCTGCTGGAGATCCGCCGCTCCCGGCTCGGCAGGCCGCTGGCCCTGCTGCGGCCCGACACCGCCCGGCTGCTGCTGACCCCGCAGCATCCGCACAGCGCGTACGGCCTCGGAGCAGTCGTCGACGACCTCGGCACGGACGTCCAGTTCGGGCACGGCGGTGCGGGCGGCGGCTACCACGCCCTGGCCATGTGCCGCATCGGGCAGGGCAGCGGCTTCGTCGTCCTCACCAACAGCGACGCGGGCGACGCGGTGGCCAGACGCTGCGTACCGCTTCTGGAGTCCACTCGGGCCGGGGAGCGGTCCCGGTGAGCGCGGTGGACGGCGGGCCGGTCGTGGAGTCCCGCCCGCGGCCGCCGGGCAGACCCCTGCGGCGCAACCGCGACTTCCTGCTGCTGTGGGTCGGCGCGGGCCTGTCCGTGCTGGGTGATCGCGCGGCCACCGTGGCCTTCCCGCTGCTGATGATCTGGTACGGGAACTCGCCCGGCGAGGCAGGTCTGGTGGGGTTCGCCGGGCTGCTGCCGATGCTGCTGTTCCAGCTTCCGGCCGGGGTACTGGTCGACCGGCTCGACCGCCGCACCACGATGATCGTCTGCGATCTGGCCGGTCTGCTGGCGATGGCCGGTCTCGGTGCGGCCCTGCTGTGCGGGAAGCTGTGGCTGCCGCACATCATGGCCGTGGCGTTCGTCGAGGGGACCGCCTCGATCTTCTACCGGCTGTCGGAGCGGGCGGCCGTGCCCCACGTCGTCGACGACGGCCAGGTTTCCACCGCCCTCTCCCAGAACGAGGCCAGGTCCCGTGCGGCCGGTCTGCTCGGACAGCCGCTGGGCAGCGCGGCGTACGGGTGGGCCAGGTGGTCCCCCTTCTTCACCGCCGCGCTCGGCCATCTGCTGGCCCTGGTGAGCCTGTTGTGCATCCATGGCAGGTTCCAGACCCCGCGTGAGCCCGCCCCGTGGCGGCCGCGCGCCGAACTGGCCGAGGGCTTCCAGTGGTTGCTGCGCCAGCGCTTTCTGCGCTCGGCCATCACCCTGGTCGCGGTCACCAATGTGCTGTTCCAGGCGCTCAGTCTGGCCCTCGTGCTGATCATCAAGGAGGGCGGCGGATCACCGGCCGCGATCGGACTCGTGGGCGTGGTGTCGGGCATCGGCGGCGTCGTGGGAGCCGTCGGCGGCTCCCGTGTCGTACGGCGGCTGAACCCCGGCACCGTCATGATCGCCGTCTTCTCGGTGTGGGCGCTGCTGATGCCGCTCGTCGCCCTGACGTCGAACGTGTTTCTGCTGGGTGCGCTGTTCGCCGGCACCTCCTGCGCCGGCGCGGTGCTGAACGTGATGGCCGGGGTGTACCAGGTACAGGCCACCCCGGACGAGTTGCAGGGCCGAGTGGGCGGCGTCGCCGGCCTGCTCAGCTCCGGCGCCGGTTCGCTGGGCGCCCTGGCGGGGGGGTACGCGCTGGGCCGCCTCGGCTCGACGGGCACCGTGCTGGCGGTCGGGGCGGTCATGGCGGCGACTGCGGTCACCGCCGCGCTGATCCCGGCGGTCCGCGAAGCCAGGCGGCCGGACGGCCCACCGGAACCGGAAGCCACCGCGAGGCGGCCGGACGAGAACCCGGACGTACGGCCGTACGAGAACCCGGACGTTCGGCCGCACGAGAAGCCGGACGTACGGCCGCACGAGAACCCGGACGTTCGGCCGCACGAGAAGCCGGACGTATGGCCGCACGAGAAGCCCGAAGCGCGGCCGGACGAGAAGCAGGGGAAGCGGCCGGACCAGAGGCCGGGAAAGCCGTCGTCCGACATCGAGTGAGCACCACGGTATAGCCCGGCTATCGGCCCGCTATCGGCGAACTGACCAGCATCTGCGGAGTCGGGCCGCGGGGCCGGCGCGTGACCGGACCCTACGCCGGGGCCGGCCCGAGCACCGCCGATCCATGGGGAGAAACCATGCATGCGTCAGATCCGTCCGCGGCGGGGCCGCTCCACCGGCTCTTCGCCCGCCGGGCCGCGTCGAACGCCGGGTCCGTCGCCGTCGCCGACGGCGAGCGGGAGCTGACGTACGAGCAGCTCGACGGCCGGGCCAACCAGTTGGCCCGGCTCCTGCTGAGCGCCGGTGCCGGAGACCGGGTACCGGTCGCCGTCCTGCTGCACCGGGACGTCCGGCTCGCCGTCGCCCTGCTGGCCGTGTGGAAGGCGGGGGCGGCCTACGTCCCCCTCGACCCCGACCACCCGGCCGCCCGCACGGAGGGCATCCTCGCCGACACGGGCGCGACCGTCGTGGTGACGGAGCCGCAGTTCGCCCACCGCATCCCGGACGGTGTCCGCCCAGTGGTGGTGGACCCCTCGTTCACGGCGCTCGACGGCCTGCCGTCCGAGGACCCGGACGTCGCCATCACCGGCGTGCACCCGGCGTACGTGCTGTACACATCGGGTTCGACCGGACGTCCCAAGGGCGTCGTCGTCACCCACGAGGGCCTCGCCAACCAGGTCGCGTGGCGGGTGCGCACCCACCGGCTCGGCCCCGGCGACCGGGTGCTGCACAAGACGCCCGTCACCTTCGACGCCGCCGGCTGGGAGATCTTCGCCCCGCTCATCAGCGGCGGCACCGTGGTGATGGCCCCCGTCGGCGCCGAACGCGACCCGGCCCTGCTGGTCCGCACCGTGACCGAGCGGCGGATCACCGTCCTCCAGGTCGTGCCGTCGCTGTTGCGGATGCTCGTGGACGAGCCGGGCTGGTCGGCGTGCACCACCCTGAGACTGCTCTCCTCCGGCGGTGAACAACTGCACGCCGAGCTCGTACGGCGCTTCCTGCGGTGCGTGGAGGACGCTCCCGCCGACATCGAGGTGTGGAACACCTATGGCCCCACGGAGTGCTCCAACGAGGTCGCCGGGCACTGCTTCGACCCCGTGCAGCGCTCGGGCCCCGTGCCCGTCGGCACCCCCGTCGACGGCATCCGCTTCCTGATCGCGGACTCGGAGGGCCGGCCGGTTGAGCCCGGCCAGAGCGGCGAACTCCACATCGGCGGCATCGGGCTGGCGCAGGGATACCTCGGCCGCCCCGACCTCACCGCGGAACGCTTCGTACCGGATCCGTACGGGCCGCCCGGCGCCCGGCTGTACCGGACCGGCGACCTGGTGCGGGAGCGCGCCGACGGGGCCCTCGTCCACATGGGCCGCGCCGACGACCAGGTGAAGGTCAACGGCGTCCGTATCGAACCCGGCGAGGTGGA
This sequence comes from Streptomyces sp. NPDC047079, assembly GCF_040643755.1. NCBI lineage: Bacteria > Bacillati > Actinomycetota > Actinomycetes > Kitasatosporales > Streptomycetaceae > Streptomyces > Streptomyces sp. NPDC047079. The sequence goes on from NZ_JBEYUZ010000006.1 coordinate 8,233, forward strand.
GGCCGCCCTCGAGGCGCATCCCGGGATCCACGAGGCCGCCGTCACCTCCTTCACCGCCCCGGGCGGGGGGACCCGGCTGGCCGCCTACGTCCGTCACCGGGAGGGCGGCGGCACACCGGACCCCGACGAACTGCGCCGGTTCCTCGCCGACCGGCTCCCGCAGAGCCATCTGCCGTCCGTCTGCGTGGCCGTGGAGTCCTTCCCCAGGACGTCCAGCGGCAAGCTGGACCGGCGGGCGCTGCCCCCGCCCGAGGCACCGGGCGAGCCGGTCACCGCGCCCGCAGGGGAGGCCGAGGAACTCGTCGCCGGGCTGTGGCGCGAGGTGCTCGGCGTCGACGCCGTCGCCCCGCACGACGACTTCTTCCGGCTCGGCGGCTCCTCCCTCCAGCTCACCCGTCTCGCCAACCGGCTGCGGACCGCCACCGGCACGCCCGTCGAGGTGTCCCGGCTGCTGCGGGCGACCACGGTGGCGGCACAGGCCCGCCTCCTGGAGCCGGACGGCGACCGGACGCCGCCCGTGCGGCCCGTACCGCGCACCGGCCCGCTGCCCGTGTCGCCGGGCCAGCGCCGGCTGTGGCTGCTGGAACAGATCAACCCGCGCGGGCGCGAGTGGGTGACCGGGGTGCTCCTGCGCGTCCCCGCGGACGACCCGGACGAGCGTGTCCAGGCCGCACTGGACGTCCTGAAGGCCCGTCACGAGGCGCTGCGCACCCGGTTCGTCACCGGTGGCGACCCGGCCGGGGAGCCGTCGCAGGTCGTCGACGCTCCGTCCCCCATGGAACTGCACGTCGTCACCACCCCGCGCGAACGTGTCGCGGAGGTGGTCGAGCGCAGCGCCCGGGAGGGCTTCGACCTCGCACAGGGGCCGGTGGTCCGGGCGTTGCTCATCGGCGCCCCCGAGCGGGAACCCGCCGACGCACGCGGCGAGCGCCGACTCGTCGTCCTGATGCACCACATCGTCGCCGACGGCTGGTCGGCGACCGTCCTGCGCGAGGAGTTCGAGGAGGTGCTGCGGGCGCTGCGGGAGGGACGCGAACCGCGGCTGCGCACGCTGCCGGTGCAGTACGCCGACTACGCGGTCTGGCAGCGGGCGCGCCTGACCGAGGACCTGGTCGGCCGCGAACTGGCGTACTGGAAGGCCGCACTGGACGGCTCCGAACCCCTCACGCTGCCCACTGACCGGCCCAGGCCCCCGGTGCGGGACGCGCACGGCGCGATCGTCACCTTCACCGTGCCCGCCGCGGTCGCCGACGCCCTCGGAGAGCTGGGCCGACGCGGCGACGCGACCCCCTTCATGGTGCTCCTGACGGCGTTCTCCACCCTGCTGGCCCGCTACACCGCCCGCTGGGACGTGGTGATCGGCTCCCCCGTGGCCGGCCGGGAACGCCCGGAGATCGAGGGCGTCGTGGGCTTCTTCCTCAACAGCCTGGTGCTGCGCTGCGCGCTGGACGCCTCGCTCACCTTCGCCCAGGCCCTGGACCGCGTGCGGGACGTCTGCAAGGAGGCGTTCGGCCACCAGGAGCTGCCCTTCGAGGAGCTGGTGGCCGAACTGGCACCCGAGCGCGACCCCTCGCGCACCCCGCTCTACCAGGTGGCGTTCGACTACCACGACGAGGCGCTGTCGGGCTCCGCCGCCGACACCACCGACCTGGACGCGGTGACGGGCGTGTCGTCGGTGGCGAAGACGGACCTCACGCTGTACATGCGCAGACAGGCGGACGGCACGCTGCTCGGGGCGCTCGAGTACGCCACCTCGCTCTTCGAGCACACCACCGTCGAGCGGATGGCGAGCCACTTCGGGCAGCTCCTCGCCTGTGCCTCCGCCGCACCGCAGCGCCGCCTGGACAGCCTGGATCTGCTGTCCGACGCCGAGCGGCGCGCGCAGGCCCGCCGGAACGACACCGGGGCGTCCGCGCCCGCACGGTCCGTACCGGCGCTGTTCGCCCAGGCGGCAAAGGCCGACGGAACACGCCCGGCGCTGGTCGCGGACGGCACCACGGTCACGTTCGCCGAACTGGAGAGCCGCGCGGCCCGCCTGGCCCGGCATCTGCGCGCGCGAGGGACGGGACCGGAGTCGGTGGTCGGCGTCCTGCTGGACCGCGGTGTGGAGCTGCCGACCGCGCTCCTCGCGGTGTGGCAGGCGGGCGGCGCCTATCTGCCGCTGGACCCGGCGACCCCCGCCACCCGGGTGGGACAGGTGCTGGCCGACGCCGGGGTACGGGTCGTGGTGACGCAGGCCGCCCACAGGGGCCTGCTCGCCCCCCACTTCACCGGCGAGGTCATCGCCGTCGACACCGACGCGGCCGCGATCGCGGCCCACCCGGGCGGACCGCCGGACCACCCGGCTCACCTGGACCCCCGGCACGGCCGGGACCTCGACCTGCTGGCCTACGTCATCTACACCTCCGGATCCACGGGCCGGCCCAAGGGCGTCCAGATCACCCACGGCGGCCTCGTCAACCACGTCCGCTGGGCCGTCGACGAGCTGACCGCACGCGGCGGCTCGGGCGCTGCGCTCTTCTCCTCCGCCGCCTTCGACCTCGTGGTGCCCAACCTCTGGGCGCCGCTGCTGGCGGGACAGCCGCTGCACCTGCTCCCGCACGACCTGGACCTGTCCGAACTGGGCCCGCGCCTGGACGCGGTCGCGCCGCTGTCTTTCCTGAAGCTGACGCCCGGTCACCTGGAGATCCTCTCCCGGCAACTGGATGCCGACCGGCTGGCCCGGCTCGCCGGGGTCGTCGTCGCGGCCGGCGAGACGCTCCCGGTGAGCCGGGCGGACACCTGGGCACGGATCCTGGGACCCGGCAGACTGATCAACGAGTACGGCCCCACCGAGACCTCCGTCGGCGCCTGCACCCATCCGGTGACGGCCCCGGTGACGGGCGGATCGGTGCCCATCGGACGCCCGCTGCCCGGTGTCACCATGCAGGTGCTGGACGACCTGATGCGTCCGGTGCCGGTGGGGGTCGTGGGCGAGCTGTACATCGGGGGCCTCGGTGTCGCCCGCGGCTACGCCGCCCGTCCCGAGCTGACCGCCGCGTCCTTCGTGCCCGACCCGTACGGGCCCGCCGGTGCGCGTCTGTACCGCACCGGGGACCTGGCCCGGCGGCTTCCGGACGGCGACGTCGACTTCGTAGGCCGGCGCGACGGCCAGGTGAAGATCCGCGGCCACCGTGTGGAGACCGGCGAGGTCAAGACCGTTCTGGAGACCCATCCCGCGGTGCGGGAGGCCGTCGTGGTGGTGGTCGAGCACGGCGGCGTCACGGGCCTGGCCGCCTACTGGGTGCCCGCCTCCCCGGCCGAGGCGTCCGCGCACCCGCGCGAGGAACTCGCCGCGTACTGCGCCGGGAGGCTCCCCGACTACATGGTGCCCACCACCTTCACCCCGATCGGGACCGTCCCGCTGACCGCGAACGGCAAGCTGGACCGGGCCGCGCTGCCCGACCCCCGGCAGGAGGCGGCGGAGGCCGACGAGGAGCCGCGCGGCGTCGTCGAGGAACGGCTCGCGGAGATCTTCGAGGACCTTCTCGGCGCACGGGCCGGCAGGCACACCCACTTCTTCCGCGGCGGCGGCAACTCGATCCTGGCGATCCGGCTGATCGCGGAGATCCAGCAGGCGTTCGACATCGATTTCCCCGCCAGGGCCGTCTTCGAGGGCAGCACCGTGGCGGAACTGGCCGCGGCCGTCGAGGCGGAGGTGCGGGCCGAGGTCGGGCGGATGACTCCGGCGGAACTACTCGCGCGGGCCCGGCAGCTCGACGAGCAGGACCCGGGCGAATGACAGCAGCAGACCGGGACACCCCCGCGTCGCACAGAAAGCGAGAAGGTATGACCGAAGAAGAGTACGTGTCCGCGCTCCTGACCTTCATCAAGGAGGAGTTCCTCCCGGACGACGCCCGGGCGGAGTTCACGGACACCTATCCGCTGATGGAGTCGGGAGTACTGGACTCGCTGCGGGTCGCGCTCCTGCTCAGCCACATCCGGGACGAGCTGGGCCTGTATGTGTCGCCGGCGTGGATCGACACCGAGCACTTCAAGGACGTCCGGACCATCGCCCGGATGCTGCACGAGCTGTCGACGGCGGGCGAGACCGAGGAGAAGAGCGCATGAGGGCGGACTTCGACGTCGCGGTGATCGGCGGCGGCCCCGCCGGTTCGACGATGGCCTCCTACCTCGCGCGGGCCGGCCTGTCCGTGGTCGTCTTCGAGAGCGAGACCTTCCCCCGCCCCCACGTCGGCGAGTCGCTGGTGCCGGCGACGACGCCGGTGCTGCACGAAATAGGCGCGCTGGAGAAGATCGACGAGGCGAACTTCCCGAAGAAGTACGGCGCTTCCTGGACCTCGGCCGAGTCGCGGGACATCCCCCGGCTGGGATACACCGGGCTCAGCCACGGCTGGACCGCCGACATCGCCTTCGTCGAGCGAAACCAGCCGGGGGTCGACCGCGACTACACCTTCCACGTGGACCGCGGACGCTTCGACGCCATCCTGCTGCGCCACGCGGACGAGCAGGGCGCCACGGTGCTGAACGGAGTCCGCGTCCTCCAGGTCGACTTCGAGGACCCCGAGGCGGTACGGCTGACCACCCGCATGGCCGGCAAGGAGACGGACGTCACCGCCCGGATGGTGGTCGACGCCTCGGGCCGCTCGACCCTGCTGGGGCGGCAGCTCAAGGTGAAGGTCGCCGACCCGGTCTTCGACCAGTACGCCGTCCACACCTGGTTCGAGGGCCTGGACCGGGAGGGGATCGCCAGGGACGCCGCCCAGGTCGACCACATCTTCGTGCACTTCCTGCCCATCAAGGACACCTGGGTGTGGCAGATCCCGATCACCGACACCATCACCAGCATCGGCGTGGTGACACAGAAGAAGCGCTTCGCCGCCGCATCCACCGACCGCGAGGGCTTCTTCTGGGACTTCGTCGCCGGTCGGCCCGAACTGCACGACGCGCTCAAGGACGCCCGCCGTATCCGGGAGTTCAAGGCCGAGGGCGACTACAGCTACGCGATGAAGCAGATCTGCGGCGACCGGTTCGTCCTCATCGGGGACGCGGCACGGTTCGTCGACCCGATCTTCTCCAGCGGGGTGAGCGTCGCCCTCAACAGCGCGCGCATCGCCGCGCAGGACATCATCGCCGCCCACGCGGCGGACGACTTCGGCAAGAAGCGGTTCGAGACGTACGAGACCAAACTGCGGCGGGCGGTGATGTACTGGTACGAGTTCATCTCGATCTACTACCGGCTCAACGTCCTGTTCACCGCCTTCGTCCAGGACCCGCGCTACCGCATCGACGTCCTGAAGATGCTCCAGGGCGACGTGTACGACGGCGAGGAGCCCAAGGCCCTCGCGGCCATGCGGGAGGTCGTGGCGGAGGTGGAGAAGAACCCCCGCCATCTGTGGCACCCCTACCTCGGCACCCTCAGGGCACCCGCCTCGGCGCCCGCCTTCTGACCCGGCAACGCGCAAGGGCCGCCCACCGGAAGCGGAATCCGGTGGGCGGCCCTTCGACTGGTCACGCCAGGGGCCAGGTGCGGAACTGCCGCATGCCGTACAGCAGGGGAACACGCTCGCCCCGCCGGGTGACCCGGCGGATCTCCCCGTACACCGACACATGGTCGCCCATCCGCTGGGCCAAGCGCACCCCGCAGTCGGCGACGGAGTGGGCGTCCCGGGTCAGATGGGGCCCGCTCGCCTCCGGCCCCGTCTCCCAGGGCACCCGCTCGAAGCGGCGGGGGTCGCCGGAGGCGAACAGCTCCGCGGTGCCCCGGGCACCGGAGTGCAGCAGGTTCACCGCGAACCCCGCTGAACCCAGCACCGCGTCCAGGGTGGGGCTGCCCTGCCGCAGGCACACCAGCAGCACCGGGGGCTCCAGCGAGACACCGCACAGCGACGAGCAGGTCATCCCGCGCGGCGTACCGTCGGCATCGGCCGCGGCCACCACGGCGACGCCCGTGGGGAACCCGCTCATCAGCGCGCGGAACTCGTCCGGTGACGCCATGCCCCGCTGCCGCTCGCCGGCAGGTACGGAACCGGCCGGGGCGGGCGACAGCGGCCCGCCCCGGCCCGCCCGACGGGAGAGACCGCTCACGGCTGGTGCATCCGCGAGAAGTAGGTGTACGCCTCCGGCAGGGTCCGGGTCAGCTGCTCGGTCTTCTCCCGGATCGCGTCGAACTCCCGCTGCGCCGCGGAGAAGTCGGCGAGCCCCAGGGCGGGCGACGGCTTGACGTCGATGCCGCCCATGCCGAGCAGGATGCACATGTACGAGTACGGCGGCAGCCCGTGGTAGTACGGGAACACGGTCTCGCTGTCGGGCAGTTGGGCACGCCACGACGCGATGCGCTCGGCCAGCCCGTCCGGGAGCGGACGGGTCTTGGTGTCGCGCCAGTACTGGTTGTCGGAGCGCTTCGCCGCCGCGTAGTGCAGCGCCAGGAACTCCCGTACGCCGTCCATGACATGGGCCACCGCGGCGTTGTACCGGTCCCGGTGACCCGGGTCCCAGTCCGGTCCGGGGAAGTTCTTCACCAGTTGCTCGATCGCGTGGTGGATGAAGAAGATGCCCGTCGACTCCAGCGGCTCGACGAACCCGCTGGACAGACCCACGCCGACACAGTTGCGCACCCAGGAGTTGCGGCTGCGGCCGATCCGCATCCGGATGTGGTTGGCCTCGGCGTCGGCCGCCGCCGGGCCGACGAACGTGCGCAGGGTGCGCTCGGCCTCCTCCGGCGACAGATAGTCCCGGGCGTAGACGTATCCGGTGCCCACCCGCCCCATCAGCGGAATCGTCCAGATCCATCCGGCGTCCTGCGCGGTGGCGGTGGTGCAGGGACGGATGCCGCGCTTCTCCATGTCCATCGGCACCTGCAAGGCGACCGCGCTGTCGTTGGGCAGGGTGTCCTGGTACGAGACGAAGGGCTCCTCCAGGGCCTGGTTCAGCAACAGGCCGCGGAAGCCGGTGCAGTCCACGAACAGGTCGCCGGTGAGGTCGCCGTGCTGGGCGGTCCTGACCCCCCGGATCCAGCCCCGCTCGTCGAGGTCCACGCTCGTGACGTCGTCGACGACGTGCCGGACGCCGCGCTCCACCGCGTACCGGGTCAGGTACTTGGCGAGGAGGGCCGCCTCGAAGTGGTAGGCGTAGGGGAACTGCGTCTTGCCCTGGTGCTCGGACATCGTCAGCCCCTGCATCTCCTCCGCGTTCTCGTCGAAGGGCTGGTCGAGCAGGGTCCCGTCGAGTCGGCGCGGGCTGAGCCCCGCGTCGATGACCGAGGCCATCACGAAACAGTCCTTGTCGAACCGCTCCGTGGGGCCGTTGTGCAGCCACCAGTCGGTCAGCGGAAAGCCGTTGACCGACCGTATCTGCTCGAAGGGGTGGTAGAAGTAGTGGCCCTTCTCCCGCCAGTCCTCGAACCGGACGGCCAGTTTGTAGGTGGCGTTGCAGGCCGGCATCCAGTCCTGCTCCTTGAGCCCCAGGAACTCGAAGAAGTGCCGGATGTCGCTGAACGTCGCCTCGCCGACACCGATGGTGCCGACCTTCCCCGACTCCACGAGGGTGAGGTCCACGCGGTCGCCGAAGGCGGCCTTGAGGTAGGAGGCGGTCATCCAGCCCGCCGTGCCGCCGCCGACGATCACGACTCTGTTGCGCATGTGTGTCCCCAATCCAGTGATTCCACGTAGGTGTTCCGTGCGCCGGCGTCCTACGACCGGGCGGACAGCAGCTCCGCCAGGTGCTCGCCGATCGCCGCGACAGTGGGCTGGTGCCACAGCAGTGCGGCCGGCAGCTTGTGGCCGAACCGCTTCTCCAGGCGCCTGCGGACGACGATGGTCAGCACTGAGTCGAGGCCCTGCTCCACCAGCGAACGGCGTACGTCGAGCGAGGCGAGCGGCAGGCGCATCTCCCCGGCGATCTCGGCGGCGACCTCGTCGAGCAGACGCTCCCTCAGCTCCTGAGGCGCCAGCTCGGCATACGACGGGCCGTCCGCGGCCTCGCGCGCGGGGGACACGTCGGGGCCGTCCGCGGGAAGCATCTCGCGCAGCACCGGCAGGCGCTCCGCGCCCGGCGCCGGCACCACTCCGAGCACGGGGAAGCAGCCGGGGCCCCGGCGGGCCGCGTAGTCCCAGGCCGCGAACGCCTCGGCGGGCGTGATGTCGGTGACCCCGCGCTCCCTCAGCTCCCGGTCGACGACCTCGTTGACCGCCATGCCCTGGCCACGCCACGACGTCCAGGCGAAGCTGGTGGCGTCACCGGCCCCGCCGGCCTCGGCGGCGACCGCGTTGCGGTGCCGGGCCAGCGTGTCGAGGAAGGCGTTGGCCGAGGCGTAACTGGCCTGGCCGGGCAGGCCGAGCAACTGGCCGCAGGAGGAGAACAGGACGAAGAAGTCCAGGCTGCCGGCCGGGAACAGCTCGTGCAGCACCCGGGCACCCTCCGCCTTGGGCCGCATGACCGCGCGCAGCGAATCCTCGTCCACCTGCGCGACGAGCCGGTTGTCCAGCACCCCCGCCGCGTGCACCACGCCCCGCACCGGCGGCAGCCCGAGGGCGTCCGGCGCGAGGACCCGGGCCGCCTCGGCGGCGTCGGCGATGTCCAGGGCCACCACGCGGACGGTGACGCCCCTCGCCTCCAACTCCCTGACGGCGGCGACCCGCTCGGCAGTCGGCCCGTCGGTGACCGCGTCCCAGCCCGAGCGCGGGGGCAGCCCGCCGCGCCCCGCCAGGACCAGGCGCCGGGCACCGCGCTCGGCCAGCCGACCCGCCACCCGAAGGCCCAGCGTGCCGAGACCGCCGGTGACGAGATAGGTGCCGTCGGCTCGGCAGCGAAGCGGCTCCCCGGTGGCATCCCCGGCCGGGCGCGCCAGCCGTGCGACGAGGGCGGCCCCGTCCCGGACCGCCACCACGTCCTCGCCCGGGGCCGCGCGCAGCACCTGCAGCAGCGGCTCCAGCGCGTCCGCCGGATCGTCCGCGGGAAGGTCGACCACCCCGCCCCACAGCTCACCGTGCTCAGTGGCGACGATCCGGCCGAGGCCCCACAGGGCGGCATGCGCCGTCGACGCGGCGTCGCGGCCCTCCCGCACCCCGGCGGTCAGCGCCCACAGCCGGGGGAACACCGTGCCGGCCGCGCCGGCCAGCCGCCGGGTGACATCCAGCAGCAGCCAGGCACCGGCCGCCGGGTCGGGGCCGGTCTCACCCGGCGCGGGAAGGGCCGGCAGCACGATGACGTCGGTCGTGGCGCCGAGGCCGGGCAGACCGTCCAGTTCGGCGGCGCTCTTCAGGAGCCGTACGGCGGCCCCCTCGTCGGTGAGCCGCTCTCCGAGGGCGGCCGCCACGGGGGTGTCGATCGCGCCGACCAGGACGACGTCCTCGACCCCGCGCCCGCTCCGTGTGCCGTCGCCGAGGTCGGCGGGCCGCCATTGGACCTCATGGACCAGTTCCCGCGCCGGTGCGGCGCCCGCCGGACCCCGGCCGACACTCGCGTAGCGCACCCCGCGCAGCGCGGCGACCACCTGGTCGTCGGCCCCGGCGACCAGGACGTCCACCGTGTCGGTGCCGGGATCGTGGGTGACGCGGACGCTCATCGCGGCACCGGCCGCCGGGGGCGCGGACAGGACGCGTACCTCCGCCGCTCCCGCGACCATGCGCAGCGTCGCCGGGCCCGGGTAGGCGCTGGGGGCGATGGACAGGGCGGCGTCCAGGATCGGGGCCCAGGTGGCGGGCGCCCGCTCCGGCTGCTCGGCCCGCACCCGGGCGTGCAGCACGCCGTCGGCCCGTAGCAGGGTGTGCACGGACCAGTCGAAGCCCATGGTGGGGACGCCCACGGAGGCCAGATGACGCAGTATCCCGGCCGGATCCGCGGCGATCGCGCCGACGGGTGCCGGAGGCAGTGTGCCGAGCGGTGTCGCCTCATCGGCGGCGGTCACGGCGGTGGTGTGCACGAGCCAGTCGCCGTCGCCGCCCGCGGCGCGGGAGGCGATCCGTAGGGTGTCGTCCTCGGACACCACCTGGAGTTCGCGCCGCTCGTCGACGGTCAGCGGCACCTGAAGCGCGACCTCGCGCAGCGCCCCGGCCGAGGCGTCGCCCGGCACGCCGAGGAAGGTGTTGAGCAGCACGGCCGCGGGGACGATCTCCACCCCGTCGATGGTGTGGCTGCCCGGGTAGGGGCGGTTGGCGTCCTCCAGGTGGGTACGCCACAGCTTGAGCGGGCGGCCGGACACGGACACCGGCGCGCCCAGCAGGGTGTGGGAGTCGACGTCGTGCTCCAGGCCTCCTGCGGCGGCGGGCGCGGAGGTGTCGCGCCAGTGCGGCTGCCGCTGCCAGGGCGCCGTCGGCAGGGTGACCAGGCCACCAGAAGGGTGCAGCCGGGCCCACTCCAGCGGCAGGCCCGCGGTGTGCACGGCGGCAAGCGCCGAGCACAGGGACACCGGCTCGGGCTGGTCGCGGCGCAGCGAGGAGCCCACGAACACGTCCTCGACGTCCAGGTCCCCCAGCGTCTCGTTGAGGGAGTGGGCCACCACCGGGTGGGCGGAGATCTCCAGGAACGCCCGGTAGCCGTCCTCCGCGGCGGCCCTGGTCGCCGCCGCCAGGCGGACCGTGTTGCGCAGGTTGGCCGCCCAGTAGGCGCCGTCCGCGGCGGGCGTCCGGCGCGGGTCGGGCAGTGCGGTGCTGTACATCCGGATGTGCGGCGTGCGCGGAGACAGGTCGTGCGCCGCGGTGGCGAGGTCGTCCACGAGCGCGTCCATCTGCGGGCTGTGGAAGGCGACGTCGGATGCCACCCGCCGCACCTGTACATCATCGGCCCGCCATGCGTCGATCAACGCCTCGACGGCCGCGCGGTCGCCGGAGACGACGGTGGAGCCCGGCGAGGCGGAGATGCCCGCCACGACGTCCTCCCGGCCGCCCAGCCGCTCGACGGTCTCCTCGAGGGACAGGCCCACCATGGCCATCGCGCCCTGGCCGGCCACTCGCCGCAGCAGCCGCGAGCGGCGGCAGATCAGCTTGGCGCCGTCCGTCACGGACAACGCCCCGGCGGTCACGGCCGCCGCGATCTCCCCCACCGAATGACCGATGACGGCCTCCGGTTCCACCCCGTACGACCGCCAGACCGCGGCCAGTCCGATCTGCACCGCGAAGATCATGGTCTGGATGCGGTCCACGGTCTCGAAGTCGCCGTCGAGCAGCACCTGCCGCGGCGAGAAGCCGATCTCCTCCTGGAAGACGGGCTCGAGTTCGTCGATCGCCTCCGCGAACGCGGGCTCAGCGGCCAGCAGTTCGCGGCCCATCCCGGCCCATTGCGAGCCGTGGCCGGAGAAGACCCAGACCAGTCCCCGGCCCCGGTCGGCCGGGACGGTGCCGACCACCGCCTGACGGGACTGCTCGCCGTCGGCGACGAGGCGCAGCGCGGCGACCAGCTCCGCTCGGTCCGCGGCGACGAAAGCGGCCCGGTGCTCCAGGTGGGAGCGGCGCAGCGCCAGGGTGTGACCCACCGCGTCCAGACCGGCGTCCCGCCCGGCGCCGGTGAGCCATGCGGCCACATCCCGTGCGTAGGCGCGCAGTCCCGCCCGGGACCTGGCGGACAGCGGGAACAGCCGTACGGCATCCGCGCCGTCGGCTGCCGGCGCCTGGGGTGTCCTGTCGACCGGTGCCTGCTCCAGCAGGACGTGGGCGATCGTGCCGCCGTAGCCGAACCCGGAGACGGCGGCGCGTCGCGGCCGGTCGCGGTCCGGCCAGGGGGTGCGCTCGGTGACCACGCGCAGTCCGTTGTGCTCCCAGTCGATCGCGGGGTTGCCCTTGCTGTGGTTCAGGGTCGGCGGGATCTCGCCGTGCGACAGGGCGAGTACGGCCTTGAGCAGGCCGGCCGCCCCCGCCCCGGCCTCCAGGTGGCCGATGTTGGGCTTCACCGAGCCGATCAGCAGCTCGCCGCCGGCCGTGCGCCCGGAGCCGTACACGGCGGACAGCGCGCCCGCCTCCAGCGGGTCGCCCAGCCGGGTGCCGGTGCCGTGCGCCTCGACGTAGTCGACGCTGCCGGCGTCGACACCGCTGCGGCGCAGGGTCTCCTCGAGCAGTTGCCGCTGGGCCGTACCGCTCGGCGCCATGATGCCGTTGGTGCGGCCGTCCTGGGCGACGTGGCTGCCGCGGATCACGGCGAGCACCCGGTCACCGTCGCGCCGGGCGTCTGCGAGGCGCTTGAGGACGAGCACGGCGCCGCCCTCGCCGCGCCCGTAGCCGTCGGCCGACGCGTCGAAGGGCTTGCACCGGCCGTCCGGCGCGGTGGCGCCCGCGGACTCCAGGGTGAGCGACAGCCCGGGTCCGACGATCAGGTTCACCCCGCCGACGAGGGCGATGCCGCTCTCCCCGGTGCGCAGGCTCTGACAGGCCAGATGGGTGGCGACGAGCGAGGCGGAGCACGCGGTGTCGACCGCCATGCTCGGGCCGTGCAGGTCGAGGGCGTAGGAGATCCGGTTGGCGGCCGCGCACAGGGCGCTGCCGATGCCCGTCCACGCCTCGATCGTCGGGAGGTCCTCCAGCAGCCGTCGCCCGTAGTCGTCCGAGCCGATCCCGACGAAGACCCCGGTGTCGCCGCCGGCCAGGCTGTGCGGCGGTATGCCCGCGTGCTCCAGCGCCTCCCACACGACCTCGAGCAGCAGCCGCTGCTGCGGGTCCATCAGCTCCGCCTCCCGCGGGGAGAGACCGAAGAAGGCGGAGTCGAAACCCTCGATGTCGGTCAGGAAACCGCCGGGGATGTCGGCGCGGCGGACCGCGGCACCGTGCCGGGGCCCGAGGGCCCGGTAGCCGGCCCAGCGGTCCTGCGGCATCGCGCCGATGCCGTCGCGGCCGGAGAGCAGCATGTCCCAGAAGGCGGCGGGAGAGTCCGCGCCGCCGGCGAGCCGGCACCCGGCCCCGATCACGGCGATCGGTTCAACAGCAGACACTGGTTTGTCTCCTTGCCTTGTCAGCCGCACCACGGAGCGGGGTGCAGGATGCGTACGACCGCGCTGGAGAGGGTCACGCCCGGGCCCACCCCGAGCATCAGCAGGTGGTCGCCGGCGGCCAGTTCGCCGACCTTGAGGAGGTGGTCCAGGGAGACGATCTGGTCACTGGCGCCGAGATGGCCGACGGTCCGGCCGAACTCCCAGGTCGACTTCTCCAGCGGAAGGCCGAGCGCGGCCATGCACCGCTGCTCCACGATCTCCCGCGAGTAGTTCATGTAGGCGACGCGCGTGATGTCGGACAGGTCGATTCCGGCCTCGGACAAGGTGCGTTCGACCAGCTCCAGCGTTCTGCCGTGCACCCGGACCAGGGCCCCGGTGCCGCTGCCGGAGGCCAGCGCGGCCTGCTTGAACTCGGCGTTGCGGGCCTGGAAGTCCAGCGACCGGCCCGTGGTCGGCCCCGGCGGGAACAGCGGTTCCGTGCCACGGTGCATCTGCTCGGCCTCCGACACGGTGACCGACCCCACCGCGAGCAGCTGCGCGAACGACGGCCGGGTGGTGAGCAGCACCGCGCTCCCGGCGTCCCCGGCGACGTATCCCGGGCCCATCCGCCAGCGGTCCATCATCGGTGTGCCGAAGTTGTCGGACGCGACGAGCAGCGCCGTCGGCGCCCGCCCGGCGTCCTTCCCGTCCGCCGTGCCGGACCGGCCGCGCAGGAACCACGCGCCCAGCTCCAGTGCCGCGAACATGCCGTTGCAGCCCTGCCGGACCTCGACGGCGAGCGCCTCGTCCCCGACCAGATGCCGTTGCAGGTAGTACTGCGGCTGCCAGCCGTCGGGCCCCTGGTGCCAGGAGTCGGCGTACAGCAGCAGGTCGGTCTCGTCGGGTCGGTGGCCGGCGCGTTTGCACGCCTCCTGGGCGGCCCGCAGGGCCATCTCGGGCGCCGGGAGATCCCCTGCCACCGCGGCGCCGCCCAGCTCGTGCACCTCAGCCTCGAAGGCGGGGTAGAGCCCCTGGGCCACGGCCTCGTCGATGCTCGTCGTTTCGGGCAGGTGGACCCCGAGCCCCTTGATGAATACGTCCGGCGTCCGCAAGGCCGCCTCGCCTCCTCGGTCGTGTTCGGTCGGCTGGTCGGGTGGTGCAGGCAGTGGGCGTGCGGGGCTCACAGCCGGTCCGCCGCGGTGTGGAGCACCTGGACCAGCCGGTCGAGAAGCCGGCCGGCCTCCGCCCGGGAGAAGGCGTCGGGCCGGTACCCGAGGCGCAGCGTCAGCGCCCGCCCCGGCAGGGCGACGAGCCGCAGGGGGTAGTGGGTGCCGTCCTCGACGTCGACCGAGGCGAGACGCAGACCGCCCGGGGCGGCGGGTCCGGCGGTGTCGAAGGAGTAGGTGACGAAGGTGGTCGCCGTGTCGAAGAGGGCGCCGTCGCGGTGGGCGAGGCCGGGGCCCGGGCCGTGCGCCTGCCGCTGCGTGTCGGCCAGCGGCAGGTGGTGGTGGGGAAGCAGGAGCGTCTGCTCCTCCTGGAACCGGGCGAGCATGTCCGGCAGCGGCTCGTCGGGCCGCAGCCGCAGCCGGACGGGCACGGTGTTGGTGAGCAGGCCGACCATGTTCTCCACCCCCGGCAGCTCCGGTGGCCGGCCGGACACCGAGGTGCCGAACAGCACGTCGTCGCTGCCGGTGATCTGGGAGAGCAGCAGCCCCCACGCGGCCTGGACGGCGGTGCCGAGCGTGAGCCCGCGGGCGCGGGTACGCGCGCCGAGCGCCTCGGTGGTCCGCTCGTCGAGGGCACGCACCAGATGGCGCTGCCGCTGAAGCGGCGCCCCCGGCATGTCCGGGGCGACGTACGTGGGTCCGGCCAGACCCCGCAGGGCCTCGCCCCACGCCTGCCGGGACGCCGCGCGGTCCTGCCCGGCCAGCCAGGTCAGATAGCCGCTGTGCGGCGGGGCGGGTGGCAGGGCCCCGGGGGCGCCCCCGTGCTCGTACAGGGCGAACAGCTCACGGATCAGGATCGCCGTGGACCAGCCGTCCCACAGGATGTGATGGGTTGTCAGCACTATGCGGTGGTGGTGGTCCGCCAGCCTGAGCAGCAGGAACCGCAGCAGCGGGGGCGCCGTCATGTCGAAGGGGCGCTCCCGCTCCCGGGCCGCGAGCCGTTCCGCCCGCGCGGCACGCTCGTCCGGGGGCAGCCCGGCCAGGTCCTCCTGGGCCCACGGCGGCCGGACGTCCGCGCACACGATCTGTACGGGCCGGGACGTGTCGGCGTGCCGGAACGCGACACGCAAGCCGGTGTGCCGGTCCACCAGCGCGGTGGCGGCCGCCCGCAACACCCCCGGGTCCAGAGGCCCCTCCAGGTCCAGCCGCAGCTGGGCCGTGTACGCGTCGACCCCGTCCCCGGACTCCCCGGCCAGGACGCTGTGGAAGAGCAGGCCCTCCTGGAGCGGTGTCAGGGGCAGGACGTCGGTCATCCCGGGGTGGGCTGCGGCGAGTGCTTCCCGCTCGTCCTCGGCCAGCGTCACCGGTTCCGGGCCGGGGGTGGCCACACCCCCGTCGGGCACCTGGCCCGCAGCGCCCGGCCCGACCTCCCGTGCCAGCCGGGCGAGCGCGGCGGGGGAGGGGTGCGTGAATACCTCGGCCAGCTCCAGACCGAGCCCCCGCTCGCGTGCCCGGGTGACCAGCTGGAGGGCGGCGATGCTGTCGCCGCCCCGGTCGAAGAACGAGTCGTCGGCGCCGACCCGCTCAGTGCCGAGCACCTCGGCGAAGACGGCGCACAGCGCCTCCTCGCGGGCGTCTTGCGGACGTCTCAGGCCGACGGAGGCGAAGTCCGGTGCGGGCAGGGCGCGTTGGTCCACCTTGCCGTTCGGGGTCAGGGGCACCTCGGTGAGCGGAACCACCGCGGCGGGGAGCATGTGGCCGGGCAGGGACTCGGCCGCGAACCGGCGCAGCGCGTCGGCGTCCGGTACGGCGTCCCGCGTGGGCAGCACATAGGCCACCAGCTGCTTGCGGCCCGGCCGGTCCTCACGGACCGTCGCGATCGCGATGTCGACCGAGGGATGGCGGGCGAGCACGGCTTCGATCTCACCGGGTTCCACCCGATGACCGCGGATCTTGATCTGGTCGTCGGACCGGCCGGCGTACTCCAGCTGCCCGTCGGCGCGCCATCGCACGAGGTCGCCCGTGCGGTACATGCGGGAGCCCGGATCGCCGTAGGGGCACGGCAGGAACCGCTCGGCCGTCAGCCGGGGGCGGCGCAGATAGCCGCGGGCCACTCCGGCGCCCGCGACGTACAACTCGCCGACCGCGCCCGGCAGGACCGGCATGAGCGCCTCGTCCAGCACATACACCCGGCAGTTGGCGACCGGGACCCCGATCGGCGGGGCGGCCCCGCCGGACAGCGGCCGGCTCACCGTGCTGGTGACGGTCGCCTCCGTCACGCCGTACTCGTTGAAGACGCGCCGGCCACCGACGGTCCAGCGGCGCAGCACGTCCGGGGCGGGCGGTTCGCCCCCGGTGATCAGGACCCGCAGCTCGGGCAGGCCGTCCGCGGGAAGCCGGGCGAGGAACGCCGGAGGGATCGCCGCGTGGGTGACCCGCTGGTCCCGCAAGAGCCGGGCCAGCGCCTCACCTGTGGTGGTCTGGCCCCGGGGGGCCAGCACGAGGCGGGCGCCCGCCAGGAGGGCCGGCCAGATGTCGGCCATCGCCACGTCGAAGCCCGGCGACACCAGCTGAAGGACCCTGCTGTCCTGGGTGAGGCCGTAGCGGGTGATGTGGTCGGCGACCAGGTTGTGCAACGCCCGGTGGGTTACGACCACGCCCTTCGGTTTGCCGGTGGAGCCCGAGGTGTGGATCACGTAGGCGGACTGCTCCGGGTCCGGTTGCGTTCCCGGCCGGAACGCGCCCCCGGCCGGACGCCCGTCCTCCAGAAGCAGGCAGGGCAGGGACGCGGGCAGCCGCGACCGGGCGTCGGTGGTGGTGACCGCGAGGAGGGGAGCGGTGTCGTCCAGCGTGTACGCGATCCGCTCGGCGGGATGGGACAGATCGACGGGAACGAATCCCGCACCGGCTTTGAGTACGGCGAGCATCGCCGTCACCAGCTCGGGGGAGCGGGGCAGGGCGAGCGCCACCAGGTCCTCGGGGCCGACACCCCGCTCGGCAAGCTGCCGGGCCAGCCGGTCGGAGCGCGCGTCCAGTTCCCCGTACGACAGGGTGGTGGTGCCGTCCACGATGGCGACGCGCCGCGCGGCGGAGGCCGCCTGCCGCCGGAAGAGCTCCGGCACCGTGCCCCCCGGCAGCGGCAGGTCCGTCGCGTTGTAGCCGGTGAGGAGTTGGGCCCGCTCCTTGGGGAAGAGCACGTCGACCGTCTCGATCACGGCGTGCGGCTCCTGGGCGAGCGCCCGGACGAAAGCCGTGAGCCGCGCGAGGTGTTGCTCCAGGCCGGCGAGGTCGTGCCGTTCGGCGTTGCCCTCCAGGACCAGGGTCGTCGCCTCGCCCTCCGGGTCCGGCCGGACGGTGACGAACAGGTCGGGGACGGGACCCGAGGCCAGGTTGTGCGAGGTGGCCGGGCAATCGCCGAACCGCAGCTTTCCGCCGTACGGCATGAAGTTGACGATGGGCCCCAGCAGCGCGCTCATGTCGCTGTCCAGCCCCAGTTCCCGGTGCAGGTCCTCCAGCCGGAACCGCTCGTGCCGCAGCGCTCCTTGGACCTCGCGCGTCAGCCGTGGCACCAGCGTTGCGAGGGTGCTGCCGGGAGCCACGTCCAGTCGCACCGGCACCGTGTTGGTCACCATGCCCGGCACGCGACGCGCCGCCAGGCTGCGCCGGGCCGTCACCGGGACACCCAGGACCACGTCGCGACGACCGGTCAGACGCCGGACGTAGGCGGCGACCGCGGTCATGAACACGAGCTGCCAGGTGGAGCCGGTCGCCGCCGACGCCTTCTCCAGCAGGTCCAGGTCCCCGCGCTCGAGCGTGCGGGTGAGGCGCGTTCGCAGCATGTCCCGCGGCAGCGGCGCCGGCTCGGCCGGCCCGGGCACCCGGGCGGGTTCGGGACGGTCGGAAAACCGGTTCAGCCAGTAGGACCGGTCTTCCGAGAAATCGCGGGAGGCGCGGTAGTTCTGTTCTTCCGCGTACAGGCCGGCCAGCGAGCCGAAGACCCGGGCGGGCTCATGTTCACCACGTTCCAGTGCCGAATAGATATCGGCCAGGCGCCGGCCCAGCAGATGAACCCCATATCCGTCGACGGCGACATGGTGTATTCGGTAGTAGAAGATGACCTTGGTCGCCGAGATCTTCAGGAGGGCGAACGCGGAAAGCGGTCCGGTGCTCAGTTCGATCGGGCGCCGCACGTCCTCGTGCATCCAGCGCTGCGCGTCCTGCCGTGCCGTGCGGGAGGCCGTGAAGTCGAGCAGCGGAAGTTCGGCCGCGTGCTCCGGGTCGACCACCTGCCACAGGCCGTCGTCCTGCACCACGGCCCGGACGCGCACCACCTCGGCCTCGGCACGCAGGAGGGACCAGGCGGTGCGGAGCCTGGTGAGGTCGACGGGGCCGTCGATGAGGATGTACTCGGCGCAGGTGTACATCCGCCCCGAGGGATCCAGTTGATGGGCGAACCAGATTCCGCGCTGGCCGGCGGACAAAGGCAGCCGCATCGCGTCGCTCTCTCCCATTCTCGACTCCATTGCTCGCCGTTTCCGCGGGGTCGGCGCCCGCCGATTCCTGCCGGCTCCGACGCAAGGACGCCTGATCCCGGTCACCATGGGGACAGTGGCTATATCCGACCTATACGGCCCGCCCCGAACTCCTGTATCGATCGAATAGCGAAGAAATATAGGAGCGTTCTCCAGGCTCGGACGCACGCTCCAGCCGAAAGGAGAATCAGGTGGAGGAAGACCGCGACCGCGAGTGGGCGCCGCACGTCGTCACCCCGGCCGCCGCCCACGCCCCGGCCACGGCGCGCGGACTGCTCGGCCACCTGCGCGCCGCCGGCGACCTGACGGACCTGCTGGCCCGCCGGAAGGCCGTGGTGTTCCGCGGCTTCGCCGTCACGCCGGCGGAACTGGACGAGGTCATGGACGTGTTGCTGCCCGACCGCCTGGCCTACGTCCACGGCAACTCGCCGCGCACCAAGGTAGGGCGGAACGTCTACACCTCGACCGAGTACCCGCCGCAGTACACGATCTCCATGCACAACGAGCTGAGCTACGCCCATCAGTGGCCGGCCCGGCTGCTGTTCTTCTGCGAGCGCGCTCCCGAGTCGGGCGGCGCCACCCCGGTCGTGGACGGCGAGCGGTGGCTCGCATCCCTCGACCCCGAGGTGCGGGAGCACTTCGCCGCGGGGGTGCGCTACACACAGAACCTGCACTCCGGGCAGGGCTTCGGCAAGAGCTGGCAGGAGACCTTCGAGACGGACTCCCGGGACGACGTCGAGAAATTCCTCGACGGCGCCGGAGCCGAGTACGAGTGGCAGCCGGACGGCGGCCTGCGGGTGACGCAGGTAAGACGGGCCACGGTCCGGCACCCCGTTACGGACACGGAGGTCTGGTTCAACCAGGCCGACCAGTGGCACGCCGCGGGACTCGGCGACGAGACGGCGGCCGCCCTGGCCCGGATCATGCCGGAGCGGGACCTGCCCCAGTCGGTGTCCTTCGCGGACGGGTCGCCCATCCCGGAGGCCTACGTCACCCAGGTGCGCGACCGCGGACTCCAGGCCGCCGTCGACGTCGACTGGGAGGCCGGGGACCTGCTGCTCATCGACAACGTGCTCGTCGCCCACGGCCGCCGGCCCTACACCGGCCCGCGCCGGGTGCTGGTCGCGATGTCCGACTGACCCCGTCCGCTTGCCGCCGCTTCGCTCCGTCCCCGATCGGAGGATCCGTGGAGATCGCTGCGGGGCCAGTGCCGCCTCTCGGAGGCCACGCGCTCGCCCTGTTCTTCGTCCAGGTCGGTCTTCTGCTGCTGCTCGCCACGCTGCTCGGGCGGCTGGCGGCGCGATTCGGTCTGCCCGCCGTCGTGGGCGAGCTGCTGACCGGCGTCCTGCTCGGCCCCTCCCTCCTCGGGCATGTCCTGCCGGGGCTGTTCGCGCGGCTCTTCCCGCGGACACCGGAACAGGCCCATCTGCTCGACGCGTTCGGTCAGGTCGGTGTCGTCCTGCTGGTCGCGGTCACCGGACTCCATCTGGACACCGAGCTGGTGCGCAAGCGCGCCTCCGCGGCCGTCCGGGTCAGCCTGCCCGGCTGTGTCATCCCGTTCGGCCTCGGAGTCGCCGCGGGATGGCTGATGCCGGAGTCGCTGCTCGCGGAGGGCTCCGGGCGCACGGTCTTCGCGGCGTTCCTCGGCATCGCGATGTGCGTGAGCGCCATTCCGGTCATCGCCAAGACGCTGATGGACCTCCATCTGCTGCACCGCAACGTCGGTCAGCTCATCCTGATCTCCGGCACCGTCGACGACGTCCTCGGCTGGTTCGGCCTCTCCGTCGTCACGGCCATGGCCACCACCGGGCTCCACGCGTCCGGTCTTGTACGGACCGGCGCGAGTCTGCTGCTGTTCATTGCGGCCGCCGCGCTGATCGGCCGGCCCGTGGTGCGCGGCGCTATGCGCCGGTCGGCGCGCTCCTCGGACGGCGGGGTGACGCTCGGCACCGCGGTCGTGATCGTCATCGCCCTCAGCGCGGCCACGCAGGCGCTGGGATTCGAGGCGGTTCTCGGTGCCCTGACCGCCGGTGTGCTCATCCGGACGGCGGGCAAGGAGGTGCTCGGCCGGCTGGCTCCGCTGCGCACCTTCGTCATGGCGGTTCTGGCACCCGTGTTCTTCGCCACGGCGGGTCTGCGGATGGACCTCACGGCGCTCGCCGATCCCACGGTGCTGCTCGTCGCCGTGCTGTTGCTGCTGATCGCGACCGTCGGCAAGTTCGTCGGGTCGTTCGTCGGGGCCTGGACCAGCGGTCTGAGCCGGTGGGAGGCCGTCGCGCTCGGAGCCGGAATGAACGCTCGCGGGGTGGTCGAGGTGATCGTGGCCATGGTCGGGCTCCGCCTCGGTGTGCTGACCACAGGGACGTACACCATCGTCGTGCTGATCGCGGTGGCGACCTCGTTGATGAGTCCCCCCGTCCTGCGCCTGGCCATGGGCCGGATCGACCTGACCGCGGAGGAACGGCTGAGGGAGTCGGAGTTGCGGGCCACTGTCCACAAGGACGACCGCAGGCCGGTGGAACACACGTGAGACGAGAACGAAAGGCGCCCCAAGTGAGTACTTCAGCGACCCGGGCCGGGGTCCCGGACTTCGCCGTCATCCCGGGCACCCAGGTGCACGACGTCATCCGGGGCAGGGAAAAGGAGGTCATCGGGGCCGTCGAAGAGGCCTACCGGCTGCACGGCGCGGGCCGGACCGTGAACCCCGACTCCTACTTCCTGACCTTTCCGGACCGGCCCTCCGCCCGGATCATCGCCCTGCCGGCCTCCCTGCGGGGTGAGGCACACGTCCACGGGCTGAAGTGGATCTCGAGCTTTCCGGAGAACGTGGCCACCGGCCTGCCCCGCGCCTCCGCGGTGCTCATCCTCAACGACGCCGAGACCGGGTACCCGTTCGCGTGTCTGGAGAGCTCCATCATCAGCGCGGCGCGGACGGCGGCGTCCGCCGCACTGGCGGCCACCGCCCTGAGCGAGCGGCGCGGCAGCCGGCCGCGCCGGATCGGCTTCTTCGGCACGGGACTGATCGCGCGTTATGTCCACACGTACCTGGCCGCGAGCGGGTTCACCGCCGACGAGACGGGCATTCACGACCTCTCGGAGGAGCACGCGCAGGGCTTCCGGGAGTACCTGGAGCGGAGCGGAAGCGGCAATGCCGTCGTCCACGAACTGCCCGAGGACCTCATCCGCTCCTCCGATCTGATCGTGTTCGCCACAGTGGCCGGACAGCCGCATGTGCACAGGCCGGAGTGGTTCGAGCACAACCCCCTCGTCCTGCACATCTCCCTGCGCGACCTGGCACCGGAGGTCGTTCTGGGGGCGCACAACATCACCGACGACACCGAGCACTGTATGAAGGCGCGGACATCGCTGCACCTCACCGAGGAGCGGGTGGGCCACCGCGACTTCGTGGCCGGCACGCTCGTCGGCGTGCTCGACGGCAAGGTCGACTGCCCCGCGGACCGGCCGGTGGTCTTCTCCCCGTTCGGTCTGGGGGTCCTCGACCTGGCCCTGGCCCTGTACGTGTACGACCGGGTGACCGAGGACGGCACCCTCGGCACCGTACCCGGCTTCTTCAGTGAGCTGAGACGCTACGGCTGAGCACGCCCTTGGTGGCCGGGACGCCCCGAGCCCGCGGACGCGCGGGGACTTCGGGCCCGGCCACCCAGGACGTCGGTCAGGCGGAGCTGACGGACGCGCCGGACGCGAGGGTGATGGCGGGCATGCGCATCGCCATCCCGGTGAGCGGACCGGCTGGCTGCCGCCCGGCGGGCGCGCTCTGGGCGTCCGCGCCGACGAAATCCTTGTACCAGGTACGGTCGACACGGCCGGCCAGGATGGCCGCGTACGCGCGGCGCAGCGCCGAGCCCGGGTCGACGCCCAGCTCGTCCTTCAGCTGTTGGCGTCCTTCGTGGAACACGGCGAACGCCTCGGCCTGGCGGTTGCTCGCGTAGAGGGCCAGCATGAGCTGCGCCCGGAGGCTTTCGCGCAGCGGATGCGCCTGCACCAGGCCGACAAGCTCCGAGACGAGCCGGTCGTGCCGGCCGAGCGCGAGGTCGGCGAAGATGCGGCTCTCCAGAGCCTCCATGTAGGCCTCTTCGATGATGGGTCTCTCGGCCTCGCCCAGGTGGTCGGTCACATCCGTGAGGGTCGGTCCGTGCCAGAGACCGAGAGCGGCGCGAAGTTTGTCGGCGGCCTCGGCGTAGCCGCCGGCGTGCAGGGCGGAGCGCCCGGCGCGGCACAGAGTACTGAAGGCGCTGTAATCGAACCAGCCGGCGATGATGCGCATCATGTAACCAGAGCCTTTGCGCACTATTTCCGCATGGTTTTCCAGGTGCAGTCGCAGCCGTGACGCATAGGTGTAGATCTGCGCCTGATGGGTGGACGGTGGCTCGTTCCCCCATAACACATGGCTCAGCTGGTAGTCCGGAACGACTCTTTCGTCTGCCAGGAGTAGCGCGGCGAGCATGGTGCGCTGCTTTGTTCCACTGAGCGGAATTTCCGTGTTTTCAGACCATACGCTGACCGGACCCAGGATCTTGAACTCCATGACGTGGTGCGCTCCTTACTGGCCGTACGGGTCGAACAGTGGGTGTCGAGGCGCAAGACTTCCCTTTGACGGGCGGGCACGACTATTCACCGTCCGGTGGGACGGGTCTGTTCTCCTGTTCAAATGCAGGGAACCGTGTCGCGCACAGCGGATTCTCAGAGAATCCTCAGGAATCCCAGGGGAAGGAAGACGCGGGCGCGCACAGGTGCGCCGCGAGACAGGCAGATGGTCGGTCTGCTTGTTGATGAAAAGGCATGTAGAGCCCCGTTCCCCCGTCGCTCCCAATGGTCGGACGGCATGTCAATTAAGCCACGCCACTCGGGAACTCTAATCCCGCCTTCAAGGTCCAGTCAAGGTCGAAAACAGGGTCCACGGATGTGACACGCCGACGGGACAGGCCGAACAATTCCCCTGGCGGAAGGGGCGTAGAGCGGACGTCTCTCTTTTCTTACTTGCCTCCGAAGAAGACGGTTATGTCCGACGTTGTAGCGATCGCTGACATGGTGGTGATCGCTGGTCAGGGCCTCAAGGCCGCCCTGATGGCCGTCCTGCAAAACATTAGTTGCAGGTGCTTACGTTTAGTAGCATGCGACGATATCCGGCCTTCGTGGAGGGGTGGATAGCTCCGCTATAGGTCAAATATTGGCGCCGTGGCGATGATCGGCAGGCGGTCAGGGGAGCGCTGTTTCCGGGGTCGCGTACTCCTCGCGGACGAGATTGGGCTGCACCAGATGACGACTATCATCTCGAACCCCGTAGATTTCAACGTGGAAGACCTGTATGTCGATCTCCGGCCGAGCCTCGGGTGTCGAGTCTTCCTGAAATGCGAGGGATTCAACTTCGCCGGGTCGATCAAATTAAAGGCCGCTGCCGAAATGGTCGAGGCGAAGGAACGGTCGGGTGAAATACGGGCCGGCGGCACCCTGATCGAATCCTCGTCCGGAAACATGGGCGTTGCCCTGAGTATTGTCGCCGCGAGCCACGGCTACCGCTTCGTCTGCGTGACCGACGTCCGCTGCACACCCAACGCCCGGCGACTCATGGAGACGCTCGGCAGTGAGGTCCACGTCGTCACGGAACCAGATCCCAGGGGTGGATTCCTGGGCGCCCGGCTCGCCCGTGTACAGGAATTACTCGAGAAGAACTCCGATTACCTGTGGCTGAACCAGTACGCCAACCCGGGAAACTGGACGGCCCACTACCGGACGACCGCCCCGGCCATCGCCAAGGCATTCCCCGAGGTGGATGTGCTGTTCATCGGGGCCGGCACCACGGGAACGCTCATGGGATGCGCCAACTACTTCCGTGAGAACCTTCCGTCGGTGACCGTGGTGGCCGTGGACACGGTGGGTTCCGTGACGTTCGGCGGACAGCCCGGCCCCCGGCTGATCCCGGGGCTCGGCACCGGCGTCCGCCCGCAGATCCTCGATGCGTCGCTGGTGGACGACGTCGTCCATGTCGCCGAGCCGGACACGGTCAGGATGTGCCACAGACTCGTGGACCACGGCTTCCTCTTCGGCGGCTCGACCGGCACGGTCCTCAGCGGTGCGCTGGCCTGGCTGGAACGGCGCGGCCAAGAGGCCGAGGAGCTGACCGCGGTGGCCGTCTCACCGGACTTCGGCGGCAGTTACCTGGAGACGATCTATGACGACGGGTGGCTGACGCACTCCTACGGCCCAGGGCCGCTGGGCCTGTGACCGTCACGTCCGACCTGAACGAGTGGCCCGGCGGCCGCGGGTGAGAGAAGGCGAACGAGGGGTGGGGAAGATGGGCGGCAAGTGGCTTCGGCGCTTCGACGAGAGCGCGGTCGGCGCGCCGCGACTGGTCTGCTTCCCCCATGCCGGCGGTGCCGCCAGCAGTTTCGTGCCGCTCTCCCGGGAACTCGCACCCGACGTCGACGTCCTCGCCGTGCAGTACCCGGGCCGCCAGGAGCGCCTCGGTGAGGTTCCGGCCGAGGACATCACCCACCTGGCGGAGCAGGTCGCCCGGGCGCTGTCCCCCCTGGCCTTGGCCCCGTACGCCCTGTTCGGGCACAGCATGGGCGCCCTGATCGCCTATGAGGCGGCGCGCTGCCTGGAACGGTGGTCGGTCGCGGGGCCGCACCGGCTGTTCGTCTCGGCTCAGGTCCCGCCCGGTGACCGCGCGCTCGAGGGCCGGTACGCGGACAGCGACGACGATGTCGTCAGGGAGCTGCGGGCCCTCGGCGGAACTGATAGTTCCGTTCTGGCGGATCCCGACCTCATGGCGCTGGTCCTGCCCGCGATACGCGCCGACTACCGCGCACTGCGGCGTTACGTCTGGGAGCCCGGGCCCCGGCTGCGCTGCCCCGTGACGGCGCTCGTCGGCGACAGCGATCCCGTGGCCACCGCCGACTTGGCCAAGGGCTGGTCCGAGTACTCAGTCACCGGGGCCGAGGTCGCGGTGTTCCGCGGCGGCCACTTCTATGTGGAGGAGCGGCTCCCGGAGGTTGCGGCCCTTGTCAAGGCCGGTCTGGGGCTGCGCGATCGGGCCCCGTGACCGGCGCGGGAAGCGAGCGTGCCGTGACCCGCTCCAGGTGGGCCGTGAACACCTCGCGCGCGTCCGGGGTCATCGTGCGCAGCGCCACCAAGGCCGTGATCACCACATCGCACAGCTCCGCCTGGACGTCCTCCCAGCTGTGCGTCGTGCCCTTGCGGGGGTTCTGACCCGTCGCGCCGATCACCGCCTCGGCGACCTCGCCGACCTCCTCCGACAGCTTCAGGATCCGCAGCAGCAGGCCGTCCGGGCCGTCGTGCGCGCGGTGCGCGTCCAGCCAGGCGTGCAGTCGGCCGATCGCGTCCCAGAGGTCCGCTGGGGCATCGTCGTTCATCCCCCCAGCGTGCCATGCGGCGGCCGGGCGTCGGACCTGGGCTGCGCCCACTCCTTCGACAGCGGCTGCGGCTCCCCTGCGAACCGGGGCTGCGGCTACTCGTCGAACAGGGACTCCTGCTCCCCTTCCGTCCTTCTCCGCAGCCGCTTGTTCCGTGCCCCGATCACCAGTGCCGTGGCCGCCGCCGTCACCGCGAACGCCGCCGGGACCATCCAGTCGCGGTTCACGGCGTGTCCGAACAGGGCGTCCACGGAGAGCCGACCGGGACCCGTGATCGCCAGGCTCGCCGCCGTGAGGCCGAGGGACGCCGCGTGCTCGTAGCCGCCGCTCTGGGCGAAGAACCCGTTCGGTACATGCACCGCTGACGCCCCCGCCATCGCACCCGCTGCCGCCGCGCCCGCCGCCGGCGTCGCGAGACCCAGAGCCAGCAGCACCCCGCCGCCCGCCTCCGCGAGCCCGGCCGCCGTCGCACTCGCCTTTCCCGGCTGGAAGCCCACGGCCTCCATGAACTGTCCGGTCCCCTCGATACCGCCGCCGCCGAACCAGCCGAACAGCTTCTGCGCGCCGTGCGCGGCCAGCACTCCGCCGGTTCCCAGCCTGAGCAACAGCAATCCCACGTCACGTCGGTCGACACAGTCCACGATCACTCCCGGGCCGGACGGCAGGAACGGTTCCTTCCGTACTCACCGTCCCACCGCCCCCACAGTCGCGGCCCGTCCACGGTGCCGTTCGAGTGGCGGCCGGGGCAACGCCGGGGCGCGTCGTGCGCCCCACCGGCGTCGCGCGCATGCGTCATCGGAGTCGGCACGGTGTGTCACCGGCCGCCGTCGAGTCCAGATGTGGGCAGCCGTTCCGCGATCCGTGCGCACCCCGCGGTCCCAAGCGGGGTCCACCCCTTGCCGGTCCGCGGAACGGCTGCCGCCCCCTGGTGTGGTCGTTCGGAACCTCGCCGCTCCAACTGTGAAGCTCTGGTGGAGGAGTTTTGAGCATAAGCCCGACACCGGCCCTCGTGGGACGAAGTTCCACATTCCGCTTGTGGAGGTTGAACGGTCTCCCAACCGCGGGCCGGGTCAGCCGCGCCCCACGTACGGCATCGTCGTCGCCAGCACCGTCGCGAACTGCACATTCGCTTCCAGCGGCAGCTCCGCCATGTGCCGCACGGTGCGCGCCACGTCGGCCACGTCCATCACGGGTTCCGCCGCGACCTCCCCGTTCGCCTGGAGAACCCCCTCGCTCATGCGGGCCGTCATCTCGGTCGCCGCGTTACCGATGTCGATCTGACCGACCGCGATGCGGTACGGGCGACCGTCCAGCGAGAGGGACTTGGTCAGGCCGGTCAGGGCGTGCTTCGTCGCCGTGTACGCCACCGAGTGCGGTCGGGGCGCGTGCGCCGAGACGGAGCCGTTGTTGATGATCCGGCCGCCCTGGGGGTACTGGTCCTTCATCTGCCGGTACGCGGCCTGCGCGCACAGGAACGCGCCGTTCAGGTTGGTGTCCACCACGTGCCGCCAGGCGTCGTAGGAGAGCTCCTCCACCGGAACGCCGCCGGGACCGAACGTCCCCGCGTTGTTGAAGAGCAGGTCGAGCCGCCCGAACCGGTCGTGTACGGCCCCGAACAGGGCCGTCACCTCGTCGGGCCGTGAGACGTCCGCGCGCCGGGCCAGCGCGGTGCCCCCGGGCACGAGCGCGGCCGTCTCCGAAAGTGCCTCGACGCGCCGCCCGGCGAGCGCCACCGACCAGCCCCCGCGCAGCAGTTCCACGGCGACCGCGCGGCCGATACCGGAGCCCGCGCCGGTCACCACGGCGATCCTCGTCTGTCTGTCCGTCATGGACCCGCAGCGTAGGGGCCCGGCCCGCGACCTCTTGCGCCCGCCACCCCGCACGAGCTGAGAGCATGGAGGGCGGACCGCGAGGAGAGGGAGGGGCTCATGGCCGAGCGGGGCCGCACCGCACATCACCGCAGAGAGCCGGAGGACCACATACCCGGGGCGGAGGCGACGGCGCCCGCCGCACCGCCGCCGACCGCCACCACGCCGTCGCCGCCCCCCGCCCGGGCCGGTGCCGCGCTGCCCCGTACCGGCCCCCTCATCACCTTTCTCCTCGGCGCGCTCACCGCCACCACCCCGCTGGCCATGGACATGTACCTCCCGTCCCTGCCGGAGGTCACCACGTCCCTGCACGCGCCCGCCGCGACCGTGCAGCTCACCCTCACCGGCTGCCTCGCCGGCATGGCGCTCGGCCAGTTGCTGGTCGGCCCGATGAGCGACAAGTGGGGCCGACGACGCCCGCTGCTCGCGGGTCTGGCCGTCTACCTCGTCGCCACCTTGCTGTGCGCGCTCGCGCCCTCTGTCGAGACGCTCATCGCGTTCCGGCTGGTGCAGGGGCTCGCGGGAGCCGCCGGAATCGTGATCGCACGCGCCGTCGTCCGCGATCTGTACGACGGCGTGGCCATGGCCCGCTTCTTCTCCACCCTCATGCTGATCTCCGGGGTGGCGCCCATCGTCGCGCCGCTGATCGGGGGCCAGATCCTGCGCTTCACGGACTGGCGCGGTGTCTTCGTCGTTCTCACGGCCGTCGCGCTCGCGCTCGCCGCGCTCGTGTGGACGAGGCTGCCCGAGACGCTTCCCCCGGCGGGCAGGCACGGCGGGGGAGTGGGCGCGACCTTGCGCTCCATGCGGGCCCTGCTCGCCGACCGCGCCTTCACCGGTTACACCCTCGCGGGCGGCTTCGCCTTCGCCGCGCTCTTCGCCTACGTCAGCGCCTCCCCGTTCGTGATCCAGGAGATCTACGGCGCCTCCCCGCAGACCTTCAGCCTGCTGTTCGGCCTCAACTCCGTGGGACTCGTGATCGCCGGGCAGATCAACGGGAAGGTCCTGGTCGGCCGGGTCGGCCTGGACAAGGTGCTGACGGCGGGCCTCACGGTGGTCACGCTCGCCGCCGCCGCGCTGCTGCTGATGGCGACGGGCGCCCTGGGGCGCGTCGGCCTGGCACCGGTCGCCGCCGCGCTCTTCGTCCTCATGTCGGCGATGGGCTTCACCCTTCCCAACACCCAGGCGCTGGCCCTGATGCGCACCCGTCACCACGCCGGTTCCGCCTCCGCGCTGCTCGGCACCTCCTCCTTTCTCATCGGTGCCGTCGCCTCGCCGCTCGTCGGCATCGCAGGCGAGAACACCGCCGTCCCGATGGCCGTCGTCCAACTGGCGGCAGCACTGGTGGCGGTCGCCTGCTTCGTGGCACTGTGCCGTCCCTGGAACACCCACACGGCCGAGACCCCGGGGGAGGAGAGCTGAGCGCGCCGAGACTGCGCATCGACACGCCGGAGCGGGCCGGGCTCGATCCGGAGGAACTGCGTCTTCTCGTACGGGACCTGCGCGACGCCGTCGGCGGGGAGCGCCCCTGGGCGGCGGGCGCCGTGGTGATCGCCGGACGCGGCCCGGTGATCGCCGTGGAGGAGGCGGCGGGATGGGCGGTCCGGTACGCCGCGTACGACGCGGAGACGGATCGGGGCGTCGAACTGCCGCCGGAGGCGCGGGTGCCGATGACCGTGCACACCCCCTTCGACCTGGCCTCGCTCACCAAGCTGTTCACGGCGGTCGCCGCCATGCAGCAACTGGAGCGAGGCACGCTCGGCATCGACGCGCGCGTGGCGAACTACCTGCCGGACTTCCACGCGGCTGCGGAAGGCGGCATCACCGTACGGCAGCTGCTCACCCACACCTCCGGACTGCGGCCCGAACTCCCTCTGTACGACTGCCCGTCGGACGCGGCCCGGCTCGCACTGCTGCGCGCGGAGGTCCCGGTCGGCCCACCCGGCACCTACCGCTACTCGGACCTGAACCTGCTGCTGTTGCAGCACGTCCTGGAACGCATCACCGGCCGCACACTCGGCGTGCTCGTCCATGAGTGCGTCACCCGCCCGCTCGGGATGGCGGCGACGGGCTTCGGGCCGTGCCCGGACGCGGCGGCGACGGAGGACCAGCGGCGACCGTGGGCCAAGGCGGACCGGGGCATGTTGCGGGGGGTGGTCCATGACGAGAACGCGTGGGCGCTCGGCGGGGTGGCCGGGCACGCGGGCCTCTTCTCGACGGCACGGGACCTGGCCGTCTTCTGCCGCACCCTGCTGTCCGGCGGTGCCTACGGGCGCGCCCGCATCCTGGGCCCCGACTTCGTCGAGCTGATGCTCACCCCGCCGGGTCTGGGCCTCGCGGTCGACCAGCCGTGGTTCATGGGCGCGCTGGCGGGCCGGGGCGCGGCGGGCCACACCGGCTTCACGGGCACGTCCCTGGTCCTGGACCCGGCCACGGACACGTTCCTCGTCCTCCTCGCGAACACGGTCCATCCCCGCCGCCGGGACCCGGACCACCGGGTGCGTGCCGCGGCGGGGGATCGGCTGGCGCGGGCGGTCCGGGGCACCTGAGAGAATCGCTGGGTGAACGCCCCCGTCTCCCCAGCCGACACCCTTCGCGCCGCCCTCGCCGGGCTGCTCGACGGGCTTCCGCCCAAGCAGGCCGCGCAGGCCGTGGAGCGGCTGATCGCCAACTACCGGGGCCGCACCCCGACGGACGCGCCCGTGCTGCGGGACCGCTCGGACGTCGTCGCCTACGCCGCTTACCGGATGCCCGCGACATTCGAGGCGGTGTCTTCGGCGCTGGCGGCGTTCGCCGACGCCGCGCCCGGATGGGCGCCGGCCGCCCATACGGACGTCGGCGGCGGCACCGGCGCGGCGACCTGGGCCGTCAGTGCGACCTGGGACGGGGAGCGCCCGGTCACCGTGCTCGACTGGGCCGAGCCGGCGCTCGCGCTGGGACGGGAGATCGCCGCCGCCAACCCGGCGCTGAAGGCCGCCGAGTGGCGCCGCTCCCGTATCGGATCGGCGCTCTCTCTGGAGAGCACTGATCTCATCACGGTTTCCTACGTCCTCGGCGAGCTGGCCGACGCCGACCGCGCCGCGGTCGTCGACGCCGCCGCGGCCGCCGCGCAGGCCGTCGTGGTCGTCGAACCCGGCACCCCGGACGGTTACGCCCGCGTCATCGAGGCCCGCGACCGTCTGATCGGCGCCGGTTTCCGCGTCGCCGCCCCCTGCCCGCACAGCGCGGCCTGCCCCATCGTGCCCGGCGAGGACTGGTGCCACTTCTCGGCCCGGGTCAGCCGTTCCTCGCTGCACCGGCAGGTCAAGGGCGGCTCACTGGCGTACGAGGACGAGAAGTTCAGCTATGTCGCCGCCGCCCGCTTCCCGGTGGAACCCGCCGCCTCCCGGGTCGTCCGCAGACCGCAGATCCGCAAGGGCCAGGTGCTCCTCGACCTGTGCGGCCCGGACGAGTTCCTGCACCGCGAGACCGTGAGCAAACGGCACGGCCCCCTCTACCGGGCGGCCCGCGACACGGACTGGGGCGACCCATGGCCCCCGCCGCACGCGGACTAGACCGAGGCCGGGCCGGGACCCCGGCCGGAGCCGCGGGCCCCGGAGAAGTCCCGGTTGTACGCCAGTACGGACAGACACCCCGTCGGGCACCCGACGCTCACCCCGCCCGCCGGACACATCGCGGTAAATCCCGCAATGGCTCCTCATACCGGCCCCCCATCGGCATCGCCCCGGCCGCCCCGCACGGGGGCGCCGGTCACCCGCGGCGCAGGATGGTGCGACCATAGGGGGATACGTCCCGACCACGGCAGTAGGCGAGGGGATAGATGAGCGCAGAGTTCGGCCGCCGCGCGGGCGGGCAGGGCAGGATCTCCCAGTGGCTGCGTGGACGCCGTCCCGCCCGTCTCAAGGAGGACGCCGACGAGGGCGGCCGTGAGGCGATGCTGCTGGCTGCCGCCGCCGCGGGACTGCCGCTCGCGCCCGCCGCGCACCCCGTCGGCTACCGCTGCTCCTGCGACCGCATCGGCTGTCCCACACCCGCCCGGCACCCCGTCTCCTTCGCCTGGCAGACCCAGTCCACGACGGACCGGGCGCAGGTCGAGCGCTGGGCCCGGCACCAGCCCGAGGCGAACTTCATCACCGCGACCGGCATGGTGCACGACGTGCTGGACGTCCCGCGGGAGGCCGGCGAGGAGGCACTGGAGCGGCTGCTCGCCGCCGGCGTGGAGGTCGGACCGGTCGCCACGACCGGCGACGGACGCATGCTGTTCTTCACCCTGACCCGCGGCACCCCGGAGGACGAGGACGAGTGGTGGCCGTGCGAGCTGGACTGCCACCCGGAGACCATGGACGAGCACCCGGGCCTGCGCTGGCACTGCCGGGGCTCCTACGTGCTCGTGCCGCCCGCGCAGCTGCCCGGTGATCTGACGGTCGAGTGGGTACGCGGGCCGGAGCACGCGCTGCCGGACCCGCTGACCTTGCTGGAGCTCCTGACGGACGCGTGCGCGCGATACGCCGGGGACGCCTCCGAGGAGCGGCTCGCGGGCTGGCCGCACCGGCGCTGAGCCGGAACACCGGGCCATCTACTCCCCCTTCGCGCCCGTCAGCCCCACCACCCGGCTCAGGAACCGCACCTTCCCGCGCGCCGGGTCCAGCACCGCCTGGTTGG
Source organism: Streptomyces sp. NPDC047079 (assembly GCF_040643755.1). Lineage (NCBI taxonomy): Bacteria > Bacillati > Actinomycetota > Actinomycetes > Kitasatosporales > Streptomycetaceae > Streptomyces > Streptomyces sp. NPDC047079. Next base: position 40,750 of record NZ_JBEYUZ010000006.1, read on the forward strand.
AGACGAACTCCAGCGTCAGCGACTGCTTGACCTCACCGGTCACCAGGGCCTTGATGTTCGCGTCACTGACGTTGATGTTCACGCCCGGCGCGGCCGTCTGCTTCTCGTAGTGGCGCGTGGCGAAGAACACCAGCGCGCCGCCGTCGGTGGTGCGCAGTCCCACCGGGGCGTACGTGCCGCTGGTCAGCGGCTCGTCGAGGTACTGCCGGGCCAGCCCGGGCTTGCGCGCGTTCTTCAGCCGGGTGTCCCGCCACTGCGAGGTGTGCGTGCCGGGCGCGAAGGCGTCCCCGCCGTTCCGGAGATACGACGTGTACGCCGCCGAGAGACCGCGCGGGCGCACGGCGAGCGCCGTGTCGTCGGCGGTGACGGGTTCGGCCCAGCCGTCCTTGTCCTTCTCGAACGTCGGCACGTCATCGGCCCCGAGAATCGTCAGATACGACACCGCCCACACCTTGTCCGGGTCGGAGCGGGTGAAGACGAACAGCCAATGGGCGTCCACGCTGCCCTTGTTGGCATGGGTGTCGGCGACGAACCAGCGGGGCCAGCCGGCCTTCTTGGGGATCGTGAACGTGGCGTCGCTGAGCTTGAGCGGCACGTGCCCGGGATTGCCGTTCGGGTTGTTCCTGTGCCCCGCCTCGAGCTTGCCCCCGTCGATGGCGGCGAGGGCGCCGGTGACCCGGTCGGCGTCCTGGGAACGGTCGTAGGTCTTGTCCGCCTTGTTGTAGGCGGTGAGGAAGTCCTTGAGCGCGTGGGCGGCCTCCGCCCTGGTCGCCGTGGGCACGACCTCGCGTTCCCCGTGGACGACGACGCAGCCGCTCGCCGTCATGGACACAGCGGCGGCCACCGTCGTCGCCAGGGCGAAGCGGCCGCGACCGCCCAGCGTTCGAGGACTGAGACTACGAAGCATTCGAGGGCTGCGATCCCCGCGATCCCTGCTCATCAGTGATCTTCACCTTCCCCTTCCCGGAGGCGAACCCTACCGGGGCGGGGCGAGCGGCGAGCGGCCAGATCCCCTACCGCGTCCGCACCGTGACACCGCCGACGGCGGCCGGCACCCCGTCAGACCGTGTCGCGCACCGGTGGAGGCGCGGTCTGCTGCCTGGTCCCGACCGGCTTGAGGCCGATCCTGGAGAGGAAGAGCGCGAGCGTGGGGACGAGATACAGGCCCCACACCGTGAGCTGAAGCACCGTCGGGTCGGGCTGGAAGTTGAAGACGCCCTTCAGCAGGGTGCCGTACCAGCTGTCCGGCGGGATGACGCCGCTGATGTCGAAGGCCAGATTCGTCAGGCCCGGGAGCCAGCCGGCCTCCTGAAGGTCGTGGAAGCCGTACGCGAGCACGCCCGCGGCTACGACGACCAGCATGCCGCCGGTCCAGGTGAAGAACTTGGCGAGGTTGATCTTCAGGGCGCCGCGGTAGAACAGCCAGCCCAGGAGGACCGCGGTGGCCAGACCCAGGGCGACCCCGATGAGCGGGCGCGGGGTGCCGTCGCTGGCCGCGTGCACCGACGCCCACACGAACAGCGCGGTCTCCAGGCCTTCGCGGCCCACGGCCAGGAACGCCGTGGCGACCAGCGCGGCCGTGCCCATCCGCAGGGCCGCGTCCAGCTTGCCGTGCAGATCGGCCTTCAGATGCCGTGCGGTGCGCCGCATCCAGAAGACCATCCAGGTCACGAGAACCACCGCGAGGACCGACAGTGAGCCGCCGAGCGCCTCCTGCGCCTTGAACGTCAGCTCCTGGGAACCGAATTCGAGGACGCAGCCGAAGCCCATCGCGATGGCGACCGCGATGCCGATACCGGTCCAGATCGGCTTCAGGGCCTCCCTGCGGCCGGTCTTGACCAGATAGGCGATCAGGATGCAGACGACGAGGCTGGCTTCGAGCCCCTCGCGCAGGCCGATCAGATAGTTCGAGAACACGGGCTACGCCTCCTTGGTCAGCAGGGTCCGTCCCCACCAGTCGTCCTTGTCGCGGACGCCGGGGGGGATCGCGAAGACGGCCGAACCCACGTGCTGGATGTACTCGTTGAGTGCGTCGGACGCCGCGAGCCTGCGCTGCAGCGGGATGAATCCCCTGCGGGGGTCGCGCTGGTAGGCGAGGAAGAACAGGCCCGCGTCCAGGCGGCCCAGTCCGTCCGTGCCGTCGGTGAAGGAGTAGCCGCGGCGCAGGATCGTGATCCCGTCGTTGGAGTCGGGGTGCGCGAGCCGCACATGCGCGTCGGGCTTCATCGCCTTCAGGAACGGCTCGTCGTGCTCCTTGGCCTTGCCGACGGGGGCGCCCTCGCCCTTGTCGCGGCCGAAGACGTCCTCCTGCTCCTGGAGCGACGTGCGGTCCCAGGTCTCGATGTTCATGCGGATGCGCCGGGCGACGAGGTACGAGCCGCCCGTCATCCAGTCCGGTCCGTCGCCGTCGCCCACCCACACGAACTTCTTCAGCCGGTCGGTCTCCGTGCCCGCGATGTTGCGGGTGCCGTCCTTGAACCCCATGAGATTGCGGGGGGTCTGGGCGCCCGGCGTGGTCGACGAGGTCTTGCCGAAGCCGAGCTGGGACCAGCGGATGGCGACCGTGCCGAAGCCGATGCGCGCCAGGTTGCGGATCGCGTGCACGGCGACCTGGGGGTCGTCCGCGCAGGCCTGGACGCACAGATCGCCGCCCGTGCGGGACTTGTCGAGGTTGTCGCCCGGGAACGGGGGCAGATCGACCAGCGCCTCGGGCCGCTTGTCCTTGAGCCCGAACTTCTCGAAGAACGACGGTCCGAAACCGATCGTCAGCGTCAGCCGCGACGGCTTGAGGCCCAGCGCCTCGCCGGTGTCGTCCGGCGGGGCCTCGGCGAGCCCGCCGTAGGCGCCCTCACCGACCGCCTGGCCCGCGGTCATCCGCCGTGCCGCCGCCGTCCACTCCTTCAACAGCTGGACGAGCTCGGCGCGGTCGTCGGTCTTCACGTCGAACGCGGCGAAGTGCAGCCGGTCCTGCACGGGGGTGGCGATGCCCGCCTGGTGCGCGCCGTGGAAAGCGACGGCGGCACCCGTCGCGGCGTCCGCCGGGTCCACGTCGTCGCCCGTACGAGCCATGGCCACGGCACCGCCGGCCGCGGCGGCGCCGAGCGCGAGCCCCGCACCGCCCCAGCCGATCAGGGCCCGCCGCGAGGGTGCGGAGGAGGCGGCGGCGGTCTCCGGAGTGGTCGTGTCCGTCATGGTCCCGGCTCCTTGCTTCACTTCACGACCGCGGCGGCGAGCTTCGACAGCGGCTCGGCGAGCGCGTTCACCGCGTCCGAGAGCTCCTTGCGGTCGTCCTTGCCGACCTTGTCGTAGGAGACGAAGTCGTAGGAGTTCTTGTCCGAGCGGTACTTGTCCAGCAGCGTGTTCAGGGCCGTGAACTGCTTGTCCAACTCGCCGGTCAGCGCCGCGTCGTTCTTCTGGGCCACCGGCTTCAGCAGCTCGTACGCCTTCTGCGCGCCCTCGACGTTGCCCTTGAAGTCGACGAGGTCGGTGTGCGAGTAGCGGTCCTCCTCGCCGGTGACCTTGCCGGTGGCGACCTCGTCGAGCAGCTCCTTGGCGCCGTTGGCCATGGAGGTCGGGGTGATCTCGGCCTTGCCGACCCGGGCCTGCCAGTCCTTAAGGTCGGTGACGAGCTGGTCGGCGAGGGTCTTCTCCTCGGTGCCGATCTTCTTGTCCTGCCACAGGGCCTTCTCCAGCCGGTGCCAGCCGGTCCACTTCTGGCCCTGCTCCAGGCCGTCGGCGCGGGTGTCGACCTTCGGGTCGATGTCACCGAAGGACTCGGCGACCGGCTCGGTGCGCTCCCAGCCGATGCGGGAGGGCGCGTAGGCCTTCTTCGCGGCCTCCAGGTCGCCGTCCTTGACCGCCTTCGCGAAGGCCTCGACGCGCGGCAGCGTCTCGTCGGCCTGGCCCTGCGCGTACGCGCGGTAGTCGGCGACGGCGTGGTCCAGCTTCGGGTCCCGCTTGGCGACCGAGCCGCCGGTGACGGTCAGCTTCTGCCGCACGCCGTGGCCCTTCATGCCCGGGCGGCAGGCGATCTCGTACGAACCGGCCTTGACCTCGGCGGTCAGCGTGTACTTGGTGCCCGGGCCGATGTTCTCCTTCTCGGAGACGATCCGGTCGTCCGGGAAGACGATCTCGACCTCGGTGGCCTTCGAGCCCTTGTTCTCGACCTTCAGCGTGACCCGGCCGGCCGGCACGGACTTGGCCGAGGTGTCGCAGGTTGAGTCGGCGGCCGTCACCCGGATCGCGTCGCCGTCCTTGGCGTCGCTCTTGGCGGTGCAGGCCGTGACGGCGGTCAGAGCGGCCACGGTGGCTGCGGTGACAACGGAGAGTCGGACGGCTCGCATACGTGCTCCAGGCTGAGGCGGGAAACTTTGGTGAGGCTGCCCTAACCTACCCGAGGCCTCCCTGGCTCGTACCCACCCCTGCCGCGATTCGGCTCTAACGAAAGGATCACAGGCACGGCTTCGTCACGCCCGCGCAAAGTGAACACCAATAAAAGTCAAGGGATGGTCAAGTGGGTGGAGGGTGCTTCAATGCCCGCGTGACTGACTACGACGTGCTGCGAGTCTTCTGCGGGCCGGACGGCGGGTACGGCAACGAACTGGGCGTCGTCCGCGACGGCTCGGCGGTCCCCGAGCGCGGCGACCGGCAGGCGCTCGCCGCGAAGCTCGGCTTCAGCGAGACCGTCTTCGTCGACGATCCCGAGCGCGGTGTCATCGACATCTACACCCCCACGCTGCGGCTGCCGTTCGCGGGGCACCCGTGTGTGGGTGCGGGCTGGCTGCTCGACGTGCCCGAACTCCTCACCCCGGCCGGTGTGGTGGCAGCGCGCCTGGACGGCGAGTTCAGCTGGATCGAGGCCCTCCCGCAGTGGGCGCCGCCGCGCACGCTGAAGCAGTACGCGACGGCCGCCGAGGTGGACGGCCTGGCGGTGCCCCCGCCGGGGGAGTGGTTGTACGCCTGGGCGTGGGAGGACGAGGCGGCGGGCCGGATCCGGGCGCGAGGCTTCCCCGGCCGGGACGACGGCATCGACGAGGACGAGGCGACGGGTGCGGCGGCGCTGCTGCTGACGGCACGGCTCGGCCGCGCCCTGAATATCCGCCAGGGCGCGGGCTCACAGATCCTCACGGCACCGCAGCCGGAGGGATGGGTCGAGGTCGGGGGCCGGGTCCGCCTGGAGCGCTGAGCCGCCGGGCGAGGGCGAGGGCGAGGGAGCGTCCGGCCATCCCCCCAAGCGGTCCCCTACGCGCTCTGCGGGAACTCCTCGCCCAGCGCCCGGAAGACCGCCGTGTTCAGCGCGTACGCCTGCCGGCACTCGGCGATGACCCGCTGCTTCTCCATGTCGTCCGCCCGGATGCCGTCCAGCAGCGCCCGGTACGCCCTCTTGAACGCCGCCGGGTTGGGGATCCCCTCGAACACATAGAACCGCACCCCATCACCCTTCCGGGTGAAACCCCATGTCCTCTCCGCCGTGTCGCGGATGATCTGGCCGCCGGCGAGGTCGCCCAGATAGCGGGTGTAGTGGTGGGCCACATACCCGGCGGGCCACCGCTCGGCGCACTCCCGCACCCGGGCCGCGTACGTCCGCGTCGCGGGCAGGGGGGCGAGGCCCGCCCGCCAGCCGGGGCCGCGCAGATGGGTCAGGTCCCGCTCCAGCGCGGCCAGCCGGAACAGCTCCGGCCGTACGAAGGGGCCCGCCACCGGGTCGCCGGCCAGCCGCTCTGCCCCGCCCTCCAGGGCCTCGTAGACGCACCACAGCTGCTCGGTGTACCGCGTGTACGCCTCGACGCCGAAGCTCCCGCCGAGCAGACCGGTGATGAAGGCCGAGGTGCTCGCCTCCCGGTGGCCGTCGTACGACGCGGTGCGCAGGAGTGTCGAGAACGCCGTGCGGGACGGTTGCGGCGCGTTCATGGGGCCTCCTCGGCTTACCGACAGGCTGTCGGTAAGACCGTACCCAGGATTCCGGGGGCTCTCCACATGACGGGAGCCCACTCCGTGGACGGAGCGGGCTCCCGGGTGCGGACGGGCGCGTCGCGGCGTTACGGCAGGGTGAGGATCTCCGCGCCCGTGTCCGTGACGACCAGCGTGTGCTCGAACTGGGCCGTGCGCTTGCGGTCCTTCGTCACCACGGTCCAGCCGTCGTCCCACATGTCGTACTCGTAGGTGCCGAGGGTGAGCATGGGCTCGATGGTGAAGGTCATGCCGGGCTGCATCACGGTGGTCGCGTGCGGGCTGTCGTAGTGCGGGATGATCAGCCCGGAGTGGAACGACGAGTTGATCCCGTGCCCGGTGAAGTCCCGCACCACGCCGTAGCCGAACCGCTTGGCGTACGACTCGATGACCCGTCCGATGACGTTGACCTGGCGGCCAGGCCGGACGGCCTTGATCGCGCGGTTCAGGGACTCGCGGGTGCGTTCGACCAGCAGCCGGGACTGCTCGTCCACGTCGCCTACCAGGAACGTGGCGTTGTTGTCGCCGTGGACGCCGCCGATGTACGCCGTCACGTCCAGATTGATGATGTCGCCGTCGCGCAGGACCGTGGAGTCCGGGATGCCGTGGCAGACGACCTCGTTGATCGAGGTGCACAGCGACTTGGGGAAACCGCGGTAGCCGAGCGTCGAAGGGTAGGCGCCGTGGTCGCACATGTACTCGTGCGCGACCCGGTCGAGCTCGTCCGTGGTGACGCCCGGAGCGATCATCTTCGCGGCCTCGGCCATCGCCCGGGCCGCGATCCGCCCGGCGACCCGCATCGCCTCGATGGTCTCCGGAGTCTGCACCTCGGGCCCGGTGTACGGGGTCGGCGCGGGTTTGCCGACGTATTCGGGGCGCCGGATGTTTCCGGGCACGGAACGGGTGGGAGAGAGCTCTCCTGGTACGAGCAGCGACTGGCCAGACATGCGAACGAGTCTATCCAGCGGCTGTGGGGGAACATGGGCGCTGGTGAAAGGAGCCTCTGCGATGGCGCTGTTCAAGAAGCGGACGGTCGGCAAGCCCGGAGAGTGGTACTACTGCCTGGAGCACCACAAGGTCGAGGAGGGCCCGGAGTGCCCGGCCAAGGACCGCTTCGGGCCGTATGCGTCCCGCGGGGAGGCGGAGCACGCGATGGAGATCGCGCGCGAGCGGAACGAGGAGTGGGACACGGACCCCCGGTGGCACGACGCTCCCGCGGGGGAGCGGGAGGACGACTGAGCGGTCCCGCGCGGGTGGGGCCGGTCCCGCCTGCTGGAAGATCGGACGGCTGGTCCCGCCCGCGCGGAGGTCAGACGGCCGTCCCCGCCCGCCGAGCCCTCAGCCGTACCGCGTGCTCGTTCGTGCGGGCGTCGTAGCGCATCAGGCCGGGGAGGCACAGGGCCAGCAGGGCCACCGCGCCGGTGCACAGCAGCCCGCCCGACCAGACCGACGTACGCACACCTCGCCACGCGGCCATGCCGCCCGAGCGGACCTGGCCCAGCTGCGGGCCCACGGAGTACGACAGCAGCTCGATGCCGGCCAGGCGGCCGCGCAGCTCGTCAGGGATCGTCTGGTTCCACATCGCCGCCCGGAAGATCCCGCTGACCATGTCGAATCCGCCGCCCAGGGTCAGGAAGACCAGCACCAGCCAGACGTCCCCCGCTACGCCCGCCGCCGCGACCGCCAGCCCCCAGCCGGCCGCCGCGAGGACCACCATCCGGCCGTGCCGGTGGACGCGTGACGTCCAGCCGCTGGTCAGCGACACGATCAGCGCACCGGCCGGGATGGCGGCATACATCAGCCCCAGCGACCACTCGGCGCCCAGTTCGTCGGCGAGGAAGGGCAGGACCGCCAGCGGCATGGCGAAGAGCATCGCGGCGATGTCGACGACGTAGGTGCCGAGGAGTTCCTTGCGGCTCCACGCGTAGCGCGCGCCCTCCGCGATCGACCGCAGCGACGGTTTCACGGCCTCGTGGGATGCCGGCGAGGCCGCGAGCCCCAGGCACAGCACCACCGACACCACGAAGGTCACGAGGTCGGCGCCGTATGCCGCGCCCAGCCCGGCGTAGGCGACGACCACGCCCGCCAGCGCCGGTCCCGCGACCCCGCCGACCGTCCAGCGCAAGGAGTTGAGCGAGGCCGCGGCCGGGAGGTGGTCGTGCGCCACGATCCGCGGGACGAGCGAGTCGAGGGCGGGGCGCTGGAGGGCCCCGAGAGCGGAGGACACGGCCGCGACGGCGTACAGGGGCCAGACGGCGGGCCGGGGCAGCGACGCGTTCAGCAGCAGCACGGCGGACAGCAGCCCCTGCCCGCCCTCGGTGGCGAGGATCAGCTTCCGTTTGTCGTACGCGTCCGCGAGCGCTCCGCCGTACAGACCGAAGACGATCAGCGGTACGAGTTCCACGGCACCGATCGCGCCCACGGCCGCTGCCGAGCCGGTGAGGTCCTTCAGCTGCACCGGCACCGCGACGAAGGTGAGGAAGGTGCCGAAGTTGGTGATCAGCCCGGCCAGCCACAGCCTGCGGAAGTCCGCCGACGCGTGCCAGGGCGCGAGGTCGGGGAGCAGGGCGCGCAGCCCGGCACAGTGGGCGGAGGAGGGGCCGGAGTCCTCCGGCGCGGGCTCGTCCACCGGCACCGGGGCCGGTACGGATGCTGGTACGAGGGAAGCTGGGGCGTCGTCGGTCACGACGGGCCATGCTCAGCCGCCCCGGGCGCCCGGGGCAACCGGTTTTCCCGGGGTTCTCACCACTGGGCCGGCGGCGGAGACGTCAACTGGTCGGCCAGACGCGAGAGCCGGTCCCGGAAGCGGCTGCGTCCCCGCGGGGCCGGCAGCGCGTTCTCCCCGGCCGCCGCGCTCACCAGGTGCTGCACCGTGTCCAGATCGAGATCCGTGTCCACCGGTACCGTCAGCGCCTCGTGCGCCATGGCCACCAGTTCGCGGTCCCCGGACTCCAGCGCCAGTACCGTCGCGCCGGCCCGCCGCGCGTCATGGACCCGCTCCAGCAGCCCGGCGCCGGGCGCGGCGGGCGACACCACCAGCAGCGTCTCCCCGCGCCGGGCCGCCGACAGCCGCCCGAGCCCGACCGCCAGATGTGCCGGGTCCGAGGTCCGCGCCGCGTGCCGCACCAGCGTGGGGGACAGCTCCGGCGTACCCGACCAAGCCGCCTCGTCGACCAGGTGCGCGGCCAGGTGCCAGGGCTCGTACTCCTCCGTGCCGACCAGCAGCAGCCCGCCCCCGTCCGACACCACGGAACCGCGCAGGGTTCCCCCGAACCGCCTCGTGGCACCCAGCCACTCGGTCCCGGCGAGCACTTCCCGCAGCAATGCGACCCGTACAGCGTCCATACCCATGCATCCTGCCGCAATCGGCCACTCGTGACCCGGAGTTCACCCCGAGTTCGCCCTCACCGGGCAAGGAGCCGAACCATGGATCACGGGGGCCGCTTCCCGTACCACAGCCGTTCCGTCCGAGGAGCCGCATGACCGAGAAAACCGGGGCAGCCGAGCCCGCCCGGCCCACCGAGCCCGCCGCGTCCACGGAGCCGGCCGGGACCGGCGAGGCCGTCCAGAGCGTCGAGGCCGCCGGGACCGCCGAACCCGCCGGGACCGCCGAACCCGCCGGGACCGCCGAACCCGCCGGGACCGATGAGGTCGTCCAGAGCGTCGAGCCTGCCGGGGGCGGCGAGGTCGTCGGGGCATCCGTGGTCTTCCGGGGCGGGCGTGAGGGCTATGCCAGTTACCGGATCCCCGCCGTCGTCGCGACGCGAGCCGGTACGCTCCTCGCCTTCTGCGAGGGCCGGGTGACCTCCGCCTCCGACCACGGGCACATCGACATCGTGCTCAAGCGGTCCACGGACGGCGGCCGCACCTGGGGCCCGCTCCGGGTCGTCGCCCGCAACGGGAACAACCTCGCCGGCAACCCCGCCCCCGTCGTCCTGGACACCGGCCGCATCCTGCTCGTCCACGTCCGTGCGGCGGCGACCGCGACGGAGGACGCCATCCTGCGCGGGAAGGTCAAGGCCGCCGACGGGCGCCGCGTCTGGGTGCAGCACAGCGACGACGACGGTCTGACCTGGTCCGGCCCGCGCGAGATCACCGGGCAGGTGAAGAAGCAGGGCTGGCGCTGGTACGCCACCACACCCGGCCACGCCCTCCAGCTCACCACGGGACGCGTCCTCGTCCCCGGCAACCACACTCTCCCGCCCACCGGCACCGACACCGGCACCGAGGCCAAGTACAACAGCGGCCACTGCCTGCTCAGCGACGACCGCGGCGAGAGCTGGTACCTCGGCTACCTGGACGAGAACACCGACGGTTATGTCAACGTCAACGAGACCACTGCGGCCGAACTCCCCGACGGGCGCGTCTACTTCAACACGCGCAACGACTCCCTGTCCCCCGGCAACCGCGCCGACGCCCACTCCGCCGACGGCGGCCGCACCCTCGTGAAGCCCTTCCGTCCGCAGGCGGGTCTCGTCGCCCCCGTGTGCCAGGGCAGCGTCCTCCAGCTGCGCGACCCCGACCTGCTCCTGTTCTCCGGCCCCGCGGACCCCGCCTTCCGCGCCCTGATGACCGTGCGCGCCTCCGGCGACGCCGGCACCACCTGGCGGCCCGCGTACACCGTCGACGGACTGCCCGCCGCATACTCCGACCTGGTCCGCGTCGACGCCGACACCGTGGGCCTGCTCTACGAGACGGGCGACTTCGGCGCCTACGAGACGATCACCTTCCGCCGGATACCCGTGGCGGCCCTCACCTGAGCGGCGGGCGGGACCGGGGCGCACGTAGAGTCGGCCCATGACCTCTAGCGACAGTGCACCCAAGGCCCCCGCCAAGGACCCCTGGGACCTCCCCGACGTCTCCGGGCTGGTCGTCGGCGTGCTCGGCGGAACCGGTCCGCAGGGCAAGGGCCTCGCCTACCGGCTCGCCAGGGCCGGCCAGAAGGTGATCATCGGCTCCCGTGCCACCGAGCGCGCCCAGGCCGCCGCCGAGCAGCTCGGCCACGGCATCCAGGGCGCCGACAACGCCGAGACCGCGCGCCGCAGCGACCTCGTGATCGTCGCCGTGCCGTGGGAGGGCCACGGCCCGCTTCTCGAGTCCCTGCGCGAGCAACTGGCGGGCAAGCTCGTCGTCGACTGTGTCAACCCGCTCGGCTTCGACAAGAAGGGCGCGTACGCGCTCAAGCCCGAGGAGGGCAGCGCCGCCGAGCAGGCCGCGGCGCTGCTGCCGCAGTCGCGGGTGACCGCCGCCTTCCACCACCTGTCCGCCGTCCTCCTGGAGGATCCGGAGGTCGAGCAGATCGACACCGACGTCATGGTCCTCGGCGAGGAGCGCGCCGACGTCGAGATCGTGCAGGCGCTGGCCGGCCGCATCCCCGGTATGCGCGGCATCTTCGCCGGGCGGCTGCGCAACGCCCACCAGGTCGAGGCGCTCGTGGCGAACCTGATCTCCGTCAACCGGCGGTACAAGGCGCACGCCGGGCTGAGGGTGACCGACGTCTAGCTAGCGGGCCCCGGGGCATGGGGGACACTGGAGGCCGTACGACCACCGCATCCGTCCGTCAGGAGCCGACCCCCATGCCCCGCCTCGCCTTCTACGCCCTCGCCGTGTGCGTCCTGTCCGTCGCGGCGGCCGTCGTCTCCTTCGTCCAGGGCAGCTGGCTGGGGATCGTCTGGGTGCTGCTCGCGGGCGTGTCGTCCAACATGGCCTGGTACTACCTGCGCCGGGGCCGGAACCGGGGCCGCTCGGTCACCGGCTGACGCAGATGTCGGGGGTCGGCCGCCAGAAGCGGTACAGCTCCTGGCCGCAGTAGCCATGCAAGGCGTCGATGCCCAGCGCGCTCAGGATCGAGTGGACGGCGTCGAAGAACGCGACGTTCACCGACGGCATCCACAGGATCGCGAACACGGCGAGCAGGCCGAACGGCGCGAAGGGTTCCACCTGACGCCTGGCGTTGTACGACAGCCACGGCTCGATCACCCCGTAGCCGTCCAGGCCCGGCACCGGCAGGAAGTTCAGGATCGCGGCCGTCACCTGGAGCAGTGCCAGGAAGGCCAGGGCGAACCGGAAGTCGGCGGGCACCCCGTCCAGCGCGTGCAGCCAGAACGGGGCCGTGCACACCACCGCGAACAGGACGTTGGTCAGCGGGCCCGCCGCCGAGATCAGACTGTGCCGCCAGCGGCCCCTGATCCGGTCCCGCTCGATGAAGACCGCGCCGCCCGGCAGACCGATCCCGCCCATGATCACGAAGATCACCGGAAGCACGATGCTGAGCAGCGCGTGCGTGTACTTCAGCGGGTTGAGCGTGAGATAGCCCTTCGCGCCGATCGAGATGTCACCGCTGTGCAGGGCGGTGCGCGCGTGCGCGTACTCGTGCAGACACAGCGAGACGATCCAGGCGGCCGTCACGAACAGGAACACGGCGACGCCCGGCTGCGCGGCGAAGCCGGTCCAGGCGGCCCAGCCGGTGACCGCCGTCACGGCCAGCAGCCCGACGAAGACGGGGCTGATCCTCCGGTCGCTGCGCCGGGTGGCGGCGGTGGTCATGGGGCTCCCTGGACTCGGCGTGTGCGGTGGACTGCCCGACCGTACCGGGTACACCCGGAAAACGTCTCGCCGTGGCGACCGAGTTCCGCGAAGGTGGGGGGCGTGGGAATCCGGAAGGTGTTCTATGCGGACTGGCAGATGGAGTGCTGCGGCTCGCCGTTCTCGGTGGGCGAGGAGGTGAGCTGGCCGTTGCTGCTCACGGACGCCGACGACGTGCTCGGCGGCGGCTGGGACGACGCGCTCAGCACCCTCGCCGGGCCGACGGAGGAGGCGCGCGACGACAGGGGCGCGCTCCGGCTGGTACGGGCGGCGGACGGGCTGGTCGCCGCGCTGCCCGGGGACAGCGCGCGGACGGGTGGCCACCCGAGCGGTCTGCTCTGCGTCGAGCGCCACAGCGCCGCCTGGGCCGAGACCACCGGGTACGTGCGCGCGATCCGGGTGGTGCGCCAGGCTTTCGCCCCCCTCTCGCCCGGCTCGCGCACCCCCGCGCCCGTGCCCGGCGAGCGCTCGCTGGAAGTCGTGTACCGCTGCCCGAAGTGGTTCGGTGAGGCACCGTCGGGCGTCCTCGTCGACCTCGATGTGTCCGGCGGGGCCCCGCCAGGCCCGTGACCGGCTCGCCAGGCTCTCGGCTTCTCCCCCTCGCCCCCTGCCCGCCCTCCCGGCGCCGCTCGAGCGGGGGAGGAGCCCATGAGCCGTGCGGTACTCCCCTCGCTACCGGAGACAATGAATCCCGTGCGCTATCGCATCCTCGGCACCACCCAGGCACTCCGCGCCGACGGCACGCCCGTCCCGGTCGGCGGGGCCCGGCTGCGTGCCCTGCTGACCGTGCTCGCCCTGCGGGCCGGACGGCCGGTCCCCGTCGCCCTGCTCGTCGACGAGGTGTGGGACGGCGACCCGCCCGCCGACGCCACCGGCGCCCTCCAGGCGCTGGTCGGGCGGCTGCGCCGGACGCTCGGAGCGGACGCGGTGGAATCGGCGGACGGCGGCTACCGGCTGGCGGCGGCCCCGGACGACGTCGACCTGCACCGCTTCGAGCGGCTCGCCGGCGAGGGGCTGCGGGCGCTGGCCGACGGCGACCCGGAGAAGGCGGCGGTCGTGCTCGACGACGCCCTCGCCCTGTGGCAGGGGCCCTCCCTCGCCGACCTCCCGGACCGCGCCGCCGAAGCGGCCCGCTGGGAGACCCGCCGCCTCGACGCGCGGCGCGCCCGTCTGGCCGCCGCCCTCGCCCTAGGCGACGGGGAACGGCACCTGCCCGAGCTGACCGCCCTGTGCGACCTGCACCCGTTCGACGAGTCCCTCCAGGCACTGCGTCTGCGCGTGCTGCGCGACGCGGGCCGCCCGGCGGAGGCCCTGGCCGCCTACGAGGACGTACGACAGCTGCTGGCGGACCGCCTCGGTTCCGATCCGGGGCCGGAACTGCGGTCTCTGCACGAGGAGTTGCTGCACGGGCAGGTGCCGCGCACCCCCGCATCGGTGCCGCCCGCCGTCCCGCCGCACACGATCAGCCCCCAAGGCGCCGCCCCGCCGACCACCCCGCCCGCCGCCGCGCTCCTTGGCGGGTCGAGACCCGTCCCGTCGCCGCGCCCCGGCAACCTCCGGGCCCGCCTCACCTCTTTCGTCGGGCGGGACACCGACATCGACACCCTGCGCCGTGACCTCGCGGCCGCCCGGCTCGTGACCCTGCTCGGGCCCGGCGGCGCCGGGAAGACACGGCTGTCGCAGGAGGCAGCCGAGGCCGTGGCGGACGACGCGCCGGACGGGGTGTGGCTGGCCGAGCTGGCGCCCGTCGACGACCCCGAGGCGGTGCCCGAGGCCGTGCTGACCGCCGTCGGGGCCCGCGAGACCGTGCTGCGCGGCGCGGGCGCCGAGGAGATGCGCGTCGTCGCCGACCGGCACGACGACCCGCTCGTCCGGCTCGCCGAGCACTGCGCGCGCCGGCGCATGCTGCTCATCCTCGACAACTGCGAGCACGTCGTGGACGCCGCCGCCCGCCTCGCCGAGCATCTCCTCGAACGCTGCCCCGGGCTGACCGTGCTGGCCACCAGCCGCGAACCTCTCGGCGTACCGGGGGAGTTGCTGCGCCCGGTCGAGCCGCTGCCGCAGCCGTACGCGCTGAAACTGCTGGCCGACCGCGGCGCCGCCGCCCGGCCGGGTTTCCGTGTCGACGCCGACGACAGGACAGCGGAGGCCGCCGCCGAGATCTGCCGCCGCCTGGACGGACTCCCGCTCGCCATCGAGCTGGCGGCGGCCCGGCTGCGGATGCTGTCGCCGCGCCAGATCGCCGACCGGCTCGACGACCGTTTCCGGCTGCTCACCTCCGGCAGCCGCACCCTGCTGCCCCGGCAGCAGACCCTGCGGGCCGTCGTCGACTGGTCCTGGGACCTCCTGGACGCGGACGAACGCGCGGTGCTGCGCCGGCTTTCCGTCTTCGCCGGCGGCTGCGACCTCACCGCGGCCGAGGCCGTGTGCGGCCCCGCCGCGCTGGAGGTGCTCGGCTCGCTCGTCGACAAGTCCCTTGTGGTGGCCGCTCCCTCGGGCGAGGGGGAGATGCGCTACCGGCTCCTGGAGACCGTAGCCGAGTACGCGGGCGAACGACTCGACGAGTCGGGCGAACGGCCCGACGCCGAGCGCGCCCATCTCACCTACTACCGGGAACTGGCCCGCACCACGGACCCGTTGCTGCGCTCCTCCGCCCAGCGCGCCGCGATCGAACGGCTCCAGGTGGAGTACGAGAACCTGCGCACCGCCCTGCGCCATGCCGTCGCCGCCCGCGACGAGGACGAGGCACTGTGCCTGCTGCTCTCGCTGTGCTGGTACTGGCAGATGCGGGATCTGCGCGCCGAGGCCCGCACCTGGTCCACCGCGGTCATGGCGCTCGGCCCCGACCCCTTCGTCGCGCCCGCGCGGCCGGTGCCGGACCTGCCCGAGCGGTGCACCGACAGCCCGCCGCCGATGCGCCCGGAGATCCTCGACGAGGCCCGCCGCGGCGCCCACCTCGTGCATCTCGCCTGCATGGACCTGGAGGTCGAGGCGTGGGACACGCCGCAGGCCCGGGAGAAGCTGCGTGTCATCAGCGAGACGTACCGCCCCGGCCAGCCGCAGACCTGCCGGGTCCCCGGCTTCCTGTGGTTCTTCGCGGTCCTGCTCGGCGCCGACCTGGAGCGGATGCTCGTGGTGCTCGACGAGTCCGTGCGCACCTGCCGCGCACTCGGCTACACCTGGGAGCTGGCGCAGACCCTCCAGGTGCGCGCCAACATGCTCGCCAACCGCAGCCACTGGTCGGGGGACGCGTCCCGGGACGCGGACGAGGCACTGGACATCTTCCGCCGGCTCGGGGACGCCTGGGGCGCGGCCGAGGCTCTGTCCGCCCGGGGCGAGGCCCGTGAACGGCGCGGCGACTGCCTGTCCGCCGCCGACGACTACCGGGCCGCCCAGGAGTACGCCGAGCAGCTCGGTGCCCACTCCCAGATGGCCGTGCTCGGTGCCCGCCTCGGCAGTGTGCTGCTGGAGGCCGGGCAGGCAGAGCAGGGGGAGCGGCTGCTGCGCCAGGTCATCGAGGAAGCCCACGGTACGACGAACGACGCCAATCCGTTCGCCCGGCTCTCCCTGGCGTGGTGGCTCAGCCGTACCGGCCGGGTACCCGAGGCACGCGATCAAGTGCGCCTGCTGCGCAGCGAGTTCAGCGCCATCACCTTTCCGGTCTTCGACGGGATCGTGCTCGGTCTGGACGCCTGGCTGGACGTGCTGGAGGAGCGATACTCGCAGGCGCTGACCACGGTGCGGCAGGCCCTGCGGCGGGCCGGGGACCGGATGGCCGTGATGATCGCGCCGCACCTGGCCTCGATACACCTGACGACCGCCGCGATCGCGCTCGTCGGTGCCGGCGGCGGGAGCCGCGCCCGGAACGCGGCGGTCTGCCTGGGTGCCGCCGACGGTCTGCTGCCGCTCGGCCACTTCCAGGGAACGATGGAGCGCGAGGCCCGGGCCAGGGCGGAGGCGGACGCGCGGGCCGTGCTGGGCGACGCGGCGTACGAGGCCGCGTACGCGGAGGGCGGTGGCCTCTCCGTCGAGGAGGCCACCGCCCTTGTCTGACGCGGATCACGGTGCCGCCGGCCGGATCAGCTCTTGGTGGTGAACTTGCGGATGGCGATCGGTGCCATCACCGCCGTGAGGAGGACCGACCAGGCGAGGGTCATCAGTACGTCGTGGGCGACGGGCTGGTGGCCGTTCATCAGGCCGCGGGCCGCGTCCGCGAGCGTCGACAGCGGGTTGTAGTCGGTGAAGGCCTGGAGCCAGCCGGGCATGGTCTTGGTGGGGGCGAAGATCGACGAACCGAACTGGAGCGGCATCAGCACGAGAAATCCCATCCCTTGGACGGCCTGGGCACTCTTCATCACCACGCCCAGGGTCAGAAAGATCCACATGACCCCGAAGCCGAAGACCATCGACAGGCCGATGGCCGCGAACAGGCCGGGCACGTTCGACACCGACAGGCCGAGCAGGAAGCCCACCACGAGCAGGACCGCCGTGGCGACCAGCATCCGCCCGATCTCCACGGTGATCTTGGCGATCAGGACGGAACCCCGGCTGATGGGCAGGGACCGGAAGCGGTCCATCACGCCCTTCTGGAAGTCCTCGTTGAATCCGGTGCCGACGCCCTGGGCGATGTTCATGCCCATCATCGCCATCAGGCCGGGAACCACGTAGTTCACGTAGGCGTCCCGGTTGCCGGCTCCGGCGATCGCGCCGCCGAAGACGAACACGAACAGCAGACAGAAGACGATCGGGAACAGGATCGCGTCGAACATCGACTCCGGGTCCTGGCGGATCCACAGCAGGTTGCGGCGGACCAGAGCGCCGATGTGGCGCAGATTGCCGCGCAGCCCGATGCGGGCGTCGGCGACCGGAGCGGTGGGCGCGGTGGCGGTGGCCGTGCTCATACGGCGACCTCCTCGTGGGCGGGGGACGCGTCCTGTGTGGCGCCGGCCCGGTGGCCGGTGAGCGACAGGAACACCTCGTCCAGGCTGGGCAGTTCGGTGGCGATGCCGGCGAGCGTGATACCGCGGGCGGTGAGCGCGCCGACCACCGCGGTCAGCTGCTCGTCGCTGAGGATCGGCACGAGCACGGTGCCGGTCTCGCCGTCCACGGTCGCGTGGCCGGGACCGGTGAGGCCGAACTCGTCGAGCGCCGTGGCCGTCGGGCGCAGCTCCCGCGGGTCCGCCGGGCGGATGCGCAGCGTGCGACCGCCGACCTTGGCCTTCAGCTCGTCGATGCCGCCGCCCGCTATGACCTTGCCGCGGTCGATGACGGTCAGCTCGGAGGCCAGTTGCTCGGCCTCCTCCATGTACTGGGTGGTGAGCAGTACGGTCGCGCCCTCCGCGACCATCCGCTTGACCTCGGTCCACACCTCGTTCCGGGTGCGGGGGTCCAGGCCGGTGGTCGGCTCGTCCAGGTACAGGACGGCCGGATGCCCGATCATCGAGGCGGCGAGGTCCAGCCGCCGCCGCATACCGCCGGAGTAGGTGCGCGCCGGGCGCCGGGCGGCCTCCGTGAGCGAGAACCGCTCCAGCAGCCCGTCGGCCCGGGCCCGGGCCTCCTTGCGGGGCAGGTCGAGGAGCCGGCCGATCATGTACAGGTTCTCGTAGCCGGAGAGCTTCTCGTCGACCGAGGCGTACTGGCCGGTGAGCCCGATCACGCGCCGGGTCTGGCGCGGCTGCCGGACGACGTCGTAGCCCGCGACCGTGGCGTGGCCGGCGTCCGGGGTGATGAGGGTGGACAGGCAGCGGACCAGGGTGGTCTTGCCGGCGCCGTTCGGCCCGAGCACGCCGAGCACGGTGCCCTCGCGCACATCGAGGTCGACGCCGTCCAGCGCCCTGGTCTCGCCGTAGTGCTTGACCAGCCCCCGTACGGTGACGGCCGCACCCGGGGCGGCCTCGCTGGGGTTGTTGTCGTTTCGCGTCATGCCGACCAAGGTGCCAGCCGCCACCGACAAACCGCCGACAGGTCGCCTACAGGATCACCGACAGCGGCCGACGATTCCCCGACGACCGCCACGACCACCACCCGGGAAGGCGCGACAGCCCGCCGACGGGGGAAGATCGGCGGGCTGTCGCGGCGCCCCGTCAGGGGGGCGCGGGAACTGCGTGGCCGGCCTGAAACGGCCCGCAGTGGGTCGGTCGGCGGACCCGGTGGCCGCTCAGTGCACCGAGTGCTCCTCGAGCGGGAACGTTCCGCCCACGACGTCCTCGGCGAACGCCCTTGCCGCGTCGCCCATGATCTGGCGCAGATCGGCGTACTTCTTCACGAACTTCGGCACGCGGCCCCCGGTCAGGCCGAGCGCGTCGGTCCACACGAGCACCTGCGCGTCCGTGTCCGGACCGGCGCCGATGCCGACCGTCGGGATGTGCAGCATCCGCGTCACCTCGGCCGCCAACTCGGCGGGCACGAGTTCCAGGACCACCGCGAACGCGCCCGCGTCCTGCACCGCCTTGGCGTCCCGCATCAGCTGCGCCGCGGCCTCCTCGCCCCGGCCCTGCACGCGGTAGCCCATCGCGTTGACCGACTGCGGGGTCAGTCCGATGTGCGCCATGACCGGGATGCCGGACTCCACCAGCAGTTCGATCTGGCGGTGCGAACGCTCGCCGCCCTCCAGCTTGACCGCGCCGACCCCGGCCTCCTTCACCAGACGGGTGGCGGAGCGCAGCGCCTGCACCGGGCCCTCCTGGTAGGAGCCGAAGGGCAGGTCGCCGACGATCAGGGCGCGCCGGGTGCCCCGTACGACCGCGGCGGAGAGCATGGTCATCTCGTCCAGGGTGACGGGTACCGTCGTCTCGTACCCGAGGTGGCAGTTGCCCGCCGAGTCGCCGACGAGCATGACCGGGATGCCGGCCTCGTCGAACACGGACGCGGTCATCGCGTCGTAGGCGGTGAGCATGGGCCACTTCTCACCGCGCTCCTTGGCGGCGGTGATGTCGCGGACGGTGATGCGGCGGGTGCTTTTTCCCCCGTACAGCGCCTTGCTGCTGTCGGAGGGCTTGAGCGCACCCTGAACGGGCTGCTCCTGGGCAGCCGGAAGCTGCGTCATCGCAACGGCTCCTCACGTTATCTCGAGGCGCCCTGACGGCGTCCCCGGATCACCCCATGGTGGCACCTCGTGCCACGGGCGGCTAGTGGGGGGAGGCGCCTGCGTCAGTCCGGGCGCCGGCCGGACCGGGGCACCCTCGACCCGTCCTCAAGGTCCCCGTAAAGAGTTCAAGGCCTGGTAAAGAGTTTCGATACGAGACGGTTCCGTTTCGTAAATGTCCTAGGCTCGTGTCCATGACTACTCCAGCTGCCTCTGTCGAACGGCGGGTGCCGGAGGCGGTGCATCAGCGCCGATGGGCCATCCTCGGCGTCCTGATGCTCAGCCTGCTGATCGTGGTGCTCGACAACTCCATCCTGAACGTCGCCATCAAGACGATCTCCACTCCGGCACCGACCGGTCTCGGTGCCACCCAGAGCGAGCTGGAGTGGGCCATCAACGCCTACACACTCGTATTCGCCGGGTTGCTGTTCACCGCGGGCCTCCTCGGCGACCGCCTGGGCCGGAAGAAGACGCTGCTGGCCGGTCTCGCCGTGTTCGGCGCGGGGTCGGCGCTCGCGGCCGAGTCCGGTTCCCCGGCCCAGCTCATCGCGTTCCGCGCGCTCATGGGCCTCGGCGCGGCCTTCGTGATGCCCGCGACGCTGGCGGTTCTCATGAACGTCTTCGAGCGGGACGAGCAGCCCAAGGCCATCGGCATCTGGGCCGGCGGCGTCGGCCTCGCCATCGCGATAGGACCGATCACCGGCGGTCTGCTCCTCGCCCACTTCTGGTGGGGCTCCGTCTTCCTGATCAACTTGCCGATCGTCATCCTCGCGCTCGCCCTGATGATCTGGCTGGTCCCCGACTCCCGTGACCCCCGCCCCGGCCGGGTGGACCCCATCGGCGTGGTCCTGTCCGTCATCGGCCTGGTCCTGCTGGTCTACGGCATCATCAAGGGCGGCCAGCTCGCCGACTTCACCGACACCAAGGTGCTGTCGACGATCGCCGCCGGTCTCGCCGTCCTCGCGTTGTTCGTGGTGTTCGAGAAGCGCAGCGACCATCCGTCCATAGACGTCACGTACTTCAAGAACAAGGTCTTCTCCGCCGCCATCGCCGCGATCGCGCTGGTCTTCTTCGCGCTGATGGGCGTGACCTTCTTCTCCGTCTTCTACACCCAGAGCGTCCGGGGCTACTCGCCGTTGCAGACGGGTCTGCTGATGCTGCCGCTGGCCGCCGCGCAGATGATCTTCGCGCCCCGCGCCCGGCTGCTGGTGGACCGGTTCGGCAACCGGGCCACGACCACCGCCGGCATGATCGTCATCGCCTTGATGCTGGCCGCGTTCGCCACCCTGAAGGCGGACACGCCGATCTGGATCCTCGAGGTCGTCTTCTTCCTCATGGGCACCGGCATGGCCCACATCATGACCCCGACCAGCGTCGTCATCATGCAGGCGCTGCCGCGCGAGAAGGCGGGCTCCGCCTCCGCGCTCAGCAACACCTTCCGCCAGGTCGGCGGCGCGCTCGGCATCGCCGTGCTCGGCTCCGTGCTGTCGGCGGCGTACCGCGACGGCATCGAGGACAAGCTCGCCCCCCTCCCGGCCGGTCTCCGGCACACCGCGGGCGAGTCCATAGAGGCTACGCTCGGCGTGGCCGCGAAGCTCGGCCCGAACGGCAAGGCCCTCGTCTCCCCGGCCAACGACGCCTTCCTGCACGCGATGCATGTGACGGCGCTGTGCGGGGCGGGCGTGGCGGTGCTCGGCGCGATCGTGGTAGCGCTGTTCCTGCCCGGGAAGACGCCCACCGCGCCGAGTGGCGAGCGGGAGGCGGAGTTGGTGGCCGCGGACCACTGACGGCCGCTGACGGCGCGTCAATGCCGGGCACCGGCAAGGTGCCGGTGTCCGGCATGGTGCGCACGGGGGAGAATGACCCCAGCGAAGCAAGGACGGAGTCGAACGTGAGCCTCGCCGACAGCCGACCCCAGCAGGACTGCCTCGTGCGCGGACGCCCCCGCAGCGAGGCCGTCGAACGGGCCATCATCGAAGGTGTGATGAAGCTCATCGAGGAGGGTGTGCCCCTCGCGGACCTGTCCATAGAGCGCATCGCCCGCACCGCCGGAGTCGGCAAGGCCACCATCTACCGCCGGTGGAGCAACAAGGAGGACCTCTTCGTCGACGTCATGCGAGCCACCGAGCCCGAGGACCCCGAACTGCCCGGCACCTCGATGCGCGACGACCTCGTCATGCTCCTTGAGTCGCTGCGGCAGCGCGGCCTGGCCAGCCGCTCCTCGGCGATCCTGCACAACGTGCACGTCCAGATGAAGAGCAGCCCCAGGATCTGGGCCGCCTATCACGCCACCGTCGTCGCTCCCCGGCGCCGGCTCGGGCTCGAAGTCCTGCGCCGCGGGCAGGAGAACGGCGAGCTGCGAGGGGACGTGGACATCGACCTGATGAACGACATCCTCGTCGGCCCCATGCTGGTGCGCTCCGTGCTGCGCCCCCGCGCCGAACTGGAGGAGGGCCTCGCCGAGCGCATCGTCGACACGGTTCTGGAGGGGCTGCGGCCCGTCAGTTCCTAGCCGGTGTGTGCGGGTTTTGTCACAGAAGGCCCCTCTCGTGCCGCGTCCGGAACTCCACGAGCCGCCGTCTTCGTCCTCGTCCCCGTACGGCCGTCATGGGACGGCGGGATCGGACCGATCATCCCCTAGGGTCATAACCCGGGGGGACGACGGTGGGCACGGCAAGGTGTGAGGCGACGTATGGCGCAGGCGTACATGACGGAGACGGGCAGCGGCGGCACGGATCCCCACCGCCCAGGATCCCGGCTCCGGCGCCTCTTGCAGGGCCCGGGCGGCGGCCGCGGCATCTGGCGCCGCGGCATCGTGGTGGCCGCTCTCGCCCTCCTCCTCGCGCTGGTGATGCTGCTGCACGCGCAGATCCCCAACGCCGTCGGCAACCTCGGCAGTCTCAGCGAGACGTTCCTGCCCTGGCTCGGTGTCGTGGGTGTCCCCTTGCTGCTGATCCTCGCGCTGGTGCGGAGGTCGGCGACCGCGCTGATCGCCGTGCTCGTGCCGGTGGCGGTCTGGCTGAACCTCTTCGGCGGGCTGCTCGGCGACAAGACCGGCAGCGGCGGCGATCTGACCGTCGCCACGCACAACGTCAACGCCGAGAACCCCGATCCCTCCGGCACCGCCCGGGACGTGGCCGCCTCAGGAGCGGATGTGCTGGCCCTGGAGGAGCTGAAGGCGTCCGAGGTCCCGGTCTACGAGCGGGCGCTGGCGTCGACGTACAAGTACCACTCGGTGCAGGGCACGGTCGGGCTGTGGAGCAAATATCCCCTCGGCGACGTGAAGGCCGTGGACATCAAGCTGGGCTGGACCCGCGCGATGCGGGCCACCGTGGACACGCCCGAGGGGCGGATCGCCGTCTACGTCGCGCACATGCCCTCGGTGCGGGTCAAGCTGGCGGCCGGATTCACCGCGCGGCAGCGCGACACCAGTGCGGACGCGCTCGGCGAGGCCATCGCCGACGAGGAGCTGAGCAGGGTGATCCTGCTCGGCGACCTCAACGGCACGATGAACGACCGCGCCCTCAACGCCGTCACCTCGCAGATGCGCTCCACGCAGGGCGCCGCGGGCAGCGGCTTCGGGTTCAGCTGGCCGGCGTCGTTCCCGATGGCGCGGATCGACCAGATCATGGTCCGGGGCGTGGAGCCGATGAGCTCGTGGACCCTGCCGCGCACGGGGAGCGACCACCTCCCGGTCGCGGCCCGGGTGAAGATCGACACGGAGCCTTAACCCGTTGGAATACTCGGCGTGGGACCATTTGTTCCGTAGCTGAACATATAGCGAACTGTACGGAACCCGCTCTGAAAGGTCCCTCATGCCCGTGGCCCTGCTCGCCCTCGCCGTGGGCGCCTTCGGCATCGGCACCACCGAGTTCGTGATGATGGGCCTGCTGCCCAATGTCGCGGACGACCTGCACATATCCATCCCCACCGCCGGGCACTTGGTCTCGGCGTACGCCCTGGGCGTGGTGATCGGCGCGCCGCTGCTGGCCGCCGTCACCGCCCGGCTGTCCCGCCGCAAGGTCCTCATCGGCCTGATGGCCCTGTTCGTGCTGGGCAACGCCCTCTCGGCCCTCGCGCCCGGCTACGGCTGGCTGCTGGCCGCCCGCTTCCTGAGCGGACTGCCGCACGGTGCCTTCTTCGGCGTCGGCGCGGTCGTCGCGACCGGTCTGGTCGCCCCCGAGCGCAAGGCACGCTCGGTGTCCCTGATGTTCATGGGCCTCACGGTCGCCAACATCGCCGGCGTGCCGGTCGCCACCCTGATGGGCCAGCACCTCGGGTGGCGGGCGACGTTCCTCGGCGTCAGTGCGATCGGCGTGGCGGCGATCGTGTCGCTCGCCCTCCTGATCCCGCGCGATCCCACCCACGCCCCGGCCGGCGGTCTGAGGAGCGAGCTGGCCCCCCTGCGCTCCCTGCCGGTCTGGCTGGCGCTGGGTACGACGGTGGCGGGCTTCGGGGCGCTGTTCGCGGCGTACAGCTACATCACGCCGATGCTGACGGACGCGGCGGGCTACGCGGAGGCCAGTGTGACCCTGCTCCTGGCCCTGTTCGGCGTGGGGGCGACGATCGGCAATCTGGCGGGCGGCCGCCTCGCGGACCACTCGCTGCGCGGCACCCTCTTCGGCGGCCTGATCGCGCTCGCGGCGGTACTGGGGCTGTTCCCCCTGCTGATGAACTCCGGGTGGAGCGCGGCCCTCGGCGTGGCCCTGCTGGGCATGGCCGCGTTCGTCACCGGCTCCCCCCTCCAGCTCATGGTCATGGAGAAGGCGTCCGCCGCCCCCTCCCTGGCGTCCTCGGCCAATCAGGCGGCCTTCAACCTGGCCAACGCGGGCGGCGCCTGGATCGGCGGTCTCGCCCTGGCCGCGGGCCTGGGCGTCACCTCCCCGGCGCTCGCGGGCGCGGCGCTGGCGGTGCTGGGTCTTGCCGTGGCGGGCGTCGCCTACGCCGCGGACCGTCGCCGGGATGCTCCTCGGCCCGGCCGGGAGCGGCTGGTCGCGGCGCACGTACCGGAGCACGTGGAGAGCGTGCGCGGCTGAGGCGGCTCTGGGGGCCCACGGCCCCCAGAGCCCCGAGCGGCCTGTCCTCGAACACCGGACGGGCCGCTCACCCGCACCCGCGCCCCCGTCACCGACCGCCGAGGGTCACGCCCGTTCGCGCCACCGGTTCGTGATCGGCAGCCGGCGGTCCTTGCCGAAGCCCTTCGCCGAGATCTTCGTGCCCGGCGGGTACTGCCGGCGCTTGTACTCCGCCGCGTCGACCATGCGCAGCGTCTTCACCACCAGGTCGCGGTCGAAGCCCGCCGCGACGATGGCGTCCGCGCCCTGGTCCCGGTCCACGTACAGATCCAGGATCGCGTCCAGGACCGGGTAGTCGGGCAGCGAGTCCGTGTCGACCTGGCCCGGACGCAGCTCCGCGCTCGGCGGCTTCGTGATCGAGCTCTCCGGGATCGGCGGCGTCTGGCCCCGCTCCGCGGCCGCACGGTTGCGCCACCGCGCCAGCTGGAAGACCGACGTCTTGTACACGTCCTTGATCGGGCCGTACGCGCCCACCGAGTCGCCGTACAGCGTCGAGTAGCCCACCGCCAGCTCCGACTTGTTGCCGGGTGCCAGCACGATGTGGCCCTCCTGGTTGGAGATCGCCATCAGCAGCGTGCCGCGCAGCCGGGACTGCAGGTTCTCCTCGGCCAGGCCGGTGAGCCCGAGGGCGTTCATGTAGGCGCTGAACATCGGCTCGATGGGGACGGTGCGGAAGTGCAGACCCGTGCGCCGGGCCAGCTCCGCCGCGTCGTCCTTGGAGTGCTCGGAGGAGTACTTGGACGGCATCGAGACCCCGTACACGTTCTCCGCGCCCACCGCGTCACACGCGATCGCCGCGACCAGCGCCGAGTCGATACCGCCCGAGAGGCCGATGAGGACGGACCGGAAGCCGTTCTTGGTCACATACGCCCGCAGGCCCGTCACCAGCGCCGAGTAGACCTCCTCGTCGTCCTCGAGCCGCTCCGCGTAGCCGCCCGTCAGCTCGGGCTCGTACGGCGGCAGCGGCTCCTCGGACAGCACCAGGCGGTCGATGCGCAGACCGTCGTCGACGACCCCCTCCGGCGCGTCCGGCTGTGCCGCCGGCAGGTCGAGGTCCAGGACCACGCAGCCCTCGGTGAACTGCGGTGCCCGCGCGATCACCTCGCCGTCCGGGCCGACGACGATCGAGTCCCCGTCGAAGACCAGCTCGTCCTGTCCGCCCATCATGGCGCCGTAGGCGGTGGTGCAGCCCGCTTCCTGCGCCCGCTTGCGCACCAGCTCCAGGCGCGTGTCGTCCTTCTCACGCTCGTACGGGGAGGCGTTGATCGACAGCAGCAGCCCGGCCTTCGCGGTGCGCGCGGCCGGCACCCGGCCGCCGTCCTGCCACAGGTCCTCGCAGATGGCGAGCGCGACGTCGATCCCGTGCAGCCGCACGACGGGCATCGTGTCGCCGGGCACGAAGTAGCGGAACTCGTCGAAGACGCCGTAGTTCGGCAGGTGGTGTTTGGCGAAGGTGAGGGCGACCTCGCCGCGGTGCAGCACCGCCGCCGCGTCCTGCGGGGCGCCGGCCGGCTGGCCGTACTTCGGCTGGGCGGTCTCGGAGCGGTCCAGGTAGCCGACGATCACCGGCAGTTCTCCGAGGCCCTCGCCGGCGAGACGCGCGGCGAGGTCCCTCAGGGCCGTGCGCGAGGCCTCGACGAACGACGACCGCAGGGCCAGGTCCTCGACGGGATATCCGGTCAGCGCCATCTCCGGGAACGCCACCAGGTGCGCTCCCTGATCGGCGGAGTGCCGGGTCCAGCGGACGATCGCCTCGATGTTTCCGGCGATGTCTCCGACGGTCGAGTCGATCTGATTCAGGGCGAGGCGTAGTTGAGGCACGCGCCCAGTGTAATCGTCAAAGCGACGCAATGGGGTGTGGCCCAGCCCACGCGGCGGCCCGAGGCCCGCTCGGGGGCCGGGCATGTGACCCAGGGCACTGCCATCGACGGCGGCAAAGGGGACGATGAGGTCGAAGTCCGGACACGGGACAACGAAAGGTGAGGCTTTATGGGCGAGCATGTACACGTTCGCGTCAACGAGGGGCTCGGGGTGTCCGAGGACGGGGAACTGATCGAGCGGACCCGCTGCCGGTGCGGAGCCACCTGGACCAGGACCTACCGCGCCGACGACGAGGGGCCGGGCCGCCCCGCCTCGTCCTGATCCCGGGTCGCGCACGTACGCGCGCCCGCCCCCGCGAGGGGGACGGGCGCGAGGCGGTCACCGCGGTGGGCCGCCGGTCAGTGGCGGCGCCACGAGTTGACGTAGCCCGGGGCGGGCGAGCCCACGCCGGTCACGTCGTCGTAGCCCTTCACTGCCTTCAGAGAGCTGTCCTCGCCGAGGCTGCGCACGGAGGTGCTCAGACCGCCGCTCGCGTCGAGGCCGTTGACGAAGTCGACACGCGCCACCGCGAGGCCGGAGCCCGTCGGGTGGTCCGTGACGTCGTGGAACGACTTCGATCCGTACTTGGCGTAGATCGCCGGGTTGGCGAAGCCGATCGCCTTACCGCCGAGCGCCTCCTGCGCCAGGGCCTGGACGCCCGCGATCACCGGCGCGGCGAGCGAGGTGCCGCCGATCCGGTACTCGCTGTAGCGCTGCGACCCGTCGGGGAAGGTCTGCGTCTGGCCGACCAGGAAGCCGGTGTTGGGGTCGGCGATCGCCGCGATGTCCGGGACGACACGGTTGCCCGCGGCGTTGTTCGCCGTGGCCAGCGCCTTCGGGACGACGCCCTTTTGGTAGTACGGCTGCGGCACGGTCCTGCTGGTGCCGCCGCCCGCGCCCGAGGTGAACGCGCCGGGGAAGCCCACCCAGCTCTTGCCGTCCGCGGACAGCGAGGCCTTCTCGGTGCCCCAGCCGGTCTCCCACAGGTACGAGTCCCCCTTGCCGACGGCCAGCGAGGTGCCGCCGACCGCGGTCACCCACGCCGAGTTGGCCGGGGTGTCGACCTGCTTCGTGCCGGTGTTGGCGACCTCGTCGCCGTTGTCGCCGGAGGAGAAGTAGAAGCCGATGCCCTTCACCGCGCCGAACTGGAAGACCTGGTCGTAGGCGGCCGCCAGGTCCGGCGTCTGGTTGGCCTCGATGTCGCCCCAGGAGTTGGAGACGATGTCGGCCAGGTGGTTGTCGACGATCTTGCTGAGCGAGTCGAGCAGGTCGTCGTCGTAGCAGGAGGCGGCGCCGACGTACGTGATGTCCGCGGCGGGGGCGACCGCGTGCGCGGCCTCGACGTCGAGGGTCTCCTCGCCGTACCAGCCGGCGGCCCCGCACTCCTTGGTCTTCGTGTAGTGGTCCGGCAGCACCTGGCGCAGCTGGCTGCTGGTGTACGCGGCGTCGCCGTGCTTGTTCGCGTAGGTGGCCGCGTCGAAGGCGATGGTCGGCGAGGCGTAGGCGTCGGTGATGGCGATCCGGACGCCCTTGCCCGTGGACGTCCCGGCGCCGTAAGCGGCCCGCAGCTGCTTGCCGGTGTAGCCCCGGACGGCGTACGGGATCTTGGTGCCGTACGCGTCCGGCAGCGTCGTCGCGATGTTCGAGCCGTGGTACGAGGAGAACGGCCCGGAGTTCCTGAACACGGCGTCCGGCGGCGGCAGCTGGTCCTTGTGGCTCGCCTTGTGCGGGGCGTTGTCCAGGCCGGTGACGGTCAGGACGGCACCCTTGAGGGCCCCCGGAGCGGAGGCCGTCTTCGACGGCGCCCGGTAGGTCTTCGAGCCCTTGGTGTAGTTGTGCAGCTCGGTGCCGAACGCCTTCTCGGCGGCGGCCACGTCACCCGTGACGGCGACGTAGTGCTGCGTGACGGCGGTCACCTTGAGGCCCGAGGACTTCAGCCACGACGTGACCGCGGCCACCTGGGCCTTGGTCGCGCCGAAGCGCGCTTGCGCCTGCCGGGCGTTGAGGTACTTGCCGTACAGCGGCGAGCTCGGGTCGGAGACGGCCTTGGCGTACGCGGCGAGGCCCGCGGCGTCACGGCCCGCGAGGTAGACGCGGGCGGAGACCTGCGCGCTGTCGGAGGCGGTGCCCTTGTCCGCCTTGGCCGTGGCCCACACGGGCTTGGTACCCGTGAGCGAGGCCCGGCCGGGGTTGTCCGCGGCGTGCGCCGCGGGTATGCCGAGCGCCAGTGCGCCGGTGAGCAGCGGCAGTGTCGCTGCCAGGCTCACGCCGGCGCGCGCCTTGGCGCGGTTGGATCTCATAAAACCCCCTGGATGCGGTTCGTCGCATGGAGTGGTCGGCCTGTGATCCGCGTAGACCACCGCGCGGTGACGGCGAGGTGAAGGGATCACAGGACGGGGGCCACTCTTTCGATGAACGGTTCATGCCAGGGGAATGAAAAGGCCAAGAAGACCTCAAGTGGCCATGGATATGGGGTATTTGACCCGATTGGGCACGGAGGGCCTCATTGAACAGGGAGGGCCCTTAGTCGCGCGGCCTCGCGCCCCGCTCCTTGAGCATCGTCGACATCAGCTCGATCTCCGACTGCTGTGCGTCGACCATGCCCTGCGCGAGCCTCTTCTCCACGCCCACGGTGCACTTGGCGACGCAGCCCTCGGCCATGTGGATACCGCCCTTGTGGTGATCGGTCATCAGCTGGAGGTAGAGGATCTCGGCCTGGGTGCCCCGCAGCGTGTTCAGCTTCCTCAGCTCGGTGTCGGTGGCCATGCCCGGCATCAGGGCACCGTCCTTGTCCGAGGCCATGTCGCCCATGCCCATCCAGGTCATCGGCGGATCGGCGGACACCTTCGGCAGTGCCCACAGATCGAGCCAGCCCAGCAGCATGCCGCGCTGGTTGGCCTGCGTCTGCGCGATGTCGTACGCGAGCCGGCGCACCTCCTCGTTGCTCGTGCGGTCACGCACGATGTACGACATCTCCACGGCCTGCTGGTGGTGGACCGCCATGTCCCGCGCGAAGCCCGCGTCCGCCGAGTCGGCGGTGGGCACCTTCGTCGTGGCCCCGGCGTCCTCCGCGACCGCGTAGGTGATCGCCCCCGCCGCGACGAGCGCGGCCGCGGCGCACCCGGCGATCCAGCCGATGTGCCTCACTGGCCCAGCCCGCCCGTGCAGGCGGCGCCCGGCTCGGGCGTCTGGGCGCCCTGGACGAACCGGGCGAAGAAGGCGTCCACGGCCGGGTCGCCCGCGCTCTTCACCGAGCGCTGGTGGGCCCAGGCGGAAAGCATGATGGGGTCCTTCTGGTCCTCGACCGGGCTCATCAGTGTGTACGGCGTCTTCCTGACCTTGGCGGCGAGCGCGTCGACGTCGGCCTTGGCGGCCTTGCTGTTGTACGTCACCCAGACCGCGCCGTGCTCCAGGGAGTGCACGGCGTTCATGTTGTCGACCGGCTTGCCGTAGACGTCGCCGTCGCAGTTCTGCCACACCGGGTGGTGGTTGCCGCCCACCGGGGGCTCCATGGGGTAGGTCACGGTCTTCGTGGTGTGGGTGCGGCCCAGCGTGCCCTTCCACGTCCTGACACCGTCCGCGCCGCTGACGAAGTGGCCCTGGCCCGGGCTCTTCGCGACGGCCTTGTCGTCGCTCTGCGACTGGGCGACGGCCTTGTCGCCGTTCTGCGACTGGATGAGGACGACACCGCCGACGACAAGACCGCCGACGACGACCGCACTGGCCGCGATCGTGAGGATCCGGTTGCGCCTGTCCCGGGCGCGCTCTGCGCGACGCATCTCCTCTATCCGGGCCTTGCGGTCGGCGGAGCCGGTCTTGTTGGCGGAACCCATGGCCAGTCCTTTTGGGGGGAAGGGAGGACGTTCGGGACCGCTGATGGTAGTGGGAGGGGAGGGCCCGGATGGAGGCCGGACACGCGGATGACCGAAGAAGCGGCTTTCGTTCCGATAATTCGAAAGCGAGATGCGCATTCTTTACGCTGAGGCATGCGGCTGTTGCACTCCACCGACCTCGCGTTGCGCGTTCTGACGCGGCTGGCGCCGCCGGGTGAGTGCAGCCCGCGAGGTCGCGACGGGCATGGACGTGCCCCACGCGCACGCCGCCAAGGTCGTCGCGCACCGTGCCCCCTGCGGACGCCACGCTGCTCGGTGAGATGCAATTTTCCATAGGGAAGCCGGACGCGGTCGGCCATTACGGATGGGCCGACGAGCAGGCAAGATGGGCGGCAGAGCGGAACACCCGCCGAAGTAAGGCGTTCAGTCCGGAGTCGGTCCGCCGATCAAGGTTCGCAACGTGCATGAAACGGTGTTGTGGTGGGATGTTCAGGTGCCCGACCGTCTCTCCCGCCGTATCGGGGACAGGCGGCCTGACCAGCAAGAATGGGGAAGCGGAAGATGGACAAGCAGCAGGAGTTCGTACTCCGGACGTTGGAGGAGCGCGACATCCGTTTCGTACGTCTGTGGTTCACGGACGTGCTGGGCTTCCTCAAGTCCGTGGCCGTGGCGCCCGCCGAACTGGAGCAGGCCTTCGACGAGGGCATCGGCTTCGACGGCTCCGCGATCGAGGGCTTCGCCCGCGTCTACGAGTCCGACATGATCGCCAAGCCGGACCCCTCGACGTTCCAGGTCCTGCCCTGGCGGGCCGAGGCGCCGGGCACGGCCCGTATGTTCTGCGACATCCTCATGCCGGACGGCTCCCCGTCCTTCGCGGACCCGCGCTACGTCCTCAAGCGCGCCCTCGCCCGCACCTCCGACCTGGGCTTCACCTTCTACACCCACCCGGAGATCGAGTTCTTCCTGCTGAAGGACCGCCCCCTCGACGGCACCCGCCCCACCCCCGCGGACAACTCCGGCTACTTCGACCACACCCCCCAGAACGTCGGCATGGACTTCCGCCGCCAGGCGATCACGATGCTGGAGTCGATGGGCATCTCGGTCGAGTTCTCCCACCACGAGGGTGCGCCGGGCCAGCAGGAGATCGACCTGCGCTACGCGGACGCGCTCTCCACGGCCGACAACATCATGACGTTCCGCCTGATCATGAAGCAGGTGGCGCTGGAGCAGGGCGTGCAGGCGACGTTCATGCCGAAGCCGTTCTCGGAGCACCCCGGCTCCGGTATGCACACGCACCTGTCCCTCTTCGAGGGCGATCGCAACGCGTTCTACGAGTCGGGCGCCGAATACCAGCTCTCGAAGGTGGGCCGCTCCTTCATCGCGGGCCTGCTGCACCACGCGGCGGAGATCTCGGCGGTCACCAACCAGTGGGTGAACTCCTACAAGCGCATCTGGGGCGGCTCCGAGCGCACCGCGGGCGCGGGCGGCGAGGCGCCGTCGTACATCTGCTGGGGCCACAACAACCGCTCCGCCCTGGTCCGCGTCCCGATGTACAAGCCGGGCAAGACCGGCTCGGCGCGGGTCGAGGTCCGCTCGCTCGACTCGGGCGCCAACCCCTATCTGGCCTACGCGGTCCTGCTGGCCGCCGGCCTGAAGGGCATCGAGGAGGGCTACGAGCTGCCGCCGGGCGCCGAGGACGACGTGTGGGCGCTCACGGACGCCGAGCGCCGGGCCATGGGCATCGAGCCCCTCCCGCAGAACCTCGGCGAGGCCCTCGCCCTGATGCAGCGCAGCGACCTCGTCGCCGAAACACTGGGCGAGCACGTCTTCGACTTCTTCCTGCGCAACAAGAAGCAGGAGTGGGAGGAGTACCGCAGCGAGGTCACGGCGTTCGAGCTGCGGAAGAACCTGCCGGTGCTGTAGGCGCGGGTCAGGGCGGGCTCGCCACCGACTCTGCGTCTGGGGCCGTCGGTCATGGACCGACGGCCCCGTGGCTTCCTACCGCTTCTTGGCCCCGGAGTCCGCACGTGGGGCCGACGGTCGCGGACCGTTGGCCCACCGCGCCGCGTGGCTCGCGTCAGACGCGGACGAAGTCGCGGGGGCGGAACTTCCCACTCCTGAGATGCCTCTCGATGTCCTCGAGGCTGTGCCCGGAGAACTCCGGCATCCGCCACCACACGAACAGCCATGCCGCGACGTTGAACATCCCGTAGATCCAGAACACCTGACCCACACCGAAGACGCTGATCATCGTCAGCAAGGTCAGCGTGATCACCAGGTTCGTGCCCCACAACGTGGCCGACTGCACGGCTGTGGCGGCGGCACGCACCGCCAGCGGATAGATCTCGGAGCCGGTCAGCCAGCCCATCAGCTGGAGCCCGCCGGCGTTGAAGAACATGAAGACCAGCAGGCAGGCGACGATGGATGGCACATATGCGCGGTCGGAGTGGCCGGTGACGAAGAAGGCGCCCAGCGCGAACAGGCTGAGTGCCGCCCCGGGCACCATGACCAGGGTCAGCCGGCGCCGCCCGACCTTGTCCACGATCACCAGGCCGACCACCATCATCACCAGGTAGGTCACGCCCAGCGCCACGCTGACCCACAGGGCGACCGTCTTGGAGAATCCGTTGTCGGTCAGGATGGTCGGGGCGTAGTAAATGATCATTTCGATGCCGGACAGCTGGGTGAAGACGGCGATGCCGCAGCCGACCACCAAGGCCGGCCGCACCCATGGCTGCCGCAGCCCCCTCCACCCGCGGTGCTCGCTGCTGGTCCGCTGCCGGCGTCCCTCCAGGGCCACGATCTCCTGGAGCTCGGAGGAGATGTCGTATCCATCGGGCCGCATCTGCTCGAGCACCTTTGCCGCTTCGTCCGCGCGGCGGTATTTCAGGACCAGCCACCGCGGGCTCTCGGGCAGGCGCAACTGCAGGATCAGCATCACCAGTGCCGGTACGGCGGCTACGCCGATCGCCGCCCGCCACGACACCGACTGGCTCGCGCCCACCAGCGTCGCGATGACGATGCCGACACCGATGGCGAGCTGGAAGCAGAGGACGAGCCGTCCGCGGATCCTCTTGGGCGCCAGCTCGGCCACGTACATGGGCACGGTCTGGGTCGCGCCGCCGACGGCGAAGCCGAGCAGTACCCGGAACAGGGCCAGGGTGACCGCTGTAGGGGCGAGCGAGCAGGTCACACTGCCCAGAATGAACACCGAGCAGATCAGCAGGATGGTGCGGTGCCGACCGATGCGCTCGGACAGCACACTGCAGGTGAGGGCTCCGATCACGGCGCCCAGCAGGATCCCGGCCGCGATGACCTCCTTCATGCCGGTCCCGATGTGGAACTCCCTGGAGATCTGCAGCAGCCCACCGGAGATGATGCCCGTGTCGTAGCCGTACAGCATTCCGCTGACCGCGGATACCACGGCCGCCATCAGCATGCGCCCGTTCAGCTCCTTGACCGGTGGCGCCTTCGCTGTGGCGAGGGCTGAGGGCATGGCTCCTCCAGAGCGGCGAACCCCCTCTTGTTCCATCTTGCACCCAGAGGAGCGGGACCCGACTGAGCCGCGCACCTCGGTGAGCCGGGACGGCACCGACGTGGCCCGGGTGCCGCATTCACGCTCAAGGACAGCGGCAGGACCCAGGTCATGAGCGCCTGGCCGCCCTTCCGTATCCTCTCCACGATCGACAGCGGGCCCCTCACCAACCACGTCACACTCGTCGACGACAGTGCTGGCAGGTTCGGGCGTGCATCAGAGGTAGGCCGGGGACACGGCCGCCGTGCTGATGCGCCGCGGCGTGCCCGAGCCGTCCGCCGGGAGTTCGTACAGGTCCGCCCCGTAGTCGCCGGGGAGTGCGTAGACCAGGGTGTGGTCGTCCCGCCACACGGCCTGGTCGTCGACGCTGCGGCGCTCCGCCGGCGGTGTCTCCCGGAGCGTGCGCAGATCCAGGACGTACAGGCGCCAGGGGGCGTCCTTCGGCAGGCCCCGCACGCGTTTCTTGAACGCGATCCGGGTGCCGTCGGGGGACAGGGACGGGCACTCCACATTCGTGTGCAGGGTGGTCACCGTGTGGCTGCGCAGGTCGCCGCGGACCAGATACGTCGTCCCGTGCGTGGCGAGCGTCGCGTAGAACGCGCGGTCGTCGGAGGCGAAGGTCACGCCCCAGAAGTTCGTGTCCGCCGCCCGGTACGTCCTGCCGTCCTTGACGATCCGGTACGCCTCAAGGGACGGGGTGAGCGCACCGGTGCGGGTGTCCACGATCGCCGTACGAGTCGAGAAGTTCGTACCCGCGTACGAGTCGCCGCCCACGAAGGCCGTCCACGCCGCATAGCGGCCGCTCGGGGAGACCCGGGCGCGCGACGGGATGCCCGGGACGTCGTAGCGGGCCCGGAGGCGCAGGGAGGCGTCGAGGATCACCGCGCGGTAGGTGTCCGAGACCGGGCCGTGCACCGACTGGAGGCAGATCCCGGTGCCGGAAGCCGCGTAGAAGCGCAGGCACTTGATGCGGGATGCCGTCCGCGGGCCGGCGGGGTCCGTGGCGGGGGTCGCCACCAGCTCGTCGCGGTGCGGCCCCCACGCCATGTTCCGGAAGACCAGGCGGCCGGGCTCCGTCAGGGTGACCGCCCCGGAGGCGATCCTCGGGCCGCCCGCCCGGGGCTGGTCTCTGCGCTCCGCCCGCGCCGACGCGTGCAGCACCGAGGCCGTGGCGACGCCGGTCAGCACCACGAGCGCCGACAGCAGGACCAGGATGCGGGTGCGTACCGTCATGCCGTGCCTCCCGGGGGGTGGGCCGCCGTGGTCTGCGCAGGGTGGGTCGCCGTGGCTCGCGGGCGAAGGGCCAGGGAGAAGGCCGCGCACACCGCCAGCGCCGCCGTCGACGCCAGGAGCGCGCTGCGGTCGCCCCACACCGTCCAGAGCGCTCCGAACCCCAGTGAGCAGGCGAACCGGGCCAGCGCCTGACCCGTCTGCACCAGGGCGAGACCGGAGGAGCGCAACGCCTCCGGTACGCCGTCCGACGCCGCCGCCATCAGCACCCCGTCGGTCGCCGCGTAGAAGCCGCCGTGCAGGGCGAGCACGGCGTACGGCAGCGCGGCGGAGTGCCATGAGGTGAGCAGCAGGCCGTACGCGAGGAGCAGCGCCCCGTGGCCCGCCAGGAAGATCCGCCAGCGGCCCACCCGGTCCGCGAGCCTCCCCAGCGGCACCGCCAGGACCAGGAACGCCGCCGCCGTACCCAGCGGAAGCAGCGCGAACCAGCGGTCGGGGACACCGAGGCGCCGTTGCAGCAGCAGATAGACGAATGAGTCGCTGACCGTGGCAAGGCCCAGCAGCAGCGCGCAGACCGTGATCCGGCGCAGCTCGCGGCGGCGCAGGAGGGACAGGGCGGCACGCAGGGTCGGCCGGGGGCCGTCACCGGGTTCCGCGGCGCGCGGCGTGCGGGACCCGCCGCCCGGCACGAACAGGACCAGCACCAGTACGCCCGCCACGGCCACGCAGAAGCTCACCGTGAACACCGCGTCGTACCCGTCCACCGTGGCCCGCAGGATCAGGAACGCCACGAGCGGCCCGAGCAGCGCGCCCGCCGTGTCCATCGCCCGGTGCACGCCGAAGGCGCGGCCCCGGTTCTCCGGCGTGCTGGAGAGGGAGATCAGCGCGTCCCTGGGGGCCGTCCGCAGGCCCTTGCCTGTGCGGTCGGCGGCCAGGACCAGGCCGATGGGGGTGAGGGTGTGCGCGAGCAGCAGGAGGGGTTTGCACAGCGCCGAGATGCCGTAGCCGAGGCCCGCCACCCACTTGTGACGTCCCCCGCCCCGGTCGGCCAGATGGCCCCCGGCCAGCCGTACGAGCGCGGAGAAACCGTTGTGGATGCCGTCCAGGAGCCCGAAGCCCAGCGGGGACAGGCCGAGGCCCGCCACCAGGTACAGCGGGAGCACCGCCGTGACCATCTCGGAGGAGACGTCGGTGACCAGGCTGACCGTGCCCAGCGCGAACACCGTGGGAGCGACCGCGGCGCGGCGCCGCCCGGCGGGGGGCCGGACGGCGCCGTCCGCGGACGCCGGTGCCGATGGGGAGCCGGCGCGGCTGTCCGCTACGTACACGTCAGGGCGCCCAGATGCCGGTGATGTCCTTGGCGGAGGCCGCGTTGCCCGCGTGCGTGGTCAGGCCCTGGGTGTCCTCCAGGGTGCGCAGCAGGTCGTAGTGGTTGTACGTGGTGGAGCTGCTGGACCCGGCCGCGACCGGCTGGCCGTACAGAACCGTGGGGATGCGGTTGCCGCTGAGCCGGTTGTCCTCGTCGAAGGTGACGACGAGCAGGCTGTTGTGGGTGTTGGCCCAGGTGGCGTACGCGCCCAGATTGTTCTTCAGCCAGGTGTCACCGGTCGACACCGAGCAGTCGTGCATGTCGCTGCACAGGTTGGGGACCACGAAGGAGACCTGAGGCAGCGTCGAGTAGTCGGTGGGGAACTGCGCGAAGGTCTTCGCGGTCGACGTGGGCACGTTGCTGAAACCGAACCAGGGGTTGTGCTTGCGCGCGTAGTTGCCGCTGCTGCACGTGGTCGAGCCCTGGCTGGGCAGCGTCTCGTTGTAGCTCGCCCAGGTCCGGCCCGCGGCGATCAGCTCGGAGGCCAGGTTGCGGGCGGAGGAGAAGCCGGGCGTGTAGCAGCTGTCGTCCGTGATGCCCTGGGTGGAGCCGGAGAACAGCGCGAAGTAGTTGGGCTGGCTGGGGTGGGTCTCGGCGTACGACTGGGTCAGGTTGGCGCCGCCGGACTTCAGCGAGTTGATGTACGGAGCGCTGGAGGAGCCGATCACCTGGCTGTAGGCGTGGTTCTCGAAGACCACGACGACCACATGGTCCGGGCTGGGCACGGCGCCCGCGGCGTGTGCGGGGGACTCGCCGCCGATCCCGGCCCACAGCCCGATCGCTGCTGCGGCGAGGGCCGTGGCGGATGCCACTGCGGCGCGGGTACGGCGGTAGACGGAACTGCCGGACACTTGAACCTCCGGAGGGGGGAGGGTACGGGGGTGACGGTGCGGACAGAGCATGCACACGCCAACGTTCCGTGGCCTCACGCCGTCTCACCCCACGGATGAAGAGCCGGTGAATTGCTGCCGCCGCAATGCCGGTTGGGGGCCGCCGTGCTGACGCCGCGTC
The DNA here is from genome assembly GCF_040643755.1 of Streptomyces sp. NPDC047079. Lineage (NCBI taxonomy): Bacteria > Bacillati > Actinomycetota > Actinomycetes > Kitasatosporales > Streptomycetaceae > Streptomyces > Streptomyces sp. NPDC047079. Next base: position 78,281 of record NZ_JBEYUZ010000006.1, read on the forward strand.
GGGCGGGTATCCGCGGCCCATGGGTGAGATCCTCGTGGGGACGTGTTCCTGGACCGACCGGGCGCTGGTGACGAGCGGGTGGTATCCGCGGGGGCGGCGCGACGCCGAGGGACGGCTGAGATTCTACGCCGAGCGGTTCCCGGTGGTGGAGGCGGACTCTTCGTATTACGCGCTGCCCAGCGCGCGCACCAGTCGGCTGTGGGCGGAACGCACACCGGACGGCTTCGTCTTCGACGTCAAGGCCTTCTCCCTGCTGACGGGGCATCCGACGCGGCCGGCGGCGCTGCCCGCCGATCTGCGCCCGGCCCTGTCCGGGCGTCGGGCGCCCTCGCCGGACGGCGGGGACGCGGGGCTGCTGGACGAGGTGTGGGCGCGCTTCACCGAGGCGCTCTCACCGCTACGGGAGGCCGGGCGGCTCGGGACACTGCTGTTCCAGTTCCCGCCGTCGCTCGCGCCCGGCCCGCGCGCACAGGAGTTCGTGAGGCGCTGCCGCGAACGGGCCCGTGGCTGGCCCTTCGCCGTGGAGTTCCGGCATCCGCACTGGTGGCAGGACGGCCGCGAGGCCACCACCGTGGCGCTGCTCGCGGACCTGGACGCCGCCGCCGTGGCCGTGGACACGGCACAGCGGCTGCCCACCTCCCTGCCGCCCGTCACCCCCGTGACCACGCCCCGGCTCTCCGTCGTACGCTTCCACGGGCGCAGCCCGGCATGGGGGACCGGGTCCAAGGAGGACCGCTTCCGCCACGCGTACACCGACCGTGAGCTGGGGGAGTGGGTGCCGCGCATCCGCGCCCTGGCCGAGCGGACCGAACAGGTCCATGTCCTGTTCAACAACTGCTGCGGCGACGCGGCGGTCCGCGCGGCCGAGGCCATGCGGCGGCTCCTGGGGGACCAACTCGCGCACCAGCTACGGCCTGCCCGAACCGAGACCCGAACCTGACGGGCCGGGGCCCGGAACGGGGCCAGGTCCCGGGGCCCGAGCGGGCCCGTGACGAGTGCCCGGCCCGGCGCGGTGCGGGCGTGCGGGCGTCCCGCCCGCGGCCGGGGACTCCTACCCGGCCGAGCCCGGCCGAGCCCGGCGACCGATGCGCAGCCGCGGCGGGCGCTGTGAGGTCGCGGTGGGAGGCCCGGGAGGCCGCGGGGGGCCTTGAGGCGGTCGGCCGCGCACGGTGCGGCCCGTTTCGGGGGCCGGGCCCCGCGCATCCCAGGCCGGCCGGCGCCACCCAACCCGGGCCGCGCCCGCTCACCCACACCGGGCCCTCGAGCCGCCCCCGCTCACCCCACGCAGGCCCCCGGACCGCGCCGACCCACCCCACGCCGGCCCGCGCACTTCGCCCACCCATCCCACGCAGGCCCCCGGACCGCGCCGACCCATCCCACGCAGGCCCCCGGACCGCGCCCACCCACCCCACGCCGGCCCCACCCTCCGGACCACGCCCGCGTATCCACCGGGCCGCGCCCGCTTCTGCGCGCACCGCGTGTGCGCTCCCTTCCGGAAGTCCGGTTAGGCTCAAAGCCGCAGGGCCTTGATCGACGCTCGGGAGGCCAAGGGATGACCGTGCCCCAAGGACGCAGGAGCAGCACCTTCACCCGGCTGCTGCGGCACGGCTTCACCGACCCCTCCGCCGCCGAGCGGCTCCTGGACAGCGACGAGCTGGCGCCGGTGAAGGCCGACCCCGTGCTGCTGGAGGCCCTCGGCGCGACCGCGGACCCCGATCTGGCGCTGCTCGGACTCGTCCGGCTCCTGGAGGCGCAGCCCGCCCCCACCGCCCGGCGTGAGCTGCTCGACACCCTGATCGCGGCCAAACCCCTGCGGGACCGGCTGCTCGGCGTTCTCGGCGCCTCCGCCGCGCTCGCCGACCACCTCGCGCGCCACCCCGGCGACTGGCACGTGCTGGTGACCTACGAACCCCACGACCTCCACCCCGGGGTGGAGGAATTCGAACGGCAGCTCGCGGGCGCCTCCGACCCCGTCTCGTTGCGCGTCGCCTACCGCCGCTGTCTGCTGTCGATCGCCGCGCGCGACGTCTGCGGCACCACCGACGTCGCCGAGACCGCCGCCGAGCTGGCGGACCTCGCCACCGCCACCCTCCGCGCCGCTCTCGCCATCGCCCGGGCCGCCGCCCCCGACGACGCCGTGAGCTGCCGGCTCGCGGTGATCGCGATGGGCAAGTGCGGTGGCCACGAGCTGAACTACGTCTCCGACGTGGACGTGATCTTCGTCGGCGAGACCGCGAACGGCGCCGACGAGCGCAAGGCCCTCCAGGCCGCGACCCGGCTCGCCTCGCACATGATGCGGATCTGCTCCGAGACGACCGTCGAGGGCAGCATCTGGCCCGTCGACGCCAATCTGCGGCCCGAGGGCAGAAACGGCCCGCTCGTGCGCACACTGAGCAGCCATCTCGCCTACTACCAGCGGTGGGCCAAGACCTGGGAGTTCCAGGCCCTGCTCAAGGCCCGCCCGGTGGCCGGCGACAGCGACCTCGGCGAGCAGTACGTGGCCACCCTCGCCCCTCTCGTGTGGGGGGCCGCCGAGCGCGAGAACTTCGTCGCGGACGTACAGAAGATGCGCCGCCGGGTCGTCGCCAACATCCCCGCGGGGGAGGTCGAGCGGGAGCTGAAGCTCGGTCCGGGGGGCCTCAGGGACGTCGAGTTCGCCGTGCAGCTCCTTCAGTTGGTGCACGGGCGCACCGACACCTCGCTACGCAGCGGCACCACCCTGGACGCCCTGAAGGCGCTCGCGGCCGGCGGCTACGTCGGGCGCGCCGACACCGTGCAGCTGGACGAGGCGTACCGCTTCCTGCGCTCCATGGAGCACCGCATCCAGCTCTACCGCCTGCGCCGCACCCACCTCGTCCCCGAGGACGAGGCCGACCTGCGGCGCCTCGGCCGCTCCCTCGGCCTGCGCACCGACCCCGTCAATGGGCTGATGCGCGAGTGGAAGCGGCACACCGGTGTCGTACGCCGGCTGCACGAGAAGCTGTTCTACCGGCCCCTGCTCGACGCTGTCGCCCAACTCGCGCCCGGCGAAGCGAGGCTGAGCCCGGAAGCGGCCCGGGAACGGCTCGTCGCGCTCGGCTACGCGGACCCGGCCACCGCCCTGCGCCACCTGGAGGCGCTGGCCTCCGGCGTCACCCGCAAGGCCGCCATCCAGCGCACCCTGCTGCCCGTCCTGCTCGGCTGGTTCGCGGACTCCGCCGACCCCGACGCCGGCCTGCTGAACTTCCGCAACGTCTCGGACGCGCTCGGCAAGACCCCCTGGTACCTGCGGCTGCTGAGGGACGAGGGCGCCGCAGCCGAGAACCTCGCCCGTGTGCTGTCCGCGGGCCGGCTCGCCCCCGACCTGCTGATGCGGGCGCCCGAGGCGGTGGCCCTCCTCGGTGACGGCGAGGGAGGCGGGCTCGAACCGCGCGGGCGTGCCCAGCTCGAGCAGGAGATCCTTGCCGCGGTCCGCCGCGCCGGGAACGCCGAGCAGGCGGTCACGGTGGCACGCGGGGTGCGCCGACGTGAGCTGTTCCGTACGGCCGCCGCGGACATCGTCGGCTCGTACGGCAGCGAGGACGCGCCCGCCCGCTCGGACCAGGGCGAGCTGATCGACCTGGTCGGCGGCGCGGTCTCGGACCTGACGGCGGCCACCTTGGCGGGCACGCTCCGCGCGGTCGTGCGGGCCGGCTGGGGCGAGACCCTGCCCACGAAGTTCGCGGTGATCGGCATGGGCCGCTTCGGCGGGCACGAACTGGGCTACGGCTCCGACGCGGACGTGCTGTTCGTGCATCAGCCGCGGGAGGGGGTGGACGAACGCGAGGCGGGCCAGGCCGCGAACAAGGTGGTGGCGGAGATGAGGCGGCTGCTGCAGCTGCCGAGCACCGACCCGCCGCTCCTCATCGACGCGGACCTGCGGCCCGAGGGCAAGTCGGGGCCGCTCGTGCGCACCCTGGCGTCGTACGAGGCGTACTACCGGCGCTGGTCGCTGGTGTGGGAGTCGCACGCGCTGCTGCGGGCCGAGCCCGTGGCCGGGGACGAGGACCTGGGCCGCCGCTTCATCGAGCTGATCGACCCGCTGCGCTATCCGGCGCAGGGGCTGGACGGCGACGCCGTACGCGAGATCAGGCGTCTGAAGGCCCGCATGGAGTCGGAGCGGCTGCCGAGGGGCGCGGACAAGACGCTCCACACCAAGCTGGGCCGTGGTGGTCTGTCGGATGTGGAGTGGACGGTCCAGCTGCTTCAGCTACGGCACGGCTGGGCGGAACCGGGCCTGCGCACCACCCGCACCCGCGCCGCCCTGGCCGCCGCCCGCCGGGCCGGACTGATGTCCGAGGAGGACGCGGCGATCCTGGACGAGGCCTGGGTGCTCGCGTCACGGGTGCGCAACGCGGTGATGCTGGTACGGGGGCGGGCCGGGGACACGTTTCCGTCCGAGAGCCGGGAGCTCGCCGCGGTGGGCCGCTACCTGGGGTACGGGCCGGGGCACGTGGGCGACATGCTGGACGACTACCGGCGTACGACGCGCAGAGCCAGGGCCGTGGTGGAGGAACTGTTCTACGGCTCGTGACGGCGCCCGTGGAGGCGTCTCGTCACGCCTCCACGGGCAGCAGCACCGGGCTGCCGACCCCCGGCACCCGGCGTGGCAGCGTGTACGGCAGGGCGCCGTACCAGAGCCACGCCGTCGCCAAGCCGACCGAGAGGCAGAGCGTCCCGCCGACCGCGTCCAGCCAGAAGTGGTTCGCCGTGGCAACGATCACCGTCAGCGTCACCGTCGGGTACAGCAGGCCCAGAACCCTCACCCACGGCACTGTGGCCAGCGCGAAGAGCGTCAGGCCGCACCACAGCGACCAGCCGATGTGCATCGACGGCATGGCCGCGTACTGGTTCGACATGTGCTTCAGGTCGCCCGACGCCATCGAGCCCCAGGTGTGGTGCACCACCACTGTGTCGACGAACTCCCCACCGTGCATCAGGCGGGGCGGCGCGAGCGGGAAGAAGTAGTAGCCGAGCAGCGCCACCGCCGTCGTGGCGAACAGCGCGAGCCGCGTGGCCGCGTAGCGCCCGGGATGACTGTGGTACAGCCACACCAGTACCCCGAGCGTCACCACGAAGTGCAGCGTGGCGTAGTAGTAGTTCATTCCGACGATCAGCCATGTCACCGAGTTGACGGCGTGGTTGACCGAGTCCTCGACAGCTATCCCCATGCGGTGCTCGAGGCGCCACAGCCCGTCCGCGTTGGCCAGCGCCTGCGCCTTCTGCTCCGGTACGGCGTTGCGGATCAGGGAGTAGGTCCAGTAACTGACCCCGATCAGCAGGATTTCGAACCAGAAGCGCGGGCTGCGCGGAGTGCGGAGCCTGCACAGGAGGCTCGGCCCCGCGCGCTCCTCCGTTTCGTCCGTGACGCCCTGTGGCGCGGCCGGCCCCCGGCCCTCCACTGTCGTCACGGTCCTGTCACCCATAGGCACAGAGTCTGCCAGAAAAGCTTTCCCCACCGATCATCCCCTGGAAGGGTGGCGGCCGCATGTTCTCCACCTGGAGGACCCCTTCGGGTCCCGGAGACTCCTGCTCAGGTACGAATGCGGTCCCCAGGAGCCGAAGCAGTGGATCCCCGCACCACCAGCTCCGGCATGAAGACGAATTCACTGTGGGGCGCGGGCGTCCCGCCGATCTCCTCCAGCAACGTCCGCACGGCCGCCTGCCCCATCGCCGGGACCGGCTTGCGGACCGTCGTCAGCGGCGGGTCCGTGAAGGCGATGAGCGCGGAGTCGTCGAAGCCCACGACCGAGATGTCCGTGGGCACTTCCAGCCCGCGCTGCCGCGCCGCGCGTATCGCCCCCAGGGCCATCATGTCGCTGGCGCACACCACCGCCGTGCACTCCCGGTCGATGAGGGCCGTCGCCGCCGCCTGGCCGCCCTCCAGGGTGTAGAGGGAGTGCTGGATCAGCCGTGACTCGATGTCCTCGGGTGACAGTCCGAGCTGGTCCTGCATCGCGCGGATGAATCCCTCGATCTTCCGCTGCACCGGCACGAAGCGCTTGGGTCCCAGAGCCAGTCCGATCCGGGTGTGCCCCAGGGACACCAGGTGGGTGACCGCCAGCGACATCGCGGCCCGGTCGTCGGGGGAGATGAAGGGTGCCTGCACCTTGGGGGAGAAGCCGTCCACCAGCACGAAGGGCACGCCCTGGGCGCGCAGCCGTTCGTAGCGCTGCATGTCGGCGGTGGTGTCCGCGTGCAGTCCGGAGACATAGATGATGCCCGCGACCCCGCGGTCCACCAGCATCTCCGTCAGCTCGTCCTCGGTGGAGCCGCCCGGGGTCTGCGTCGCCAGGACCGGGGTGTACCCCTGCCGCGTGAGCGCCTGGCCGATGACCTGGGCCAGGGCCGGGAATATGGGGTTCTCCAGCTCCGGGGTGATCAGGCCGACCAGGCCCTCGCTGCGCTGGCGCAGCCGTACCGGACGCTCGTAGCCCAGTACGTCGAGCGCGGCCAGGACGGACTGGCGGGTGGTCGCGGCGACGCCCGGCTTCCCGTTGAGGACGCGGCTGACGGTCGCCTCGCTGACCCCTGCCTGCGCCGCGATGTCGGCAAGCCGTGTGGTCACGGGATTGGACTGTACCGGCCGCGACTCGGCTTGCCCACCAATCGGACGCCGGGCCCGGGCGGTTGACCGGCCCGCTGCGGGTTGCTGCCTCATCGCGCTCCCTCGTGATCGTGATCGGCGTCCGTGTCCGCAAGGGGATGATCCCCGCACCAAAGACGTGTGGCAAGAGCTTGCAGAGTCTTGCACAAGTGTCCGCTGCCCCGCAGATCTGCACGGAAACCAGGTATACCCGCCCTCACGGAGAGGTCACGGACCGGTAACCATCGTCAGTCCTTGCACTTTTTTTCTGCAAGCTCTTTCGCGGCGATTGCATCGCTGTTACGTTCACGTCGCCCGGCGGCGGCAACGGCGCGGTCGGAGTCGGCAGGGGCGGCGGACGGGACCGCCACCTGTAGCTACACGGGCTTTCACCCTCAAGGAGAACTCATGCGGCGTGGCATAGCGGCCACCGCGCTGGTGGCGTCTGTTGCCCTCGCGGCGACGGCCTGCGGCGGAAGTGACAGCGGCAGCGGCAAGTCCGACGGCCCGGTCACCATCACCTGGTGGGACACCTCCAACGCCACCAATGAGGCGCCGACGTACAAGGCGCTGATCCAGGACTTCCAGAAGGCCAACCCCAAGATCAAGGTCCAGTACGTCAACGTCCCCTTCGACCAGGCGCAGAACAAGTTCGACACTGCCGCCGGCTCGAAGGGCGCCCCGGACGTGCTGCGCTCGGAGGTCGGCTGGACCCCCGCCTTCGCCAAGAAGGGCTACTTCCTGCCCTTGGACGGCACCGAGGCCCTCGCGGACAAGGACAAGTTCCAGTCCAGCCTGATCCAGCAGGCCCAGTACCAGGGCAAGACCTACGGCGCGCCCCTGGTGACCGACACCCTCGCGCTGGTCTACAACAAGGCCCTCTTCAAGAAGGCCGGGATCACCGAGGCGCCGAAGACCTGGGACGAGCTGAAGGCCGACGCCGCGAAGATCAAGGACAAGGCCGGCGTCGACGGCTACTGGGGCTCCACCCAGGCCTACTACGCCCAGAGCTTCCTCTACGGCGAGGGCACCGACACGGTCGACGCGTCCGCCAAGAAGATCACCGTGAACTCGGCCGCCGCGAAGAAGGCGTACGGCACCTGGCTGAGCCTGTTCTCCGGCAAGGGCCTGCACAAGGCCGACACCACCGCCGACGCCTACGCCCACATCCAGGACGCGTTCGTCAACGGCAAGGTCGCCGCGATCATCCAGGGTCCCTGGGAGATCACGAACTTCTACAAGGGGTCGGCCTTCACGGACAAGGCCAACCTCGGCATCGCCACCGTCCCGGCCGGTTCCACCGGCAAGGCGGGCGCCCCGACCGGCGGCCACAACCTCTCCGTGTACGCGGGCTCGGACAAGGCCCACCAGGAGGCGGCGCTGAAGTTCGTCAACTTCATGACCTCGGCGAAGTCCCAGGAGACCATCGCCCAGAAGAACTCGACGCTGCCGACCCGTCAGGACGCCTACAGCGCCCAGGTCAAGGCCGACCCCGGCATCGCCGGCTACCAGAGCGTGCTCGCCGCCGCCCAGCCGCGCCCGGCGCTGCCCGAGTACAGCTCGCTGTGGGTCCCGCTCGACACCGAGCTGTCCAACATCGCGGGCGGCAAGGAGTCGCTTGACAAGGGCCTGAGCAACGCGGAACTCGCGATCGCCAAGCTGGTCCCCGACTTCAGCAAGTAAGCACGCGTGGCCGTCGGATCCTCCGCGCATCCGGGGGAAGGATCCGGCGGCCACCGGCCTGTGCCCAGGCCCACCCCTCGATCTTCCCGAAGGTGTCGAACCATGACAGTCGCCATCGACCGCGCGACCGGCAAGCGCCACGGTGACCGCGCGCCGCGGCCCGGCCTGGGCCGGCGCATCAGGAACGGGTACCAGAAGCACTGGTACGCCTACGCGATGATCACTCCCGTGGCCGTCGTGCTCGGGGTCCTGGTGCTGTACCCGCTGGTGTACGGCCTCTACCTCACGCTCACGGACGCAAACAGCCTCAACACGGCCCGCACGATCGGCGTCAACCACATCGACGCCACGTACAAGTTCATCGGGCTCGACAACTACAAGGACATCCTGTTCGGCCCGACGTCCTACGACCGCTTCTGGTCGCACCTCGTCTGGACGGTCGTCTGGACCGCCCTCTGCGTCACCCTGCACTTCACCATCGGCCTCGGCCTGGCGCTGTTGCTCAACCAGAAGTTCCGCGGGCGGACCTTCTACCGGCTGGTGCTGGTGCTGCCCTGGGCCGTGCCCACCTTCGTCACCGTCTTCGGCTGGCGCTTCATGCTCGCCGACAGCGGCATCATCAACACGGCGCTCCAGGCCCTGCACCTGCCGGCACCGCAGTGGCTGGAGGACACCTTCTGGCAGCGCGCCGCCGCCATCATGGTCAACACCTGGTGCGGTGTGCCGTTCATGATGCTCTCGCTGCTCGGCGGCCTTCAGGCCATCGACGCCTCGCTGTACGAGGCGGCCGAGATGGACGGCGCGAGCGCCTGGCAGCGCTTCAGGTACGTCACCCTGCCGGGCCTGAGGTCCGTCAGTTCCACCGTCGTGCTGCTCGGCATCATCTGGACCTTCAACCAGTTCGCCATCATCTTCCTGTTGTTCGGCAACACCGCCCCCGACGCCCAGATCCTCGTCACCTGGGCGTACCGACTGGGCTTCGGACAGCAGCCGCGTGACTTCGCGCAGTCCGCCGCCTACGGCATCCTGCTGCTGGCCATCCTGATCGTCTTCACCTCGTTCTACCGCCGCTGGCTGAACCGCAACGAGCAGCAGCTCGCGATCTGAGGCAGGAGCTCCCATGAGTACGACCACCGTCGAGACCTCCGCCGCGGTGACCCGGCAGTCCGTCGCGGACGCGCCACGGCGCAGGGCGCGCGGACGCGGTCGGCGCGGGCCGCTCGCGACCCTCGCCTCCCACGCCCTGCTGATCACGGCGAGCCTGATCGCCTTCTTCCCGGTCGGCTGGCTGATCTTCCTGTCCCTCGGCCCGGACAAGGACGACTACCTGCACCCCGGGCACATCTGGCACACGATGACCCTGGACAACTACTCGTTCGTCCTGCAGCACACGAGCTTCTTCGACTGGCTGAAGAGCACGCTCGTCGTGGTGCTGGGCACCACGGTCTTCGGCGTGATGATCGCCGCCACCACCGGCTACGCGGTTTCCCGCATGCGCTTCCCCGGCTACAAGAAGTTCATGTGGCTGCTGCTGCTCACCCAGATGTTCCCGATCGCCGTCCTGATCGTGCCGATGTACCAGATCATGTCGGACCTCGGTCTCGTCGACACCTACCTCGGGCTCATCCTGATCAACAGCACGACGATCGTGCCCTACTGCGCCTGGCTGCTGAAGGGCTACTTCGACACGATCCCCTTCGAGATCGACGAGGCCGGCCGGGTCGACGGGCTCAGCCCGTTCGGCACCTTCGTCCGGCTGATCCTGCCGCTCGCCAAGCCGGGTCTCGCGGTCGCCGCCTTCTACGCCTTCCTCACCGCCTTCGGCGAGGTCGCCTTCGCCTCGACGTTCATGCTGAGCGACGACAAGTACACCTTCGCCGTCGGTCTGCAGAGCTTCATCAGCGAGCACGACGCCCAGCGCAACCTGATGGCCGCGACCGCGGTGCTGATCGCGATACCCGTGTCCGTCTTCTTCTACCTTGTGCAGAAGAACCTGGTGACCGGCCTCACCGCGGGCGGCACGAAGGGCTGACCACCCTCCCGGGGCTCCCGCGCGGCTGTTCCGCGCGGGTGGCGGCCGCGGTGGCCTCCCCCCTGCTTCCGGAGCAGGGGGGAACCCCAGTCCCCGCTGTCACCGCGGCCGCCCGGTCACCCCCGGCCGTACGCATGCCCCCATGACCCGATCCCGTCCCCGCGCTCGGCTTCGCCCGACCGGGGGAACCCCCATCGCATCAAGGACGCCATGAGCCAGCACTCCGCCGACCCGGCCCCGAACACCGCACTCGCCACCGTCGCCCGCCACCGCGACTGGTGGCGGGACGCGGTGATCTACCAGGTCTATCCGCGCAGCTTCGCCGACAGCAACGGCGACGGCATGGGCGACCTGGAGGGCGTACGTTCCCGACTTCCTTATCTGCGCGATCTCGGCGTGGACGCCGTGTGGCTCAGCCCCTTCTACGCCTCGCCGCAGGCCGACGCCGGCTACGACGTCGCCGACTACCGTGCCGTCGACCCCATGTTCGGCAACCTCCTGGACGCCGACGCGCTGATCCGCGACGCCCATGAGCTGGGGCTGCGCATCATCGTCGACCTGGTACCGAACCACTCCTCCGACCAGCACGAGTGGTTCAAGCGGGCCCTCGCGGAGGGTCCGGGCTCGCCGCTGCGGGATCGCTACCACTTCCGCCCCGGCAAGGGCGGGAACGGAGAGCTGCCGCCCAACGACTGGGAGTCCATCTTCGGCGGCCCGGCCTGGACCCGTGTCACCGAGCCGGACGGCACCCCCGGCGAGTGGTACCTGCACCTGTTCGCGCCCGAGCAGCCCGACTTCAACTGGGACCACCCCGCGGTCGGCGACGAGTTCCGCTCGATCCTGCGGTTCTGGCTGGACATGGGCGTCGACGGCTTCCGCATCGACGTCGCCCACGGCCTGGTGAAGGCCGAGGGACTGCCCGACCTCGGCGGCCACGACCAGCTCAAGCTGCTGGGCAACGATGTCATGCCATTCTTCGACCAGGACGGCGTCCACACCGTCTACCGCCAGTGGCGCACGATCCTCGACGAGTACTCCGGCGAGAGGATCTTCGTCGCCGAGGCCTGGACCCCGACCGTCGAGCGCACCGCCCTCTACGTCCGCCCCGACGAGCTGCACCAGGCGTTCAACTTCCAGTACCTGGGCACCGACTGGGACGCGGAGCGGCTGCGTGTGGTCATCGACCGGACCCTCGACGCGATGCGCCCGGTCGGCGCCCCCGCCACCTGGGTGCTGTCCAACCACGACGTGACCCGCCACGCCACCCGATTCGCCAACGAGCCGGGCCTCGGCACCCAGATCCGCACGGCCGGCGACCGCGAGCTCGGCCTGCGCCGGGCCCGCGCGGCCACCCTGCTGATGCTGGCGCTGCCCGGCTCGGCGTACGTCTACCAGGGGGAGGAACTCGGCCTGCCGGACGTCGTGGACCTGCCGGACGAGGTGCGCCAGGACCCGGCATACTTCCGAGGTGCGGGCCAGGACGGCTTCCGTGACGGCTGCCGGGTGCCCATCCCGTGGACCCGCACCGGGTCGTCGTACGGCTTCGGCAGTGGCGGCAGCTGGCTGCCGCAGCCCGCGTGCTGGGGCGACCTCAGCGTGGAGGCCCAGCAGGGCGTCCCCGGCTCCACCCTGGAGCTGTACCGCACCGCCCTGTCCGTGCGGCGCGAGCATCCCGGCCTGGGCGCGGGCGACTCGGTGGAGTGGCTCAGGGCGCCCGAGGGAGTGCTCGCCTTCCGCCGCGGGGACTTCGTCTGCGTCGCCAACACCACGGGCGAGGCGGTCACGGTCCCGTCCTACGGCCGTGTCCTGGTCGTCAGCGGCGAGGTGGCGGAGGCGGACGGCGAGACCAAGGTGCCCGCCGACACCACGGTGTGGTGGACCACCGCCTGACCCGTCGCACACGTTTCATCCGGTTCCAGAGGCCCGTCGTCCGGCAAGGACGGCGGGCCCTGTCGTGTGCCGCCCGGGGGCTGACGTGGCGCCAAATGAGCCGTGAACCGGTCCTGTTTCGCGTAAGTGACAGGAGCATGTCCGAGGGGTTGACCACCGAGGTCGGGACTCGTACGGTCTGCTGCACTGCAAGTAGTTGAAAACTTGCAGCAATTCCCTTCAGGGGATCTCCGGGTACCCCAGGCCCCCTCAGCAGATCCTTCAACGGAGAAGGACCCCCACATGGCCAGCAGAACGCTTTCCGGCGCCCTCGCCCTCGCGGCGGCGTCGGTCGCACTAGCCGTCCCCTCCGGGACCGCGCACGCCTCCCCGCCCGGCGCCAAGGACGTCACCGCGGTCCTGTTCGAGTGGAACTTCGCCTCGGTCGCCAAGGAGTGCACCACCACCCTCGGTCCGGCGGGCTACGGCTACGTCCAGGTCTCCCCGCCCGCCGAGCACATACAGGGCTCCCAGTGGTGGACCTCGTACCAGCCGGTGAGCTACCGGATCGCGGGCCGCCTCGGTGACCGCGCGGCCTTCAAGAACATGGTCGACACCTGCCATGCGGCGGGTGTGAAGGTCGTCGTCGACACCGTCGTCAACCACATGTCGGCCGGCAGCGGCACCGGCACGGGAGGCTCCTCGTACACGAAGTACGACTACCCGGGTCTGTACTCGTCCGCCGACTTCGACGACTGCACCGCCCAGGTCACCAACTACCAGGACCGCTGGAACGTCCAGCACTGCGAACTGGTCGGCCTCGCCGACCTGGACACCGGTGAGGACTACGTCCGCAGGACGATCGCCGGCTATATGAACGACCTGCTCACCCTCGGCGTGGACGGGTTCCGCGTCGACGCCGCCAAGCACATCCCGGCCGCCGACCTGGCCGCCGTCAAGTCGCGGCTGAGCAACCCGTCCGCGTACTGGAAACAGGAGGTGATCTACGGCGCGGGCGAGGCGGTCCAGCCCGGCGAGTACACGGGCAACGGCGACGTCCAGGAGTTCCGCTACGCCTATGACCTCAAGCGGGTGTTCAACAGTGAGAAGCTCGCGTACCTGAACAACTACGGCGAGGGCTGGGGCTATCTGAGCGGCTCGGTCGCCGGGGTCTTCGTGGACAACCACGACACCGAACGCAACGGCTCGACCCTGAACTACAAGAGCGGCGCCAACTACACCCTGGCGAACGTCTTCATGCTGGCCTGGCCCTACGGCGCCCCCGACGTCAACTCCGGCTACGAGTGGTCCGACGCGGACGCGGGGCCGCCCAACGGCGGCCAGGTGAACGCCTGCTGGCAGAACGGCTGGAAGTGCCAGCACGCCTGGCCGGAGATCAAGTCGATGGTCGCCTTCCGCAACGCCACACGCGGCCAGGCGGTCACCAAGTGGTGGGACAACGGCAACAACCTCATCGCGTTCGGCCGTGGCACCAAGGGCTATGTGGTGATCAACCACGAGAACACGACGGCTGACCGGTCGTTCGAGACCTCGCTGCCCGCCGGCACCTACTGCGATGTGCAGGGCAACAGGACCGTGACCGTGAACAGCAGTGGCTGGTTCCAGGCTTCCGTCGCCCCGAACACCGCGCTCGCCCTCTACGCGGGGAAGTCGAGCTGCTGAGGCCGGCGTTCCGCCGAAGGCCCGCTGTCCGTCGCACGCGGGCAGCGGGCCTTCGGCCGTCGCACCCCCTTCGATGAAACTTCTTTCCGTCGCTTTCAAGCCTCTTGCTGTAAACCTTGCGCGGGCGATACGGTCGCGCGGGCGCCCGGCGACGAAGCCGTCCCGCGGTGCGTGGGCCGGACCCGATCGAGCCGCAGTTCCAAGGAGTTCACGCCTGTGATACCGAGATGGCAGGCGCCCCCGAGGCGCCGCACTCCCAGCCGGAGAAGGGTCACGGCCCTCACCGTCACCGCGCTCGCCGCAGCGCTCCTGCCGCCCCTAGCCGCCCGGGCCGACACACCGCCCGCGCCCCCGTCCGACGCCCGGCTCGCGGCCGAGCCCGCCCGGCACGACGCCACCCGGGAGCAGTTCTACTTCGTGATGCCGGACCGGTTCGCGGACGGCGACCCGTCCAACGACCGGGGCGGCCTGACGGGTTCGCGTCTGGCCACCGGGTACGACCCCACGGACAAGGGCTTCTACCAGGGCGGTGACCTCAAGGGCCTGACGAAGAAGCTCGACTACATCAAGGGGCTCGGCACCACCGCCATCTGGCTGGCCCCCCTCTTCAAGAACCAGCCCGTGCAGGGAACCGGGGCCAACGCCTCGGCCGGGTACCACGGTTACTGGATCACCGACTTCACCAAGGTCGACCCGCACTTCGGGACCGACAAGGACCTGGCGGCCCTCATCTCCAAGGCGCACGCCAAGGGTATGAAGGTCTTCTTCGACGTCATCACCAACCACACCGCCGACGTCGTCGACTACGAGGACCAGTCCCACGACTACCTGTCCAAGGGCGCCTTCCCTTACCTGACCGAGGACGGCCGCCCCTTCGACGACGCCGACTACGCGGACGGCACCAAGAGCTTCCCGGCCACAGACGCCGGCTCCTTCCCGCGCACACCCGTCGTGCCCGCCGCCAAGAAGGACGTCAAGGTCCCCGCCTGGCTCAACGATCCGGCGATGTACCACAACCGCGGCGACTCGACCTACGCCGGCGAGAACGCCACCTATGGCGACTTCTCCGGCCTCGACGACCTGTGGACCGAGCGTCCCGAGGTCGTCAAGGGCATGGAGAAGATCTATCAGCGCTGGGTACGGGACTTCGGCGTCGACGGTTTCCGGATCGACACCGTGAAGCACGTGAACATGGAGTTCTGGACACAGTGGGCGACGGCGCTCGACAGGTACGCCGCCGCGCACGGCCACAGGAACTTCTTCATGTTCGGCGAGGTCTACTCCGCCGACCCCTCGATCACCGCGCCGTACGTCACCCGAGGCCGTCTCGACGCCACACTCGACTTCCCCTTCCAGGAGGCGGCACGCCAGTACGCCTCCCAGGGCGGCAGCGCCCGCAAGCTCGCGAGTGTCTTCGCCGACGACTACAAGTACACGACCGACAAGGCGAACGCGTACGAGCAGGTCACCTTCCTCGGCAACCACGACATGGGCCGGATCGGGTACTTCCTGAAGCAGGACGACCCGAAGGCGTCCGACGCGGAGCTGCTGCGCAAGGACCGCTTCGCCAACGAGCTGATGTTCCTCAGCCGTGGCAACCCGGTCGTCTACTACGGCGACGAACAGGGCTTCACCGGCTCCGGCGGTGACAAGGACGCCCGGCAGACCATGTTCGCCTCCAAGGTCGCGGACTACCTGGACGACGACGAGATCGGCACCGGCCGCACCCACGCGAGCGACGCGTACGACACGAGTGCGCCGCTCTACCGGGAGATCGCCGCTCTCTCCGGGCTCCGCAAGGCCAACCCCGCCCTCGCCGACGGCGTCCAGACCGAGCGCTACGCGGCCGACGGCGCCGGCATCTACGCCTTCTCCCGCACCGGCACCGACGGCATCGAGTACCTCGTCGCCTTCAACAACGCCGAGGAGCAGCGGACGGCCACCTTCGCGACCGGATCGGCCGGCATGACGTTCCGCGGCATCCACGGAACGGACGGGTCGCTCGAGAGCGACGCCGGCAAGAAGGTCACCGTCACCGTCCCGGCCCTGTCCGCCGTCGTCCTCAAGGCCGCCCGCCCGCTCGGCGCACCGGCCTCCAAGCCGACGATCGCCCTGAAGGCCCCGGACGCGGGCAGCACCGGAACGGTGGAGGTCTCCGCCGATGTCGACGGGGGGCAGCTCAACCGGGTCGTCTTCGCCGCCCAGACCGGCAACGGCCCCTGGCGGACCCTCGGTTCCGCGGACCACGCCCCGTACAAGGTCACCCAGACCATCGCCAAGGGTGTCCCGGCGGGAACCGCCCTGCGCTACAAGGCGGTCGTGACCGACTCGGCCGGCCGTACGGCCGGCGCGACCGCCACGAGCACCACCGGCACCCCGCCGGTCGTGCAGACCCCCACCGCCTCCTCCCGCGACCACGTGGTCGTCCACTACAGGCGGACCGACGGCGACTACGGCAACTGGGGCCTGTACGCCTGGGGCGACCTCGCCGACGGCGAGGCGACGACCTGGCCGGACAGCCACCCCTTCGCGGGCCGCGACGCGTACGGCGCCTTCGCCTACGTCAGGCTCAAGCCGGGCGCCTCCGACGTCGGCTTCCTGGTCATCGACAAAAACGGCGACAAGGACGTCTCCGCCGACCGCACCATCGACGTCACCAAGACCGGCGAGGTCTGGGTCGAGCAGGGCAAGGAGAGCGTCCTCACCGAGAAGCCGGCCGCCGACTACCCGGCGCAGGACAAGACCAAGGCGGTCCTCCACTACCACCGCGCCGGGGGTACCTCCCAGGCCGAAGGCTCTGGGGAAGGGAACTACGACGGCTGGGGCCTGCACGTCTGGACCGGCGCCGCGCACCCCACCGACTGGTCCGCACCGCTGAAGCCGGTACGGATCGATGCGTACGGCGCGGTCTTCGAGGTACCCCTCGCCGACGGCGCCACCAGCCTCAGCTACATCCTCCACAAGGGTGACGAGAAGGACCTCCCGGCCGACCAGTCGCTCGACCTCCGGGCGAACGGCCATGAGGTGTGGCTCCTCGGCGGCCAGGAGAAGTATCTGCTGCCGCAGCCCGCGGGCAGCGCGGCCGCCCTGGACCTCACCACCTCCAAGGCGATCTGGATCGACCGGAACACGCTCGCCTGGAACGGCGTCGAGGGCGCGGCCTCCACACAGCTTCTCTCCTCCCGCGACGGTTCGATCGCCGTGAAGGACGGCACGCTCACGAGCGACGACGAGCGCTGGCTGCGCCTTGCGAAGACCACGCTCACCGACGCGC
This sequence comes from Streptomyces sp. NPDC047079, assembly GCF_040643755.1. Lineage (NCBI taxonomy): Bacteria > Bacillati > Actinomycetota > Actinomycetes > Kitasatosporales > Streptomycetaceae > Streptomyces > Streptomyces sp. NPDC047079. The sequence continues at coordinate 95,426 of NZ_JBEYUZ010000006.1, forward strand.
AGAAGGCGAAGTACCCGCATCTGAAGGACTCCACGGCCTGGTCCGTCGACCCGCGCGACCGCGACCGGGTGCGCGAGGCGCTCAGCGGCCAGATCGTGGCCTCGCAGCGGGCCGCGAACGGGGCGGTGCTCACTGCCACGGGCGTCCAGATCGCCGGCGTACTCGACGACGTGTACGACGCGACCAGGGCCGCGCTCGGCCCGACCTTCCGCCACGGCCGCCCCACGCTGGCCGTGTGGGCGCCGACGGCGCAGTCGGTGAAACTCGACCTGGACGGCTCCACCGTCGCCATGAAGCGCGACGGCACCACCGGCGTGTGGTCCGTCACCGGCCCCGCGTCCTGGAAGAACAAGCCGTACCGGTACGTCGTGAAGGTCTGGGCGCCCTCCGTCGCGAAGGTGGTCACCAACAAGGTCACCGACCCGTACTCGCTCGCCCTCACCGCCGACTCCGCGCGAAGCCTCGTCGTCGACCTGAACGACAGGGCGCTCGCGCCCGGCGGCTGGTCGGCCCTCGTCAAGCCCAAGGCCGTACCGCTGCGGGACGCCCAGATCCAGGAGCTGCACATCCGGGACTTCTCCGTCGCGGACACGACCGTGCCGGCGAAGGACCAGGGCACCTACCTCGCCTTCGCCGACCGCAGCAGCGACGGCTCCCGGCACCTGCGCGCACTGGCGAAGGCGGGCACCTCCTACGTCCACCTGCTGCCGGCCTTCGACATCGCGACCATCCCCGAGAAGAAGTCCGAGCAGGCCCGTCCCGCCTGCGACCTCGCCTCCTACGCCGCCGACTCCGACCGGCAGCAGGCCTGCGTCGCCGCGACCGCGGCGAAGGACGCCTACAACTGGGGTTACGACCCGTACCACTTCACCGTCCCCGAGGGCTCCTACGCCACCGACCCGGACGGCACCCGGCGCACCGTCGAGTTCCGCAGGATGGTGAAGGCACTCAACGAGGACGGCCTCAGGGTCGTGATGGACGTCGTCTACAACCACACGGCGGCGAGCGGCCAGGCGGACACCAGCGTCCTGGACAGGATCGTGCCGGGCTACTACCAGCGGCTCCTGGCCGACGGCTCGGTGGCGAACAGCACCTGCTGCGCGAACACCGCGCCCGAGAACGCCATGATGGGCAAGCTGGTCGTGGACTCGATCGTCACCTGGGCCAAGGAGTACAAGGTCGACGGGTTCCGCTTCGACCTCATGGGTCACCACCCGAAGGCCAACATCCTGGCCGTGCGCAAGGCCCTCGACGCGCTTACCGTCGCGAAGGACGGCGTCGACGGCAAGAAGATCATCCTCTACGGCGAGGGCTGGAACTTCGGCGAGGTCGCGAACGATGCCCGCTTTGTGCAGGCCACCCAGAAGAACATGGCCGGCACCGGCATCGCGACCTTCTCCGACCGCGCTCGTGACGCCGTGCGAGGCGGGGGCCCCTTCGACGCGGACCCCGGCATCCAGGGCTTCGCGTCCGGGCTGTACACCGACCCCAACTCCTCCGCGGCCAACGGGACGCCGGCCGAGCAGAAGGCCCGCCTCCTGCACTACCAGGACCTCATCAAGGTCGGGCTGACCGGCAACCTCGCCGGGTACCGCTTCACCGGCGACGACGGCAAGGAGGTCACCGGCGCCGAGGTCGACTACGGTGGCTCGCCCGCCGGTTACGCGCAGGCGCCCGGCGACGCGCTCGCGTACGCCGACGCACACGACAACGAGTCGCTGTTCGACGCGCTGACGTACAAGCTGCCGAAGGACACCTCCGCCTCCGACCGGGCCCGGATGCAGGTGCTCGCCATGGCCACGGCCACCCTCTCCCAGGGCCCGTCGCTCGCCCAGGCGGGATCCGATCTGCTCCGCTCCAAGTCCCTCGACCGCAACTCCTTCGACAGCGGTGACTGGTTCAACGCCGTCCACTGGGACTGCCGGGACGGCAACGGCTTCGGGCGGGGACTGCCGACGGCCGCCGACAACCAGTCCAAGTGGACGTACGCCAAGCCGCTGCTGAACGCGGTCGAGGTGGGCTGCGAGCAGATCGAGGGCGCTTCCGCGGCGTACCGGGACCTGCTGCGGGTCCGTACCGCCGAGCCCGTCTTCTCCCTCGCCACCACCGACCAGGTGCGGTCGAAGCTGTCCTTCCCGCTGTCCGGGAAGGACGAGACCCCCGGCGTGATCACCATGAGGCTGGGCGATCTGGTCGTGGTCTTCAACGCGACACCGACCAAGCAGGAGCAGACGGTGACGGCCCTCGCAGGGAAGGGCTACGCCCTGCACCCGGCGCAGGCCGCGGGCGCGGACCCGGTCGTGAAGACCGCCTCCTACGCGGCGGAGTCCGGCACCTTCACCGTCCCGGGGCGCACGGTGGCGGTGTTCTCCCGGTCCACGCGGTAGGGCTCCGGCGTACGGGCCAGGGGTGGGGCCGGGGTCCCGGCCCCACCCCTGGCCCGCACAACCCGGCTAGGGTGGGCGCCTGTCGTGGAGCAGGAGCGCCCTCATGCCGCAGATCACCGTCGACTACTCCGCACCGCTCGCGGACTCCTTCGACCGGCCCGGGTTCGCCTCGGCGCTGCACGCCCAGGTGGTCGAGATCGCGGCCGCGCGCATCGAGGCCTGCAAGACGCAGTTCCGCCGCACCGAGGACACCGCGGTCGGCGCCGATCCGGACGGTCACGCCGTCGTGCACGTCACCGTGGGGCTGCTGGCCGGGCGCACCGAGGAGACCAAGGCCCGGCTCGCCGAGGCGACGCTGGAGCTGCTGCGGCAGTTTGTGAGGCCCACCGCGGATCTCGCTCTGCACGCGTCCGCCGAGGTGCGGGACCTCGACGCGTCGTACCGCAAGTTCGAGAGCTGACGGGCCTTTCAGGACGCCAGGGAGATCAGCCGGGCGGTCAGGTCCGCGAAGGGCCCGTCGGCCGGCTCGTCCCGGAGCATGCGGCGCAGCAGCGCCGCCATCTCGTCGTCGCGGGCCGCGCTCACCGCCGTCAGCGCCACGAAGTCGTGCACGAGCTGTGCCTCCAGCTCCTGCCGGGGGATCCGCCGCCCGTCCAGCCAGATCAGCGCCGTCGACTCGACCAGCGAGATCCAGGAGCGGACCACCAGCTCCAGCCGCGCGGGCGGATCCTGGACCCCCAGGTGCGCGAGGATCTGGACATACGCCGCCTGGCGCACCGAGTCGACGAGCGCGTTCGTCCGCGAGGAGCCGACGGCGGGTCCGCCGCGCATCAGCGCCGCGAAACCGGGCCCGTGGTCGTCGACGAAGTCGAAGAACCGCCGCATCACCCGCAGCAGCCGCACACCCGAAGGGCCCTCCTGCGGCTCCACGAAGCGCTCCGCCAGATCCTCCGAGGCACGCTTCAACGCGGCCTCGTACAAGCTGAGTTTGCCCGGGAAGTAGTGGTAGACCAGCGGTCGCGAGATGCCCGCGGCCGACGCTATGTCGTCGATGGAGACCTCGTGCGGGGAGCGCTGGCTGAACAGTTCGAGCGCGACGCGGATCAACTGCTGCCGCCGCTCCTCGACTCCCATTCTGCGGCGTACCCCGGTAGTCATGCGAACACCTTACCGATCGAATCCAGCCCCGAACCGTCCGGATCCCTGTGACGCGTTCACAAGTTCATCGCAGTTCCCTCACCGAACTCCCGCGACCCGCAGTTCCGTTCGGCGCGCTCACCGCAGCGCGCCGACCTCCCTTCCGTCGGTCAGCGTCCCCCGCAGCCCGGCCCGGGCCCCCTGCCGGGTCCGCACCGCCAGCAGGTTTCCCCGCGCCGCCCCGCTCACCCCGCCGGTCGCCCTGATCGAGGCGGTGTCCTCGCTGCCCGCGGCGAGCAGGTACCAGGCGCCCCTCGCCGACTTCCACAACACTCCGGCCAGCACATGGGGATCCTTCGCCCCGCACGCCGCGACGCCCTCGGCCTGCGCCGCGACCGCCCCGGATCGCGCGCCCGGGGTGCGGAACTGCGCCAGCACCCGCGGGGCGTCGCCCCGCCAGGTGTCCGCCCGGGTGCACACCCACACGGCGGCCCCGGAATCTTCCGGCAGCGACTGCCGCGCGTACTCCCACGCGTTCACGGACCGCACACCCTGCGACCGCACCGCCGCCAGCGAGCACGCCAGCGGCGCCCAGGTGCGCAGCGCCACCGCCCCGGAGGCCTCCCGCGGCGCGGCCGGCCGCCCCACGGTGAGGTGCGCCGGGGTCAGCTCCCCGAGGTCGGTCAGCAGCCGTGTGCCCGAACCGTCCGTCAGCTGCAACACGTTCCACGACACGCAGGAGCCGGTCTGCTGGGCCGGACTCGCCAGCGGGGCGGTCACCCCGTCCGCCGGATGCAGGTCCGTCGATCCCGACAACGGCTTCACCAGGTCCCGTTCCGCCGCTCCGGTCACCCAAGGGGCCGTCAGATAGCGGACGTTGTGGTCGGCCCGGATCAGCACCAGCGCCTCCGCCTCCGCTCCGGTCGCCGCGTCCGCACGGGCGAAGTCGAGCGCGGCCCCGCTCGTGCCGTTCAACGGCTCGGCGTAGCGCACGATGCGCAGACCGTCGTGGAAGACCACCACGCGGGCCGCGTCGACCTGTCCCGCGTACAGCAGCTGCGGCGGCCCGGCGGGCCCGCCCGAGGGCGTGCCGGGGGTGGCCGCGACCCGCACGGACCCGCCGGGCCGCGCCCATACGGCGAGCGCGCGCCGCAGCAGCGCCCTGTCCCCGGTCAGACCGCCGCGGGCGGGCCACACGGAGAAGTCGGTGCGCGTCGACGTCCGCCACGCGGTGGGCGCCACCCGTGTCACCCGGGCCGGATCCAGGGCGGCCCGGGCGGCCGGGTTCTGCGCGTCCAAGGGGGCCGCCGCGCCGTCCGGGCCCCAGCCGCCGCTCGGCAGCGCGAACAGCGCCCCGCACACCGCGGCGGCCGCCGCGGCGGCGAGCGCGGCCTTGGTGTGCTGCCGGCGCCGCAGCAGATCGGTCGGCCGGGCCTGGAGCGCACACGGATCGAACTCGGGGGAGTGCAGCAGTGTGTCCCGCTCCGGTACGGCCGCGGCCTCGCGGATCGCCGCCGCCGGGTCCTTGACGCCCGCCGCGCCCAGCACTGCGCGCACGCCGTCCTGCGGGAGCTTCTCCAGACCGCGCAGCACATGGGCGGCGCGGGCCGGGCCGGACAGCGCGGACAGCCGCTGGTCCAGGGCGAGTTCGTCCGCTCCGCCCGAACGGGGGAACAGCCGAAGCCCCCACACCTGGGGCAGCAGCGGCGGCAGCTGGGACCGCTTCGGCCAGGCCGTGCGCCGCAGCGGCAGGCCCGCCTCCAGCGCGGAGCGCACCACCCGCAGGCGCAGCAGGGGGTACCCGGGGTCGCCGTCGCGGCCCTGGGCCACGCCGTCGGCTCCTGCCTCGCGGGCTTCGCCGGAGCGGGAGGGCCGTGCGCCGTGGCGTCCCCCGCTCTGGGCCGGGATCACGGCCGCCGGGAAGCGCCTGCGGGGCAGCGCCCGCTGGACGAGGGCATGCGCGGTCAGCACCCGCCGGTTGCGGCCGAGGCCCGGCGGCAGCACCAGATAGGCGATCCGGACGAGCCGGGGATAGTGCTCGACGAGCGCGGCCTCGGCCTGCTGGACGTCGATGACCGGTCCGAAGGCCGATGCTCGGTGCGGGGCGGAGTCCTGTGACTGCACGTTCAGCAGAACGAGCCACACGGGGGTTGGTCACCTGGACGCGGGAGCGGCTTCCCCGCCGGGCTTCGGCATCCGCCGCCACGGCGAGCGGGCGGGCGGTCAGTTGCCGGGGTCGACGAGCAGGCGGGCGTAGTTCGCCATCGACCGCTGGTAGCGCGGCAGACGGGGCGCGAGCGCGCCGAGCACCAGGGACAGTCCCTCGCGGTCACGGCCCAGGCTCGACAGACACAGCGCCAGGCAGGCACGCACCGCGTCGTCCAGTTCGTCGCCGGGTGCGGTGAGTTCGGGGGTGAGCAGCTCGACGCCCTCCTCCGCCCGCCCCATGTTCCGCAGCGAGCTGGACAGCTGGATCTTCGCCCGGCGTTCGCGGTAACGGTCCAGACCGAGCGCCAGCGCCTCCCGGTACAGCGGCACCGCCTTGTCCGAGTGGCCCGTGGAGTCCCATGCGCAGGCCCGCTCGAAGGGGCCGAGCGCACTGCCGGCGGGCAGCTCGGCGACGAGGGCGTCGATCACCGCCCGGAAGTCCGCCGCGTCCTCCTGGGCGTAGTCGTCGAAGGCCGCCCACGCGGCGGCCACCCGCTCGTCCCAGTCCTGCCTGCTCACACTGCCCTGCCTTCTTGGGTGCGTCTTGGGTGCCCGGCAGCTCACCTTCGCACACGTGTGCCGGTGGGGGCGAGGGATTTGCGCGATCCTGAAGGGCGCCGGGGTGCCGTTGAGCACAGGGGCTCTCACAGCCGTAGGGAAGGGCAGGGCCCTCGCGGGGGCTTCCAGCGGCATGGGCCGGACGACCGGAGGAACACATGAGGACGCGCGAGAAGCTGGCGGCCGGTGCGGCCGTCGCCCTGCTGCTACTGACCGGCTGCGCCGGGTCGGGCGGGTCGGGCGGGTCGGGCGCCGCACAGGGCAAGGCCCCGGCGACCGCGACCGGCAGCCTGGAGGACCTGGCGGCGGACGTGAAGTGCAAGCCGAACATCCAGACGGACGCCGACGAGATCCGGCAGGCCATCTGCACCAACCCCGACGGCAAGTTCGTCCTCGCCACCTTCGCCACCGACCGGGGGCAGCGCGAGTGGATCAACGACGCCAAGGACTACGGCGGTTACTACCTCGTGGGCCGTAAATGGGTCGCCGTCGGGGACGACGGGGTGGTCAGGGCGCTGCGCGGCACGCTCGGCGGCGACGTCGAGATCGGGGTCGACCACCACGCCCACGCCGGGCACGGCGGCTGAGCCGCGGCGCCCCGGGGCGGCTCGGCCGCCCTGCGGCGCACACGCCGAAGGCCGGTGGCGGAAACTCCCGCCACCGGCCTTCTTCCGTGGGTTACCGGCTCAGTGGGTCACCGGCTCAGTGGGTCACCGGCTCAGTGGGTCACTGGCACCGCTGGCCGCGGTTGATGCAGTTGGCGATCTTGTTGGCCAGTCCGCCGGTCGTGACGCTGATGAAGTCGTCGTGGTCGGTGGCCGGCTTGTGGAGCTGCTCCGGGAAGCCGTCCACCGCGTAGGCGTTCTTCACCTGACCGTTCTGGATGGTCGGCGGGGTGATGTCGTACACCAGGCGCATCGTCAGCTGCGGAATGGCCTTGAAACCGTTCTGGCAGTTGCCGCCCGCGTCGGCGAAGGCAACATGCGTGCGGTGGTTGGCGCTGTCGATGTTCTGGCCGTCCCAGCAGCTCTGGAACGCGAACGTGCGGACCACCTTGCTGCCCTGCGGGCAGATCGGGTACTGGGTCGTCAGCTGGACCTTGTTCTCGAAGCCGGTGCAGCTCCAGTGCGCGTTGGCGTTCGCCAGGCCGTTGGTGGTGGTCTTGGCGTCCCCGGTGATGATGCGCAGGAACTGCGGCATGGCGACGACCTTGCCGGTCGGGCTGCCGACGTACTTGATCTGGGCCTGCACGGGGGTCAGGATCTTGCCGACGTTGCCTTCCTTGCCACCGCCGTCGGCGTTCTGGTCGAAGTCCTGCGTGCCGTCCTGGACCCGGACCACCGGCCAGTAGTACGAGGACAGGTCGTTCCCGTTCTGGCAGCTGGTGCCGCCCTGCAGGAACGTGTCGTTGCTGGAGAACGCGTTGATCTTCTGGTTGCCGACGTAGTCGTGCAGGTGGTGCGCGCCGTTGGTCACGCCGGGCGCCACGATCACGTTGTCGGTGTTGTGGTTCTTGTTCGCGTTCACACCGCACCGGGTGGTGAACGTGCCGGTCGAGGCGTTGCCGGTCTTCTGCGGCTTGGCGGCGACGTTCGGCTGCACCTTGGTGATGTCGACGAAGTCCGCCGCCACCGGGCCGTTGGCGGCCTGGCCGCCGCCGTTCTGCTGCTGGCCGCCGCCGTTCTGCTGCTGGCCGCCGCCGTTCTGCTGCTGGCCGCCGCCGTTCTGCTGCTGGCCGCCGCCGTTCTGCTGCTGGCCACCGGCGTTCTGCTGCTGGCCACCGGCGGTGGTCTGGGTGGCGGGGGTGCCGGTGCAGGAGGCGAGGACGTTCAGGTTGCTCGGCGCCGTGCCGCCGACGCGGGTGATCTCCAGCTTGATCCGGTCGAGGATCACCTGCCGTCGGTCCTTCAGCGGCTGGAGGATGGAGTTCTGAACGAAACTCCCGTCCCTCGCCTGGGCGTCCCGCGTGGTCGCCAGACGCTGGTAGGCGTCGGTGATCTGGCGGTCGAGGTTGGCCAGTTCGCCGGCGACCTCGTTGCGTGCCTGGTTCGGCACGTTGGTGAGCTTCTGGCCCACGTCCGGGCACGAGATGGTCGCCACCTGCGCGCCGGCGGCCTTGGTCTGGTTGCCCCAGGCCTTGTTCGTCTCGTGCGCCGATGCGTAGTAGTTCGCCCAGATCAGCCCGCCCCCACCGAGCGCTAGGGCTGCCGAGGCGGCAATGGCCTTGGTGGCCAGCGGCGTACGGCGTTTTCGAGTGTTGCGTCCCATGGAACTCCTCTGACTTCCTTTCGGGGCGGAGGCGCCCGACAGGGGTGAAGCGGCGCCATCCCATACGCAGGGGTCCCGTGGGGTGTTCAGAAACCTCGGAAAAACTTAGAACTTCATGAGGCCATTTCGGGCGCAAGAGCCACAGAAGCCCCTGTTTCACGGGGAGTTGAGAAGGGTAACTGTGATTCTTTGAATTCGATTCAATCTGCCGAACCGCCCTCGCCTGTACCGGCCGGCACTTTCTCCTCCACCGCGGGATCGAGCCCCACCCGCGGACGGTCCTGCCGCCGGGGCACTCTACGCCGATGCTCCTCAGCCAGTTCCAGGTGTCGGCCACGGTCTCCGCGACGGGCCGGCAGCGCAGCCCGTCCCGTACCGCCCGCGACACGTCCGCACGGTGCAGGGCCGCGTGGTAGTCGCTGTCCGCCGCACCCACACCGGAAGTTGCGTCCAGTGTTCGATCCCGGCGCCGACGACCAGGTGTCGACGACGGCGTCCCATTCCCCAGGCTCCCGCTTCGCCCGAGCGGCGGGGACCCGGCCCCGGCGAGCGCGGTGCCCCCCCCGGGCGCGGTACGGTCGCCCGGCCGCCGCCGTACTCCGGGCGGGGGTTGGTGCCGCCCCCGCTTGAAGACGGTCACCTCCCAGCCCCGCTCGAGCGCCGCCTCGGCGACGGCCCGCCCCGCGAACTCCGTACCGCCCAGGATCAGAAGTCTCGTGCGATGACTGTGCCCGGTCGGCCCGCGGCGCAGGAACCCGGCTCTGCTGACGGAAGATTCGGCCGGGTCAGCGGCCCGGCGTGTACTTGTAGCCCACGCGCCGTACCGTCTGGATCGCCTGACGGTGCTCGGCGCCGAGCTTGCGCCGCAGCCGCGCGATGTGGACGTCGACGGTGCGTCCGTCGCCCACATGCCCGTAGCCCCACACCGTGCTCACCAGCTGGTCCCGGGTGTGCACCCGGTGCGGGTGCGCGACCAGATGGGCGAGCAGCTCGAACTCCAGATAGGTGAGGTCGAGCGGCCGCCCGGCCACCTCGGCCGTGCGGCGCGCGGTGTCGATGCGGACGAGCGGGTCCGCGACGGTGCCGTCCGGGGCCTGCGCGGCCGGGGCGTCGTCCGCGGGGTCGGGCACGGCGACCGGCGGGAAGAGCGGCCGCTGGTCGGCCGGTACGAGCACCAGATAGCCGATCATCGGCGGCCGGCCCGGCAGCTCGGGCAGGGAGTGCGGGGGCGCCGGCAGCCAGGTGGCACCCGGCGGCAGGAAGTCGGGCACGCCGGCGGTCTCCTCCCGGTCGACGGCACGCAGCCGGTGCCGTGCGAGGCCGTTCGCCGGGGCGGTCGGGGTGTTGAGGGCGGCGGTCGGGAAAGAACGAGTGGTCGCCATGGGAGGTCAGCTCTTTCGCGCGAGGAATTCGTCGGGGAGGCCGACGACCGCGAGTTCGTGGTCGGGTCGTCTGGGACGTACGTCGTGCGCGCTGGCCGAAGGCCGGGGTGTACGGCTTTAGAGGGCCCGCGCGTTCCGCGCGCGACAACACACCCGGTCGAAGTCGTGGTGCTGGCGGGAGGGCCAGAAGGGCTCGAGGTCATGGTGACCCGTCGCGCTGCACTTCTGGAAGCTGGCCATGGCCCCATTGAAGCAGACGGCCGGGCCCGGCAGGAGTCTCCTCTCACGCATCGGACGCTTCCTCGGACGGCCGGACCACGGGAAGGGGGGCGCCCACCGGACGGTGGGCGCCCCCCTTCGCAGGGCGTGGGACGCCGGTCAGACCTGGCCCGCCTTCTCCAGGGCCGTGCAGCAGGTGTCGACGAGCAGGCGGGTGACCACGTACGGGTCGACGTTGGCGTTCGGGCGTCGATCCTCGATGTAGCCCTTGCCGTCCTTCTCGACCTGCCACGGGATGCGGACGGAGGCACCGCGGTCGGAGACGCCGTAGGAGTACTCGTTCCACGGGGCGGTCTCGTGCAGGCCCGTCAGGCGGTCGTCGATGCCGGCGCCGTAGTTCTTGACGTGGTCGAGCGGCTTGGAGCCCTCGCCGAGCGCCTCGCACGCGGTGATGATCGCGTCGTAGCCCTCGCGCATCGCCTTGGTGGAGAAGTTGGTGTGCGCGCCCGCGCCGTTCCAGTCGCCCTTCACCGGCTTGGGGTCGAGGGTGGCGGAGACGCCGAAGTCCTCGGCGGTGCGGTACAGCAGCCAGCGGGCGACCCACAGCTGGTCGGCGACCTCCAGCGGGGCGAGCGGGCCCACCTGGAACTCCCACTGGCCCGGCATGACCTCGGCGTTGATGCCGGAGAGGCCGAGGCCCGCCTTCAGGCAGTTCTCCAGGTGCGCCTCGACGATCTCACGGCCGAAGATCTCGTCGGCGCCGACACCGCAGTAGTAGCCGCCCTGCGGGGCCGGGAAGCCGCCCTCCGGAAAGCCGAGCGGGCGCGAGCCGTCGAAGAAGGTGTACTCCTGCTCGATGCCGAAGATCGGCTCCTGTGCTGCGAACTTCGTGGCGACCTCGGCCAGCGCGGCCCGCGTGTTGGAGGGGTGCGGGGTCATGTCCGTGTTCAGGACCTCGCACAGCACCAGGATGTCGTCGCCGCCGCGGATCGGGTCGGGACAGGAGAAGACCGGCTTGAGCACGCAGTCCGAGGAGTGACCCTCGGCCTGGTTGGTGGAGGACCCGTCGAAACCCCAGATCGGAAGCTCGGCGCCGGTGGCTGATTTCTCGGAGTCCGCCAGGATCTTCGTCTTGGAACGGAGCTTGGCCGTCGGCTCGGTGCCGTCGATCCAGATGTACTCAGCCTTGAAGGTCACGGGCCACATCCTTCGGGGGGTGGGTCTTGGCGCACTTGCGGGTGCCGCGGCGCCACAGCACCGCGATTTCTGCCCGGCAGCTTGCCAATGGGCGATTTCTCGCCCATTGCCCCTCTGTGAACCCCGTGTTACCCAGGGCTGGGCGGGGACGACGGCTCTCTGAGAGCGGATACGGCTCCGCGCCCGAGCGCCGCCGCGCTGCGCTCGGGCGCACGCACGGGTCCTGCCGCTCGTGGCCGCGAACGGCAGGACCCATGACCCCCTCCGGGGGACGCGAACCGCCGCCACCCGGAGTTCCTAAACCGCCGTTCTCACCCCACCTTCTCGATGACCGCCCGGCGGATCAGGAACTTGCCGGGCTCTCGGACCTGCTCGAAGGCAGCGTTGTTGAGCAGCACACAGCTGCCGGAGACCGAAGTGACCGTCACCGTCGTGGACTTGCTGTTGTCCAGGTTGGTGACCTTCAGCTTCGTACCCGACGGGAACTGGTTGCTGGACGCCGCCGGGGCGCCGCCTTCGCCGGAGAGCGTCACGGTCGAGCCCTTGCAGACCTGCTGGCCCGAGGCGTTCCCCGCGTTTCCGGCGTTCCCCGCGTCCCCGTTGCCTCCCGCGCCGTCCGCGGGTGCCGTCGTGGCCGGCGCGGCGGACTGCCCGGCCTGCCCGGACTGCCCGGACTGCCCGGCCTGCCCGGACTGCCCGGCCTGGGGGTCCTGAGCCGACCCCCCGGCCTGTGCCGCACCGCCGGACTGCGCCGCCCCGCCCGCCTGGACGGACTCCCCGACCTGGCAGCCGGACGCCTCCTGTTTGCGCTTGATCTCGGCGACGACCGCCTCGCGGTTGGCGATCCGCGCCGCCGACTGGGCGTCCGGGTTCGCCTTCTGCGCCGCGATGAACGACTCGTTGTTGCCGAGCGCGGTGGCCAGGCCCTGGCAGACCGTCGAGTTGGACGCGTTCTGCACGTTCGCCGCGTTCGAGGTGGCCGCGAGGGCGAAGGCCCCGCTGCCGGCCACGGCGACGGCGGTGACCGCCAGCGCGATCTTCTTCTTGGGACTGACGGTTCTCCTACGCGACATGCGCGCCTCCTGTCCCCGGCCACCTCCGTCGGCGGCCGGTCGCGATAGGTACGCCGCTATGTACGAGATGCCGAACGCCGTTACTCACCGGTTACGGAAGTCGGCGAAGTAACGTGGATCACACTGGAGTTGGGGGCTCCCTGGCCCGTCGGAGACCGGGCACCCGTCGCCGAGGCGCTCCCGCAAACTCTGTGTTCGAATTTCCCCGAGCCCGCGCGCCTCTCCCGAAACAGCTGTGACTCCCCGTCAATTAAGCAGCTCATCAGGTGCTTTACCGTGATTGGCGGACTCCCCGAATGTCAGTGGCGGCCAGTAGACTGGAGGCAGTGTTCGAGGGAGTTGCCGGGCGTTCGGACGGCTCCCTGACCGCGACAGGAGGATGCCTGTGCCCGCTGCCGCAACCAAGCCGAAGCCGACCCAGTCCACCGCCGGACGGCCGGTCCCCATGGACCTGCCGTACGCGCCGGTGGACAAGCGCCCGCTCCCGCCGGGGCGTCCGCGCGAGTGGTACGTCACGCACAACCGGCGTCTCAAGGCGATGCGTCTCGCGATCGCCCTGCTCGACTCCGGGGTGTACGTACCGAACCAGGCCCGCAACGAGACGATACGCAGCACGGCGGAGCAGATCGGTGTGCACCCGCCGTCGGACACGACCTGCCACATGGTGCGGGCGCTGATGCGGTACAGCCGCTGAGCGGCACGGCGTTGCAGTCGGGTGCCTCGTGGTACGGGGCGCCCGGCCCACCCCTGGCGAGTAGTGACCGCGGGGAAAAAGAGATGCACGGCCCGTAACCGTGTCCCTACGCTGGATACGCGTTCCGGAGCCGCCCCCGACCGGTTTCCGAAGGGCTGGTACCAGCCGGTGGACTCGGGGCTGCTCTCTGCGCACCGTCGGCGGCGCCCACCCCCAGCGACCGCCGGACACCCCCTGGCTCAACCACTCACGCCACGGAGGCCCGTCATGGGCACCATCGTCCTCGCCGCCACCGCAGTCCTCGTCGTCCTGGGATTCACCGACCACTCCTGGTGGCTCGCCGCCGTCGCCCTGCTCTTCCTGTACGCCCAGTACGGACGTGGCTCGTCCTCGGCGTCGTCGGGCTCGGGAGCCGCCCCGGGGTCGGCGGCCACCTACCGGCAATACCGCGAGCGCCGCGACCAGCAGGCCAAGTGGGAGCGCCGTTACCGCCGCGAGCGCCCTTTCGAGGCCCGCCGCCAGGCGCGGAACAAGAGCAAGTGATCCCTGGGGTGCGCCGGTTCACAGACCCGGCGCACCCCAGATCGGGAACCAGCGCCCGAGGTCCTGCTCGATGCGCAGATCACCGGCCAGCGCGGCCTTGACCTGTAGCTCCAGCGCGTTGTCGCGGCGCTCGCCCGGCCCGGGGAGCGGTGCGAACGGGTAGAAGGTGCCGCGCTTGTACAGATAGACCAGGCCGAGCCGCCGCCCGCGCTCGTCCTGGAAACCGGCCACCGAGCACAGCAGCTGCGGCCCGAACCCGTTGACCTCCATCGCGCTGTTCACCGCGTGCAGATCGTTGACCAGGGCGGACAGCTGGTCGGGTGAGCGGTGCGACACCAGCCAGGAGTAGCCGTAGTCGTCCCGCCGCAGTTCCACGGGCGGCCCCGTGCGGTCGCTGTCGGCGTCCAGGAGCGCCTGGACCTCGCGGTTCGCCTCGCTGAAGGCGCCGCCCTCGACCGTGGCGAAGCAGACCGCGCCGGCCCCGGTCGGGGTGAACCCGGCGGCGGCCTCCAGCGTCACCGCCGCCGACGGCAGGGCGAACAGCTGGTCGAGATCGGGCGCCACGGGTTTCGTCCGGCCGAGCAGGATGTCCAGCCATCCCATCGGCCCTCAGCCCGCCTTCCCCGGCGTGGCGGCCTCGCCCAGCTCCGCGGAGATGCGCCCGAGCTGCTCCAGCCGCTGCTGGAGGGTCGGATGGGTGGAGAAGAAGCGCGAGAGACCCGGCTCGGCGCCGAACGCGGGCGTGAAGTAGAACGCGTTGAACGCCTGAGCCGTCCGCAGGTCCTTCGTCGGGATGCGGGCGATGTCGCCGGTGACCTTGGTCAGCGCGGACGCGAGAGCCGAGGGGCGCCCGGTGAGGTGGGCGGCGGCCCGGTCGGCGGCCAGCTCCCGGTACCGGGACAGGGCCCGGATCAGCAGGAAGCTGATCGCGTAGACCAGCGCGGAGATCCCCATCACCGCGCCGAGGATCGCGATGGTGTTCTGGTCCTTGCGCCCCCGCCCGCCGAAGAGCTCCGAGTAGAAGGCGAACCGGACGACCAGCCCCGCGATCACTCCGAGGAACGAGGCCACCGTGATCACGGCGACGTCCTTGTGCGCCACATGTGACAGCTCGTGGGCGAGCACGCCCTCCAGTTCGTCGGGTTCCAGCCGCCGCAGCAGACCGGTGGTCACGCACACCACGGCGTGGTCGGGGTTGCGCCCGGTCGCGAACGCGTTCGGCATGTCCAGCTCGGAGACGGCTACGAGGGGCTTGGGCATGTCGGCCACGGCGCACAGCCGGTCCACCACACCGTGCAGCTGCGGATAGCGGTCCCGCTCCACGATCCGCCCGTGCATGGCGTACAGCGCGATCCGGTCCGAGAACCAGTACTGCGCGCCGAGCGCGACGGCCGCGATCACGACGACCAGCACCCAGGACTTCAGCAACGCGATCAACGCGGCGACGAACGCCACGTACAGCAATCCCAGCAGAAACAGCGTGACCGTCATCCGCACGGTCAGCCGCCGATCGCTCCGGAACCGGCTCTGCATCCTGCATCACCCCGCAGTACCCGCAGTGAGGCACTCGTCCCACCCCCATTGTGCGCCACCCCCTCCCCATGAACCGGTCCGGAAAGGCTCCATGGCAGGCAAAGAGTCCCGATGGCCTCCCGGCTGCCTTCCGCGAGGGTGGTCGCTCACGACCCGCCTGCCCGGCCCTGAGCGTGAGCCGCCCGGCCCCGAACAACGAACCGGGCCCCGCTCCCCTCCGTACGGAAGGAGCGAGGCCCGGGTGCGTGCCCTGAGGGGGCTTACACGTCGAAGTAGAGCTCGAACTCGTGCGGGTGCGGACGCAGCTGCAACGGGGCGATCTCGTTCGTGCGCTTGAAGTCGATCCACGTCTCGATCAGGTCGGTCGTGAAGACGTCGCCCTGGAGGAGGAACTCGTGGTCGGCCTCGAGCGAGTCGAGTACGGCCGGGAGCGAGGTCGGGACCTGCGGGACACCCGCGTGCTCCTCGGGAGCCAGCTCGTACAGGTCCTTGTCGATCGGCTCGGCCGGCTCGATCTTGTTCTTGATGCCGTCCAGGCCCGCGAGGAGCAGGGCCGAGAAGGCCAGGTACGGGTTGCCGGAGGAGTCCGGGGCGCGGAACTCGACGCGCTTGGCCTTCGGGTTCGAGCCCGTGATCGGGATGCGCATGGCCGCGGAGCGGTTGCGCTGCGAGTACACCAGGTTGACCGGCGCCTCGAAGCCCGGCACCAGACGGTGGTACGAGTTCACCGTCGGGTTGGTGAAGGCCAGCAGCGACGGAGCGTGCTTGAGGATGCCGCCGATGTAGTAGCGGGCGGTGTCCGACAGGCCCGCGTAGCCGGCCTCGTCGTAGAACAGCGGGTCGCCGTTGCTCCACAGCGACTGGTGGACGTGCATGCCCGAGCCGTTGTCGCCGAAGATCGGCTTCGGCATGAAGGTGGCGGTCTTGCCGTTGCGCCAGGCGACGTTCTTCACGATGTACTTGAAGAGCTGGAGGTCGTCGGCGGCGGCGAGCAGCGTGTTGAACTTGTAGTTGATCTCCGCCTGGCCGGCGGTGCCCACCTCGTGGTGCTGGCGCTCGACCTTCAGGCCGTTCTTCTCCAGCTCCAGGGAGATCTCGGCGCGCAGGTCGGCGAAGTGGTCGACCGGCGGGACCGGGAAGTAGCCGCCCTTGTAGCGGACCTTGTAACCGCGGTTGTCCTCGAGGGCACCGGTGTTCCAGGCACCCGCCTCGGAGTCGATGTGGTAGAAGGACTCGTTCGCGCTGGTCGCGAAGCGGACGCTGTCGAAGACGTAGAACTCGGCCTCGGGACCGAAGTAGGCCGTGTCGGCGATCCCGGTGGAGGCGAGGTAGGCCTCGGCCTTCTTCGCCACGTTGCGCGGGTCACGGGAGTACTGCTCGCCCGTGATCGGGTCGTGGATGAAGAAGTTGATGTTGAGTGTCTTGTCGCGGCGGAAGGGGTCGACCCGAGCGGTCGACAGGTCCGCGCGCAGCGCCATGTCGGACTCGTGAATGGCCTGGAAACCACGGATCGACGATCCGTCGAAGGCCAGCTCCTCGTCCGGGTCGAACGCCTCAACGGGCACCGTGAAGTGCTGCATGACGCCCGGCAGGTCGCAGAAGCGGACGTCGATGAACTTGACGTCCTCGTCCGCGATGAACTTCTTGGCCTCGTCGGCGTTCTGGAACATCCAGCTCCTCCTACTCCCGACCGTCCGTGCCGGGGTGGTAGTTCGTTCGTGCGGCCAGTGCGGTGGCACACGCTGCAGCCGACCATAAGGACGGGGGATTTCTCGGGCGTGACCCGTTTGTTTCTCCCAGGTTAACCAGCCGGAGGCCGGGTGACCCCACCTCACCGCGTGCGAAATCGGGCGCAGTACCGTGGACGGGTGGACAACAGGCAAGCAATCGGCTCATGGCTCTCCGGTCCCCGCGCGGCCATGGAGGAAGCCGGGGCGGACTTCGGGTACCGGGGAGAGCAGCTCGGTCTGCCGAAGGAGGGGCCGGGCTCGATCGCCCGCCCGGGCCGGCGCATCGGCGCGCTGGTCGTCGACTGGGGCCTGTGCCTCTTGATCGCATACAGCCTCATCACCGACAGCTACAACCGGGCTGCCCAGGTCTGGGCGCCGCTCATCTTCTTCGCGCTGATCGTCCTCACCGTCGGCACGGTCGGCTTCACCCCGGGCAAGCGGCTCTTCGGTCTGAGGGTGGTCGCCCTGGGCACGGGGCGCGTCAGCCCGCTGCGCGCCCTTGTGCGCACGGTCCTGCTGTTCCTCGCCATCCCGGCCCTGATCTGGGACCGCGACGGCAGGGGGCTGCACGACCGCCTGGCGGGAACCGTCGAGATCCGGCTCTGAGGTCCGCGATCAGAGGCGCGGGGAACCGCGCGAGCGGCCCCCAGCGGCACGCGGTCGCGCACTACGGCGATGGGCCGCCCCCGAAACCCTGAGGTTCGGGAACGGCCCATCGAGAGTCGGTGGGACTAGCGGCCCTTCGGACCGCCCCGCGGCATCCGCATCCCCTTGGGCAGCGGTCCCTTCGGCAGCGGCATGTTGGTCATCAGATCCCCCAGCGCCCGCAGCCGGTCGTTGGTCGCGGTCACCTGCGGACCGGTCAGCACACGCGGGAACTTCAGCATCGTCGTGCGGAGCTTCTTCAGCTCGACCTGGCCCTCGCCCGTGCCGACGACCAGATCGTGCACCGGCACGTCCGCGACGATACGGGCCATCTTCTTCTTCTCGGCGGCCAGCAGGCTCTTGACCCGGTTCGGGTTGCCCTCGGCGACCAGCACGATGCCGGCCTTGCCGACCGCGCGGTGCACCACGTCCTGGCTGCGGTTCATCGCGACCGCCGGAGTGGTGGTCCAGCCACGGCCGATGTTGTCCAGGACCGCCGCGGCGGCGCCCGGCTGGCCCTCCATCTGGCCGAAGGCGGCGCGCTCGGCCCGGCGTCCGAAGACGATCGCCATCGCGAGGAAGGCGAGCAGGAGGCCCAGGATGCCGAGATAGATGGGGTGACCGATCAAGAAACCGATCGCGAGGAAGACACCGAAGGTGACGATTCCGACAGCCGCGAGTACAAGACCGATCTTGGGATCGGCCTTGCGGGTCATCTTGTAGGTCAGGGCGATCTGTTTCAGTCGCCCGGCGTTCGCAGCGTCCGCTGCCGGTTCCTTCCTCGCCATGTCACGAAGTCTACGTGGCCCGGGAAGCGGCGACGACGGCAGTGCCGAGTGGGGGAGCGGTGGGGACGCTCCCTGGGGGAGGTAAGGGGACGGTCGTCGCTATGGGCGGGGCGCCATGGACGGGACGGTCGTCGCTACGGGCGGGACGCCACGGACTCGAACACGCGCTGCGCCTCGACGCGGGCCTTGGCGCGGCGGCGGTCCTCCAGGACCGATGTCCAGGCGTTCTGTCGGGCGGTGCGCTGGCCGCCGCTCATCAGAAGCGATTCGATGGCACGGAGTGCATGGGTGAACGACGGGATCGCGGTGGCGCGTACGGGCGCGGCCTGCATGGCGGAGGGCCCCCCTCGGGTCGGCGGCTCGGTCAGGAGCTGTACATGGCGTGAGTCCAGCGTCACTGTTTGGTGTTACCAGGGCGTGACCGACCGGTCAAACGCCAATGAAGCCTTGTCGCGGACCCCCGAAAGCCTGACGCGGCCCTGACGGCGCCCCAAGCTGCGGGGACGGTCGGGACCGCGTCAATCGGCCACTACCGGGCGGTAGTCGCTTGTGTGCGGATTCACACGCGGAAAGTGGCACGGCGTGCCACAAGCATATGCGAACCGGGCTCAGACGGCCTGCGAGGCGACATACGTGCCGCGCTTCTCGACGGCCATCCGGTACAGCCGTCCCGCGCGGTACGAGGAGCGGACCAGGGGGCCGGACATGACACCGGAGAAGCCGATCTGCTCGGCCTCCTCCTTCAGCTCCACGAACTCCTGCGGCTTGACCCACCGCTCCACGGGGTGGTGGCGGACGCTCGGGCGCAGGTACTGGGTGATGGTGACCAGCTCGCAGCCGGCGTCGTGCAGCCGGCGCAGCGCGTCGCTGACCTCCTCGCGGGTCTCGCCCATTCCGAGGATCAGATTCGACTTGGTCACCAGGCCGTGGTCGCGGGCCTCGGTGATGACCTTCAGGGAGCGCTCGTAGCGGAAGCCGGGACGGATGCGCTTGAAGATGCGCGGGACGGTCTCGACGTTGTGCGCGAAGACCTCCGGGCGGGAGGAGAAGACCTCCGCGAGCTGCTCGGGCACCGCGTTGAAGTCGGGGGCGAGGAGCTCGACCTTGGTGTGGCCGCCCTCGCGGTCCGCCGTCTGCCGGTGGATCTGCCGGACCGTCTCCGCGTACAGCCAGGCGCCGCCGTCCTCCAGGTCGTCGCGGGCGACACCGGTGATGGTGGCGTAGTTCAGGTCCATGGTGACCACGGACTCACCCACGCGGCGGGGCTCGTCGCGGTCGAGCGCCTCGGGCTTGCCGGTGTCGATCTGGCAGAAGTCACAGCGCCGGGTGCACTGGTCGCCGCCGATGAGGAATGTGGCCTCGCGGTCCTCCCAGCACTCGTAGATGTTGGGACAGCCGGCTTCCTGGCAGACCGTGTGCAGGCCCTCGCTCTTCACGAGGTTCTGCATCTTCGTGTACTCGGGACCCATTTTCGCCCGGGTCTTGATCCACTCGGGCTTGCGCTCGATGGGGGTCTGACTGTTGCGGACCTCCAGGCGCAGCATCTTGCGTCCGTCGGGTGCGACTGCGGACACGTCGGCTCCCTGCCTGTCTGCGTAGACTTTCGATTCTTCGGCGTACACAGCGTACGCCCGTGATGTGTACGGCTCCGTGTGTGGGCCAACCTCGGGCAGCGGGGGTGCATTCCCCCTGCGCCCGCTGCCGCTACGCCGACGCCCGCTCGATCTCCCGCGGCTTCGGCTCGGCGTTCTCCAGGACGTCCTTCAGGTGCCGTTCCACCACCGGCAGCACCTCGCCGATGGTGACGTCCCGCCCCAGCTCGTTCGCGAGGGAGGTGACGCCCGCGTCCCGGATCCCGCACGGGATGATCCGGTCGAACCAGGCGTTGTCGGGGTTCACGTTCAGCGCGAAGCCGTGCATGGTGACGCCCTTGGCGACCCGGATGCCGATCGCGGCGATCTTGCGGTCCTCCCGGCGCTGGCCGGCGTTGGAGGGCGCGTACTCCGGGCCGTTGAGCCGGGGGTCGAACTCCTCGTCGGTCAGGCGCGGGTCGAAGTCGAGGGACAGGCCGCCGAGGGACGGGCGCTGCTCCACCGGGTCGCCGAGGACCCAGACGCCGCTGCGGCCCTCCACCCGGGTCGTCTCCAGGCCGAACTCCGCGCAGGTGCGGATGAGGGCCTCTTCGAGGCGGCGCACATGGGCGACGACGTCGACCGGGCGCGGAAGCTTCTGGATCGGGTAGCCCACCAGCTGGCCGGGGCCATGCCAGGTGATCTTGCCGCCGCGGTCCACGTCGATGACCGGCGTACCGTCCAGGGGGCGCTCCTCGGGCGCCGTGCGCCGGCCCGCCGTGTAGACCGGCGGGTGCTCCAGGAGCAGGCAGGTGTCCGGGATCTCGTCCGCGAAGCGGGCGGCATGCACCCGGCGCTGCTCGTCCCAGGCCTCCTGGTACTCGACGGCCCCGGCCCCGAACCCCATGCGGACGAATCGCAGCTCACTCACGGCAAGCGCCTCCTTAGAAGCTTCGTAAGGCGCGACAGGCGCCCACGCCACTGTACGACCCGCCCGGACGGCGGTGGCGTCCGGTGGCACGTCAGCCCGACCGGGCAATCCTCACACGATCGGATGAATGCATACCGAACTCTGCGATCACTCGCTCACTCTCCGCTACATTCGCGCCGTCCATAAGGCCATAAGGGCTGCTCACCAAGGCGATACGGGCACCACGACGACCCGGGGAGGCAGGCATGCCTCCCCGGGGTCGCGCGACGGTGCCCGGAAGGCAGGAGACCGCACCGCAGATGACGGAACGACCCGCGCAGCGCACCCCCAACCGACAGCTCGCC
Source organism: Streptomyces sp. NPDC047079 (assembly GCF_040643755.1). Lineage (NCBI taxonomy): Bacteria > Bacillati > Actinomycetota > Actinomycetes > Kitasatosporales > Streptomycetaceae > Streptomyces > Streptomyces sp. NPDC047079. Next base: position 116,634 of record NZ_JBEYUZ010000006.1, read on the forward strand.
GCGCTCATCGCAGAAGCGGGGTTCTCCAACGCCGGTCTCGCCCGTCGCGTCGACCAGCTGGGTCTCGAACACGGGCTCGATCTCAGATACGACAAGACGTCCGTGACCCGGTGGCTGCGGGGGCAGCAGCCACGCGGCACCACGCCGGCACTCATCGCCGAGGTGTTCACCCGGCGGCTCGGCCGCCGGCTCACCGCACAGGATCTCGGGCTGGACGCCTGCGCCCCGGTGTACGCGGGCCTGGAGTTCGCCGCCACGCCGGAGGAGGCCGTGGACATCGTCAGCGGTCTGTGGCGCAAGGACTCCGGCAGCCACGCCGAGCTGCGCAAGATCGCGTTCACCCCGGCCGGTCTCGTGGTGCCCAGCAGGGACTGGCTGATCGGCCGGGCCGACGACAAGGTGAGCCGAGGCGAGACGGTCGCCCGCGTCCCCGCCCAGGGCCGCCCCGCGTCCCCCAGGTTCTCCATCCCGCTCGACCAGGGAGGACACCCTTCCCGGCAGCGAGGCCAGTCCGAGCGCGGACCCGGTCAGAAGGTCACCGGCGGGGACATCGCCGCGCTGCGCTCGGTCGGCGAGCTGTTCCGGGCTCTCGACAACGCCTACGGCGGGGGCCACGCCCGCCAGGCGCTCGTGCGCTACCTGGAGCACGAGGCCGAGCCGATGCTCCGCGGCACCTATGGCGAGCAGACCGGCCGCCGTCTGTTCACCGCGGCCGCCGACCTCACCCGGCTCGCGGGCTGGACGTCGTACGACATCGGCGCGCACGGCCTCGCCCAGCGCTACTTCGTCCAGGCGCTGCGGCTCGCCCAGGCGGCCGGGGACCGCGTCTACGGGGCCTACGTCCTGATCACCATGAGCCGCCAGGCCGTCTACCTCGGCCATGGACGCGAGGCCGTACAGCTCGCCCGCGTGGCCCAGCAGGGCGTGGCCACCTCGGCGCCCCCGGTCGTCCAGGCGCTGCTGCACGCCGTGGAGGCGCGCGGTCACGGTGTGCTCGGCGAGGTACGCGCGTGCACGGCCTCGCTGGTGAGGGCCGAACGCGCGCTGGAGTCCGCGGCGCCGGGGGACGAAGTGCCCTACTGGGCGCGGTTCTTCGACGAGGCGCAGCTCGCCGACGAGTTCGGGCACTGCCACCGGGACCTCCAGCAGTACCGGGCGGCGGTCCAGCACGCCGAGCGCTCGCTCCAGCTGCGGGCGCCCGGTTATGCCCGCAGCCGGCTGTTCTGCCGGGTCGTGCTCGCCTCGGCGCGGCTCGGCCTCGGCGAGCTGGACCTGGCCTGCCAGCTGGCCGCCGAGGCCGCCGGGCAGGCGTCGGAGATGCGGTCGGTGCGGGCGGTGGAGTACGTACGGGACTTCGAGCGCCGCCTGGAGCCGTACCGGGACGCGGCACCGGTGCGCGGGTACCGCGACAAGGTGGCCGCGCTCCAGTGAGCTCAGGCCGCCCTGGGCAGTGGGTCCGCCAGGCGGGTCGGGCCCGCGCCCAGGTCGGCCAGGACGGCCGACGCGGCCCGGCGGCCCGAGTGCAGCGCGCCCTGGACCGTACTCGTGTCCCGGTGGTCGCCGCACACATACAGCCCGGCCAGCAGCCGAACCGGCCTGCGCAGATCGTGCGGCGGCCGCATCGCCGGCACGGCCCGCGCGGTGTGATGCACGGCGAGGGTCTCCCAGCGCGTGGTCGAAGTGCCGTACACCCGTGCCAGATGCGCCCGTACGGCACCGTCGACACCGTCGGGGGGCGTGCCGAGGACCGTCGAGGAGACCAGGGCGCGGCCCGCGGGCGCCCGGGACGGGTCCACCAGGCTGACGACCGCCGTGTGCGCCACCGGGCCGTCGCGGTCCGCGTCGAGCAGCAGCGAGGCGCCGGTCGACGGCGGCTCCTCCATGGTGTGGTGGACGACGGTGACGGGGTGGAAGTCCGGCACGCGCAGTCCCGGCAGCAGCTCGGCGGCGGCGGACGCGTCGGTGGCCAGCAGGACGGCCTGGCACCGCACCTCACCGTGTTCCGCCGTGGTCACCGACGTCGTGGAGATGGAGGTGGCGCGGACCCCGGTGTGCACGGTGCCCGGCGGCAGCGCCCGGGCCAGCAGCTCCGGCAGGACGTCCGCGCCGCCCTCCGGCAAGCACAGCCGGCCGCTCGCGAAGGCGTGCAGCGCGAGATCGGCACAGCGGCTCGACGTGGTCAGTTCCGGGTCGCACAACAGGGCGGCGAGCAGGGGGCGGAGGAAGCCGTCGACACTACGGGCGGGGATCCCGCGTGCCGTGAGGGCATCCCCGGCGGCCGACTCGGGCCGGGCCAGCAGCCGTTCCACCGGGGTCGCGGCGATCCTCGCGAGCGCCGCGCTCACCCGGGCCTGGTCCATGGGGCCGCCCAGAGGGGCGCCGGGCCGCGATCCGGTCGCGCGTGCCCCCAACGCCAGCGAGCGGGCGGTGCGCGCCAGATGCGCCCCGCTCCCCGGCCGCGGCGCGGAGGCCGTGCGGGGAGCGGTTGCCAGGGCGCGTACGGCGCTCAGCGCCGTCCGTGCGCCCCCTGCGCCCCCGCCCGCCGGGGCGGCGCCCGCACGGTGGTGGCGCCCCTCGCTGTGCACCAGGACGCCGGGCGCGAAGGGACGCAGGACGAGGGACTCGAGCCCTGGCGTCGAACGCAGTTCGGGGTACGCGGTGGACAGGAGCTGTCCGATCCGGTCGAGCCGGAAGCCGTCGACCTTCTCGGTCGACATGCGCCCGCCGACGTAAGGGGCGGCCTCCAGGACCGCGGTGGTGACACCTGCGCTGGTCAGCCGGTGGGCCGCCGCGAGGCCGGCGAGCCCGGCTCCTACGATGACGACCTCCGCCTGATACACGGGCTGTAGCACGTGCCCCTCCTCGAGGTTGTGCGGCCGGTGGAGACGTCATGCCCCCAACTCGCTGGAGAAATACCCGAGTTAGGACCGAGCGTAGGTCTGTGAACAGTCAGGTGTAGTCGCGCATGAACAGAGCACGGTCGCACGGCGGTCGCATACGGGCGAGAGTGGCGATCGCGTGTCTCCCGCGCCTCGCCGACCCCCTCGGCCGCCCCTTCCCCTACCGCTCCAGGGCGGCCCGCAGCGCCTCCTCGATCCCCGGGAACGCGAAGGAGAACCCGGACTCCAGCAACCGCTTGGGCACCACCCGCGCGCTGCCCAGCACGTCCCTGGACAGCTCGCCGAGCGCCAGCCGCAGCGCCGGCGCGGGCACCGAGAGCAGCGTCGGGCGGTGCAGCACGCGCCCCATCGCCTCCGTGACCTCACGGTTCGTCAGCGGCTGCGGAGCCGTCAGGTTGAACGGCCCGGACAGGTCCTCACGGTCCATCAGATGGCGAAGCGCCGCCACCTCGTCGTGCAGCGCGATGTACGACCAGTACTGGCTCCCGTCCCCCATGCGTCCGCCCAGCCCGGCCTGGAAGAGCGGGAACAGCCGCCCCCAGGCCCCGCCACCGCGGGCCACCACCAGCCCCGTCCGCGCGAACACCGTCCGCACGCCCGCCTCCTGCGCCGGTGCCGCGGCCTCCTCCCACTCCACGCACAGCGAGGGCAGGAACCCGTCCCCGGGCGGCGCCTGCTCGTCGACCACCCGGTCCCCCGTCTCGCCGTAGTAGCCGATCGCGCTGCCGTTCACGAACACCCGCGGCGGCTCGGGCAGGGAGGCCACCGCCTCCGCGAGCGCCGCCGTGCCCAGCACCCGGCTGTCGCGGAGCGTCTTCTTGTACGAGGCCGTCCAGCGGTGGTCGCCGATACCGGCCCCGGCGAGGTTCACCACGGCGTCGCACCCGATGAGCCCCGCCGCGTCGACGTACTGCCCCTCGGGGTCCCAGCAGACCTCGCCCTCGCCCCGCGCCGCGCGCCGCACCAGCGGCACCACCTCGTGTCCGTCCGCGGTCAGCGATCGCACCAGGGCACTGCCGATCAGACCGGACGCACCGGCCACGGCGATTCGGGAACGTTCCATGCGCCCATCCTTCCCCGTGCCCCCCGCCCGACCCGCCCGGCGACCCGCGAAAAAACCCCGGACGGATCCTTGTGCCCCGCCCGTACAGTGACCCCCATGCCCGTTCCGTACATACGCCTCGCCACGCCCGACGACGAGGAGGCGCTCGGCCGCCTCGACCGGCTCACCTGGTCTCCGCTGCACTCCGTACAGCCGCGTCCCGAGCCGCCGTACGAGCCCTTCTTCACCGAGCGGTTCGGGCCGCGGGACCACCTCGTCGCCGAACTCGGCGCCGCCGTCGTCGGCTACCTCCGGCTCGGTTTCCCGACGAGGCTGGAGTGCAACGCGCACGTCCGGCAGATCCAGGGCCTCGCCGTCGCCGACGAGGCCCGCGGCGCGGGGGTCGGCCGGGCGCTGCTGCGAGCGGCCCGGGAGGAGGCGAGGCGGCGCGGAGCACGGCGCCTCACCCTGCGCGTACTCGGACACAACACCCCGGCCCGGCGGCTGTACGAGTCCGAGGGGTTCACGGTGGAGGGGATCCTGCCCGAGGAGTTCCTGCTGGACGGCAAGTACGTCGACGACGTGCTCATGGGCCGCTTCCTGTGAGCGTGAGCCCCGGCGGAGGAGGCCCGCGGGCGAGCTCTCAGGGGGTGACGAGGTCGCCCGTGTCCACCGGCGCCGTGGCGCGCGCCGCGCGTCCGGCGTCGCCCGCGACCTCGTCCGCCGTCAGCACGTACCCCGTCTCCGGGTCCGAGGTGGAGCGGGCGAAGACGACGCCGTAGACCCGGCCGTCCGTGGTGAGCAGCGGGCCGCCGGAGTTGCCGGGCAGCACGGTGGAGCGGATCGAATAGATGTCCCGGCTGACGGTGTCCGTGCTGTAGATGTTCTGACCCGTGGCCCGGATGCGGCTCGCGACCGTGGCGGCTCGCATCGTCAGATCGCCGTCCTGCGGATATCCCGCGACCACGGCCGCGTCGCCCCGCCTGGCCTCCCCGTCGAAGCGCAGGACGGGCGCCCGCAGATCCGGCACGTACAGCACGGCCACGTCCCGGTCCGGGTCGAAGAGCACCACCCGGGTCGCGTACGACGGCCCGACGCCGCCGACGCGGACCGTGGGGTGGTCGATGCCCGCCACCACGTGGGCGTTGGTCATGACGTGCCGTGTCGCGTACACGAAGCCGCTGCCCTCACGGCCCTGGGTGCCCGCGGCGCCCTCGATCTTCACCGTGCTGAGCTTGGCGGCGTTCGTCGCGCTCGGCGTGACGCTGTCCCCCGACGGTCTGGCCACCCCGACCGCCGGTTCGTTCTCGAACGGGTTGAAGACCTGGGGGAAGCCCGCCTGGGCGAGGGCGGTCGTGGCGCGCGAGAACCAGGCCGGGGTGGTGTCCGGCATCGCTTTCTGCACGGTGCCCAGCAGCCGCGACTCCCGTATCGACTCCGTGACCAGCGGGGAGGAGGAGGCCCCCAGCACGCTCGCGGCCACCCACGCCACGATCAGCACGGCCAGCGTGTTGGCCGCCGCCCCGCCGATCCCGTCGGCCACCCGCAGCGGGCCCCGACCCGCACGGTCCAGCTCGCGCCGCAGCCTCAGCGCGAGACGTCCCGCCAGCTCGTGGCCCGCCACCGCCGGGACCAGCACCGTGAACACCGCGGTCACCGTGGCCGCCGTCGTCCCGCGTGTCACCAGGTCCATCACCCACGGCAGGATCCACACACCGACGACGGCCCCGCCCACGAAGCCGGCCAGGGAGACACAGCCGGCCACCAGCCCGCGCCGGTAGCCGGACGCCGCATAGGCCAGGATGACCAGCATCAGCAGGATGTCGAGCAGGTCCACGGAGCCGCCTTTCTCTTGGGCCCCCTAGTACGCGCCGCAGGAGCCCAGTGATCAGCCACGCGTGCGGGCCGCCGGGAAGACGGCCGCGGGCGTCAACCTGTAAAAACGTCCCGGACCGGGGCAATGGTTCCGCCAGGTGGCACAGCACACATCGCAAGTGCGCGGGGACCGGCCGACAGTGGGTCCATGCGTGTCTTGCCGAGAGCCAGGCCGATGATCCGACCACGGTGTGTGCGGCTTCCCGGGACCGCCCTGCTGCTGCTCGGCTGTCTGCCCGGGTTCACCGCCTCCTTCACGCTGATGACCTGCGCCTCCCGCGTCGAGCGGACGGTGACGGTCGGCCCCGCGCACCCGGTCGGGGCCCGCTCCGCCGTGCTGCACCAGGCGCCCAGGCCGCGCATCGTCCCGCGGTGGGCCTGGGCGCGCGACGGCACGCGGCGCCGGCCGCCGCCGCGCTACGACGACAAGGTCATCGCGGTGTTCGTGCACCACACCGACTCGCCCAACCGGTACGGCTGCGCGGACGTCCCCCGGATCATCCGGGCGCTGTACGCGGGCCAGATCGGCTACCGCCGCTGGGACGACATCGGCTACAACTTCCTCGTCGACCGCTGCGGCACGATCTACGAGGGCCGCGCGGGCGGCATCGAACGTCCCGTCACCGGCGCACACACCCAGGGCTTCAACCACCGCACCGCGGGCATCGCCGCCATCGGCACCTTCACGGCGGGCGTGCCCGTCCCCCGGGCCATGGCCGACGCGATCGCCGCCCTGGCCGCGTGGAAGCTGGGCCTCGCGGAGATCGACCCGCGCACCAAGGTGCGGCTCGTCTCCAGCAACGGCAAGAGCCGGTACAAGGAGGGCGCCACCGTTCTGCTGCCCGCACTGGCGGGGCACCGGGACGGCTATTCGACCAGCTGCCCGGGCGCGGCCCTCAGCGCCCTCCTCCCGGCGATCAGGGACCGGGCGGCGCATCTTCAGGGCAGGCGGTGACCCCCCCGGCGGGACGGGGCCCACGGGGCATGGCGGCGCACGGCGCGGCCCCGGCCGGGGTCCGTCCTCGTCCCCGTACTCCTCGTCTCTGTAGTCCTCGCTCGTGGGTCCTCCTGGCGGGCGGTGTCAGCCCTTGAAGCGCTCCCACAGCCTGGGGTAGCGCTCGGCGAGCTGCGACTCGTCCTCCAGGTCGAACGGCGTCCCCTCCGGCTCGGAGGCCGCGGGCGGGATGCCCAGGTCGGGTGCCACGGTCCCGGTCAGCTGCTCGTAGGCCTCGTCCGCGGCGTAGCCCAGCTCCTCGCCGTCCCCGTCGACCTCCTCGTCGAAGTCGTCCAGGAGGCCGGCGAGCGAGTCGGGGTCGTGCAGGGCACCCTCGAAGACCTCCCGCCCCTGAGCGATCAGCCAGCACCGGAAGAAGTCGAACGCGTCGTCGCTCGCCCCGCCCAGCAGCACCCAGGCGGCACCCCACAGGTCCCAGCGGTAGGCGCGGTTGTAGCGGCACTCGAAGTGGCGGGCGAAGTCCAGCACGGTGTCCGGGTCCAGCCGCAGCAGCCGCTCGACGAGCTGGTCGGCCTGCTCGTCGGCGTCGCCCCCGGCGGCCTCGCGGCTCGCGTCCACCAGCTCCCAGAACTCCGTCTCGTCCATCACGGGACCAGCATCGGCCCTCGGGGGATGGAGCGCACGCGGAGTCCGGAGCAACGTCACGGGGGCGGTACAGGCGGGCGAGCCGATGTGCGTCACGGGCCGTACAGCCGGGCGAGCCGCAGAGCGTCCCGCGCGAATCGGGCGCGCAGTCCCGGCGGTGCCAGCACCTCGGCCTCCGGCCCGAGCGCCGTCAGTTGCGCCTGCGCGACCTCCTCGGACTCCACCGGCAGGGCCACCGTCACCCAGCCCTGTCCGTCCGGGGCGCCCGCGGCCTCCAGCGCCGCGCGGGCCGACGCGGGATCCACGGCCTGGGGCAGTCTGCGCATGCCCTCCGCGGACAGCCGCACGACGACCTCGGCGCGCAGCAGGGACCGCGCGAACTGCTCGGCCCGCTCCGCCCAGAAGGCGGGCAGATCGAACTCCTCCTCCCGCGCGAACCGCTCCGCCCCGTCGGCCACGGCCGTGAAACGGTCGACGCGGTACACCCGGAAGGCCCCGGTCCCGGCCGGCCGCGCGCACAGGTACCACACCCCCGCCTTGAGCACGAGCCCGTACGGTTCCAGCTCCCGCTCCACCTCCTCCGCACCGCGCCGGTACCGCGCGGTGACCCGCCGGTCGTCCCAGACCGCGTCCGCGATCCGGGGCAGCAGCGGCGGGCTCTCCGGCTCCCTGAACCAGGCGGGCGCGTCCAGATGGAACCGCTGCGCCGCCGTACGGGAGGCGTCGCGCAGGGAGGGCAGGAGGGCCGCGGACACCTTCAGCCGTGCCGCGGAGGCCGCGTCCTCGAGTCCCATCTCGCGCAGCGCCCCCGGCACCCCGCTGAGGAACAGCGCCTCGGCCTCGCCGCGCGCGAGACCCGTCAGCCCGGTGCGGTAGCCGCCGACGAGCCGGTAGCCCCCGGCCCGCCCACGCTCCGCGTACACCGGGACCCCCGCCTCCGACAGCGCCTGGGCGTCCCGGGTGACGGTCCGCTCGGACACCTGAAGCTCACGGGCCAGCTCGGCCGCGGTCATCGAGGTCCGGGACTGGAGCAGCAGCACCATCCTGATCAGTCGAGCGGCACGCATGCGGCCATCATGCCCCCGGCCGCCGACAGCGAAGGGGTACGGCAGCCGCCGTACCCCTTCACCTTCACCGCGTCACGGGCCTTTACAGGCCGTACTTCTCGCGGGCCTCCTTGACGGCCGTCGCCTTGACCTCGCCGCGCCGGGCGAGCTGGGCGAGGGCCGCGACCACGATCGACGGGGCGTCGACACCGAAGTGGCGGCGCGCGGCCTCACGCGTGTCCGAGAGGCCGAAGCCGTCGGCGCCCAGCGAGGAGTAGTCCTGCTCCACCCACTGCGCGATCTGGTCCGGGACCTGGCGCATGTAGTCGGACACCGCGAGGACCGGGCCCTCGGCGCCCTGGAGCGCCTGCCGGATGTAGGGCACCCGCTCCTCGCCGCGCAGCAGCGCCGCGTCCGCCTCCATGGCGTCCCGGCGCAGCTCGCCCCAGGACGTCGCCGACCACACGTCCGCCGCGACGCCCCACTCCTCGGCGAGCAGCTTCTGCGCCTCGAGCGCCCAGTGGATCGCCGTACCGGAGCCCAGCAGCTGGATGCGCGGGGCGTTGGCCATGGGGGCCAGCCCCGCCGACTCCGCCGTGTTGAAGCGGTACAGGCCCTTGACGATGCCCTCGTCGATGCCGAGGCCGGACGGCTTCGCCGGCTGCGGCAGCGGCTCGTTGTAGACGGTGAGGTAGTAGAAGACGTTCGGGTCCTCGCCCGGCGCGGTCTCGCCGTACATACGGCGCAGACCGTCCTTCACGATCACCGCGATCTCGTACGCGAAGGCCGGGTCGTAGGTCAGCGCGGCCGGGTTGGTCGCCGCGATCACGGGGGAGTGGCCGTCGGCGTGCTGGAGACCCTCGCCCGTCAGCGTCGTACGGCCGGCCGTGGCACCGACCAGGAAGCCGCGGCCCAGCTGGTCGCCGAGCTGCCACATCTGGTCGGCGGTGCGCTGCCAGCCGAACATCGAGTAGAAGATGTAGAACGGGATCATCGCCTCGCCGTGCGTCGCGTACGACGTCGATGCGGCGATGAAGTCGGCCATCGAACCGGCCTCGGTGATCCCCTCGTTGAGGATCTGGCCGTTCTTGGCCTCCTTGTAGTACATCAACTGGTCGCGGTCGACCGGCTCGTACGTCTGGCCCTTCGGCGAGTAGATGCCGAGGGACGGGAAGAGCGACTCCATGCCGAAGGTACGCGCCTCGTCCGGGACGATCGGCACCCAGCGCCTGCCCGTCTCCTTGTCGCGGACCAGGTCCTTGACCAGGCGCACGAACGCCATGGTGGTGGCCACGTTCTGCGAGCCGGAGCCCTTGTCGAAGGAGGCGAAGGCCTTCTCGGCGGGGGCGGGCAGCGCGGCGACCGGGTGGACGCGGCGGGCCGGGGCCGGACCGCCGAGGGCCGCGCGGCGCTCCTGGAGGTAGCGGACCTCGGGGGAGTCGGCACCCGGGTGGCCGTAGGGCACCACGCCGTCGGCGAACCGTGCGTCGGGGATCGGCAGCTCCAGCAGGTCGCGCATCGCCTTGAACTCGTCCACCGTCAGCTTCTTCATCTGGTGGTTGGCGTTCTTCGATGCGAAGCCCCGGCCGAGGGTGTGGCCCTTGACCGTCTGGGCCAGGATCACCGTCGGGGCGCCCTTGTGCTCCAGGGCGGCCTTGTAGGCGGCGTACACCTTGCGCGGCTCGTGACCGCCGCGCGAGAAGTGGAAGCAGTCGAGGATCTTGTCGTCGCTCAGCAGCTTCGCCATCTCGACGAGCGCCGGGTCCTTGCCGAAGAAGTCCTCGCGGATGTAGGCGGCGTCGCGGGTCTGGTACGTCTGGACCTGCGCGTCCGGTACCTCGCGCAGCCGGCGTACCAGCGCGCCCGTGGTGTCGAGGGCGAACAGCTCGTCCCAGGCGCCGCCCCACAGGGTCTTGACGACGTTCCAGCCGGCGCCGCGGAACTGGGCCTCCAGCTCCTGCACGATCTTGAAGTTGGCGCGGACCGGGCCGTCGAGGCGCTGGAGGTTGCAGTTGATGACGAAGGTGAGGTTGTCCAGCTCCTCACGGGCGGCGAGTGCGAGGGCGGCCGTCGACTCCGGCTCGTCCATCTCGCCGTCGCCGAGGAAGGCCCAGACGTGGGACGCCGAGACGTCCTTGATGCCGCGGTTGGTGAGGTAGCGGTTGAAGCGCGCCTGGTAGATCGCCGACAGGGGGCCGAGACCCATGGAGACGGTGGGGAACTCCCACAGCCAGGGCAGGCGGCGCGGGTGCGGGTAGGAGGGCAGGCCGTTGCCGCCGGCCTCCTGGCGGAAGTTGTCGAGGTGCTGCTCGCTCAGGCGGCCGTCGAGGAAGGCGCGGGCGTAGATGCCGGGGGAGGCGTGGCCCTGGATGTACAGCTGGTCGCCGGAGCCGTCGCCCTCCTTGCCCTTGAAGAAGTGGTTGAAGCCGGTCTCGTAGAGCCAGGCCGCGGAGGCGAAGGTGGCGATGTGCCCGCCGACGCCGTACTTGCTGCCGCGGGTCACCATGGCGGCCGCGTTCCAGCGGTTCCACGCGGTGATCCGGGCCTCCATCGCCTCGTCACCGGGGACGGCCGGCTCGGCGGCGGTCGGGATGGTGTTGACGTAGTCGGTCTCGAGAAGCTTCGGCAGCGCGATGCCGGTGCCCTCGGCGCGCTCCAGCGTGCGGCGCATCAGATACGCGGCACGGTGCGGCCCGGCAGCCTCGGCGACGGCGTCCAGGGAGGCCTGCCATTCGGCGGTCTCCTCGGGGTCGCGGTCCGGGAGCTGGTCGAGCTCGCTCGGCTGGATGGCGTTGGGGTCGGTCATGTCGCCGCCTTCCTCAGTCGAAGGGGGTGCCCTCATCGGTAAGGGCCGGGGTGCCCTAGGTCTTTGGCAGGACAGGGCTGTGGACTTCGGTGGAAGTCCGTCGGCGACTGTAACCCCTTGATCGATGATCGATCAAAGGCGTCGGGGCAAAATCTCTTGATTCCGAGAAAGTCGGCACGCGGTGCCTTGGCAAGAGACACCGAGTGTCGCTCTTTCCCGGAGGGTTTTCGCAGGTCGCATGCGTCTGAGCGGGGGAGCGCTCCGGTGTTCGGACGCACCCTTCCTAGGCCCGCGGGGCGCAGCCGAGGACGTGCGCCTTCACGATCTCCGCGATACGCGGGTCGCGCCTGCGGAACGCGGCCACCAGCTCCTCGTGCTCCTCCGCGTACGACTGCTGCACCGTCCCCAGCCAGCGGATCGACAGGGCCGTGAACACCTCGATGCCCAGGCCCTCCCAGGTGTGCAACAGCACCGAGTTCCCGGCCGCACGCACCAACTCCCGGTGGAACGCCACCGTGTGCCGCACCTGGCCCGTGCCGTCCGACCTGCGGTCCGCCTCGTAGAGTGCCGCGACGTGCGGCTCCAGGGCCGAGCAGTCCTCCGCCAGCCGCGCCGCCGCCAGCTCGGCCGCGATGGCCTCCAGACCGGCCCGGACCGGGTAGCTCTCCTCCAGGTCGGCGGCCGTCAGGTTCCGCACCCGCACACCCTTGTTGGGCGCCGACTCGATCAGCCGCAGCGACTCCAGCTCCCGCAGCGCCTCCCGGACCGGCGTCTGACTGACCTCCAGCTCCGTGGCGATCCGCCGCTCCACGATCCGCTCGCCCGGCTTCCAGCGCCCGCTGACGATCCCCTCCACGATGTGCTCGCGGATCTGTTCGCGCAGCGAGTGGACGACGGGCGCGGTCATGAGGGGCTCCTTCAGTGGGGCCCATCGGCCCCTGGGGCGTTCGACGCCTTAGACAATACGGCGGCATCCCCGTGCGGGAAGGGCGCACGGGGGCGCTTTCCCGCAGGTGAGACGAGGCTTACACACCACCACGACCGACAAAAGCGGCGCCCCCGCCCGGAAGGTCCCGGACGGGGGCGCCGTGGAAGTCGGTCATCTGTCGGCGGCTCGGAGCCCGAGCTCGACCTCGTCGGGTTCCCCGGCCCTCACGGGCCGAGGGACTCAGAGCCCGAGCTCGACCTCGAACTCGCCCGCCTCCAGGATGGCCTTGACCGCGGTCAGGTAACGGGCCGCGTCGGCGCCGTCCACCAGACGGTGGTCGTAGGAGAGGGTCAGGTAGGTCATGTCGCGGACGCCGATGACCGTGCCCTCCTCCGTCTCGATGACGGCCGGGCGCTTGACCGTGGCGCCGATGCCGAGGATCGCGACCTGACCCGGCGGCACGATGATCGTGTCGAACAGGGCGCCGCGCGAACCGGTGTTGCTGATGGTGAAGGTCGCGCCGGACAGCTCGTCCGGGGTGATCTTGCTGGCCCGGACCTTGCCCGCCAGCTCGGCGGTGGCCTTGGCGATGCCGGCGATGTTGAGGTCACCCGCGTGCTTGATGACCGGGGTCATCAGGCCCTTCTCGGAGTCCACCGCGATACCGATGTTCTCGGCGTCGAAGTAGGTGATGGTGCCCTCGGCCTCGTTGATCTTGGCGTTGATGACCGGGTGGGCCTTCAGCGCCTGGGCCGCCGCCTTCACGAAGAACGGCATCGGGGAGAGCTTGACACCCTCGCGGGCCGCGAACGCGTCCTTGGCCTGGGCGCGCAGACGCATCAGGCGGGTCACGTCGACCTCGACCACCGAGGACAGCTGGGCCTGCTCGTGCAGGGCCTTGACCATGTTGTCGCCGATGACCTTGCGGATCCTCGGCATCTTCACGGTCTGGCCGCGCAGCGGGGAGACCTCGAGGGTCGGGGCCTTCCTCGCGGCCGGGGCAGCGGCGGCGGCCGGAGCCGGGGCGGCAGCGGCGGCCTTGGCGGCCTCCGCGGCGGCGAGGACGTCCTGCTTGCGGATGCGGCCGCCGACGCCGGTGCCCTTGACGGTGGACAGGTCGACGCCGTTCTCGGCGGCGAGCTTGCGCACCAGCGGGGTCACGTAGGCGCCCTCGTCGGTCGGCTGGGCGGCGGCCGGAGCCGGAGCGACCGGGGCGGCCGCGGCCGGAGCGGGAGCCGGGGCGGCGGGCTGGGCCGGAGCCGGGGCGGCAGCGGCGGGGGCCGCCGGAGCGGCGGGCGCCGGGGCGGCGGGCGCGGTCGGGGCCGTGGGGGCCGCGGCGGGGGCCGCGGGGGCCGGGGCGGGGGCCGGAGCCGGAGCGGCCGGAGCCGGGGCGGCGGCGGGAGCGGTACCCGGCTGACCGATGACGGCGAGCTTGGAGCCGACCTCTGCGGTCTCGTCCTCGCCGACCACGATCTCCAGCAGCACGCCGGAGGCGGGCGCCGGGATCTCGGTGTCGACCTTGTCCGTGGAGACCTCGAGCAGCGGCTCGTCGGCCTCGACGGAGTCGCCGACCGACTTCAGCCAGCGGGTCACGGTGCCCTCGGTGACCGACTCGCCGAGCGCGGGCAGGACCACGTCGGTGCCCTGGGCGGCACCGGCCGGAGCGGCAGGGGCGGCGGCAGGCGCCGGGGCCTCGGCGACCGGAGCCGGGGCGGGCTCGGCGACCGGGGCGGGGGCGGGCTCGGCGGCCGGAGCCTGCTCGGCCGCGGGGGCCGGAGCGGCGGCGGGGGCGCCCGAGCCGTCGTCGATGACGGCCAGCTCGGCGCCGACCTCCACCGTCTCGTCCTCGGCGACCTTGATGGAGGACAGCACGCCGGATGCGGGCGCCGGGATCTCGGTGTCGACCTTGTCGGTCGACACCTCGAGCAGCGGCTCGTCGGCCTCGACGCGTTCGCCCTCGGCCTTCAGCCAGCGCGTGACAGTGCCCTCGGTGACGCTCTCGCCGAGCGCCGGAAGGGTTACGGAAACCGCCATGGTTTCGGTTGCTCCTTAACGAAGTACGGAAGTCTGTGTCGTCGCGTCCGAAGACTGAAGGCGTCAGTCGTGGGAGTGCAGGGGCTTGCCGGCCAGGGCCAGGTGGGCCTCGCCGAGCGCCTCGTTCTGCGTCGGGTGGGCGTGGATGAGCTGGGCGACCTCGGCCGGCAGCGCCTCCCAGTTGTAGATCAGCTGCGCCTCGCCGACCTGCTCGCCCATGCGGTCGCCGACCATGTGGACGCCGACCACGGCACCGTCCTTGACCTGGACGAGCTTGATCTCGCCCGCGGTCTTGAGGATCTTGCTCTTGCCGTTGCCCGCCAGGTTGTACTTGAGAGCGACGACCTTGTCCGCGCCGTAGATCTCCTTGGCCTTGGCCTCGGTGATCCCGACGGAGGCGACCTCCGGGTGGCAGTACGTCACGCGCGGCACACCGTCGTAGTCGATCGGCACGACCTTCAGGCCGGCCAGCCTCTCCGCGACCAGGATGCCCTCGGCGAAGCCGACGTGGGCGAGCTGGAGCGTCGGGACCAGGTCGCCGACGGCGGAGATGGTCGGGACGTTGGTGCGCATGTACTCGTCGACGAGGACATAGCCGCGGTCCATGGCGACCCCGGCCTCCTCGTAACCCAGACCCTGGGAGACCGGGCCGCGGCCGACGGCGACGAGGAGGACCTCGGCCTCGAACTCCTTGCCGTCGGCGAGGGTGACCTTGACACCGTCCTGGGTGTACTCGGCCTTCTGGAAGAAGGTGCCCAGGTTGAACTTGATGCCGCGCTTGCGGAAGGCGCGCTCGAGAAGCTTGGAGGAGTTCTCGTCCTCGACCGGGACGAGGTGCTTGAGGCCCTCGATAACCGTGACGTCGGCACCGAAGGACTTCCAGGCGGAGGCGAACTCGACGCCGATGACGCCGCCGCCGAGGATGATCGCGGACTGGGGCACCCGGTCCAGGACCAGCGCGTGGTCCGAGGAGATGATGCGGTTGCCGTCGATCTGGAGACCCGGCAGCGACTTCGGCACGGAACCGGTCGCCAGGAGGACATGGCGGCCCTGGATCCGCTGACCGTTCACGTCGACGGAGGTCGGGGAGGACAGCCGGCCCTCACCCTCGATGTAGGTCACCTTGCGGGAGGCGATCAGGCCCTGCAGACCCTTGTACAGGCCCGAGATGACCTCGTCCTTGTACTTGTGGACGGCCGGGACGTCGATGCCCTCGAAGCTGGCCTTGACACCGAACTGCTCGCTCTCGCGGGCCTGGTCGGCGATCTCGCCCGCGTGCAGCAGGGCCTTGGTGGGGATGCAACCCCGGTGCAGGCAGGTGCCGCCGACCTTGTCCTTCTCGATCAGGGCGACGTCCAGGCCCAGCTGCGCCCCGCGCAGGGCCGCGGCGTAACCACCGCTACCACCGCCGAGGATCACTAGGTCGAAAACGGTGCTGGCGTCGTTCGCCACGTCACGTCCTCCATGCATGTGCGCCGTGCGCCGGTCGTCGCTGACCGGCAGGCGGCTGGTGTCCGGCCGCTCGTTGCTTCGGCCCTTCGGTGGGGCCCTGTCCTGCCGAGACCCCATCTTTGCACTTGTGGGCGGCCGAGGAGACGCCGGGCCGCTGTCTGGGACGTCTGATGCATCACGTCGGGAGGTCGCGGCCGTCCCCGCCCGCGCGTATTTCGTCAAGGGCGTAACGCCTGCCCCGCCGGGAGGACTCCGGGTGTGCGGCGACCAGGGATGCCGGGTGCGCGCCGAGGGCGGCGGTCCCGGGCGTGCCGTGACGAGGGCGGCCCCGGGTGCCGTGGCACCCGGGGCCGCCCTCCGTGTGCGCCTCGTGGGCGCGGGGTGTGTCAGCCGAGGTCGCCCGCGGCGGTCAGCTCCGCGAGCCGTACCAGAGTGCGGATCGCCGAGCCCGTGCCGCCCTTCGGCGTGTACCCGTAGGGCGCCTGCTCGTTGAAGGCGGGGCCGGCGATGTCGAGGTGGGCCCAGGTGATGCCCTCGCCGACGAACTCCTTCAGGAACAGACCGGCGACCAGGCCGCCGCCCATCCGCTCGCCCATGTTGGCGATGTCCGCCGTGGGGGAGTCCATGCCCTTGCGCAGGTGCTCCGGCAGCGGCATCGGCCAGGACTCCTCGCCGACCTCGTCGGCGGCCTCGTGGATGGCGGCGCGGAACGCGTCGTCGTTCGCCATGATCCCGAACGTGCGGCTGCCGAGCGCCAGCATCATCGCGCCGGTCAGGGTCGCGACGTCCACGATCGCGTCCGGGTTCTCCTCCGACGCCGCCCACAGCGCGTCGGCGAGGACCAGACGGCCCTCGGCGTCCGTGTTGAGGACCTCGACGGTCTTGCCGCTGTACATGCGCAGCACGTCGCCGGGGCGGGTCGCCGACCCGGACGGCATGTTCTCGGCCAGGGCGAGCCAGCAGGTGACATTGACCTCCAGACCGAGGCGGGCGGCGACCACGACCGCCGCGAAGGCCGCCGCAGCGCCGCTCATGTCGCACTTCATGGTCTCGTTGTGGCCGGCCGGCTTGAGCGAGATGCCGCCCGAGTCGTAGGTGATGCCCTTGCCTACGAAGGCCAGGTGCTTGCTCGCCTTGGGGTGCGTGTACGACAGCTTCACCAGGCGGGGGGCGGAGGCCGAGCCCGCGCCGACGCCGAGGATGCCGCCGTAGCCGCCCTTGGCGAGAGCCTTCTCGTCGAGCACCTGCACCTTGAGGCCGTGGTCCTTGGCCGCGGTCTGCGCGATGGCCGCGAAGGCCGCCGGGTTCAGATCGTTCGGCGGCATGTTGATCAGGTCGCGGGCGCGGTTGAGTTCCTCGGTGACCGCGACGGCGCGCTCGACGGCCGCCTTGTACGCCTTGTCGCGGGGCTTGCCGCCGAGCAGGGCGACCTCGGCGAGCGGGGCCTTGCCGTTCTTGCCGTTCTTGGCGTTCTTGCCGTTCGTGGCGGCGTTCTGCTTGTACGTGTCGAAGGAGTACGCGCCCAGCAGCGCGCCCTCGCCGATGGCGCCCGCGTCGGCGGCGTCCGTGATCGGCAGCGCGAAGACGGCCTTCTTGGAGCCGGCGAGCGCGCGGGCCGCCGAGCCGGCGGCCCGGCGCAGCGACTCGGCGGCGTAGGCCTCGTCCTTCTCCGGCGCGGCACCGAGGCCCACCGCCACCACGACGGGAGCCTTGAAGCCGGAGGGTGCGGGCAGCTTCGTCACCTCGCCCTCGGCACCCGAGGCGCCCAGGGTCTCCAGGACGGCGGCGAGCTTGCCGTCGTACGCCTGGTCCACGGCCTCGGCGCCCGGTGCGACGACCGGGCCCTCGGCGCCCTTCGCGACACCGACCACGATCGCGTCGGCGCGCTGGCCGGCCGCCGCGGCGGTGCTGAGAGTGAGAGCAGTCACGGTGGTGAAATCTCGCTTCCAATTGAGTTTCGGTGGCCGAACGGGATGGGGTCGACCGGCCCGGGCACCGACCCTAGATTGCTCCGATCGTTCGGTCTTCACCTGGGCAGGGAAACACCCGCCACGAGCCTACGCGCGGTGGCGCATTTCGCCTTGCCGAGGGTGCTCACCCGTCGGTGGCGCCCCGCCGGACCGCGGGTGCCGGGCGTGCCCGTCCTGCTTGTGCTGCTCGCCGGGTGCGCCACCGCACCGACGGCAAGCGGGCCTCGGGCAAAGTCCGTTGGCGGCCGCGTCCCGGCGTGGCCTGGCAGCGGCGGCTCTGCGGGAGCCTCGATGCCGGGCGCGCCGAAACGGGGGCGGCGGCCACGGCATGGACGCGGTCGGCCGAGCGGAGCCTGCCGGGACGCCAGGCGGTCAGCCCAGGGACAGCACGATGAGCGCGGTCGTCGCGGCCGTTTCCGCGAGGCCGCCGAAGACATCACCGGTCACCCCGCCGAGCCTCCGGGTGCAGTGACGCAGCAGCAGTTCCGCGGCGGCCACCGCGACCACCACCGAGGCCGCCGTGCGGACGGCGCCCCAGGGGCCGAACAGCGCGCCCCCGGCCGCCGCCGCCACCGTCACGGCGAGCCCCACCACGAGCGCTCCGCCCACCGGAACCACCCCCGCGACCGCGGCCCCCAGCCCCTCCGGCCGCGCGGCCGGCACCCCGTCGCGCGCGGCCAGCGTGAGGGCGAGCCGCGCGGCGGTCGCCGAGACGACGGCGGCCAGCAGGCCCCGCGTCCAGGAGGCGCCGTACGCCTGCGCGAGGGCCGCCACTTGGGCGAGCAGCACCAGCACCAGGGCGGTCACGCCGAACGGCCCGATGTCCGACTGCTTCATGATCCGCAGCGCGTCCTCGGCGGGCTTCCCGCTGCCCAGCCCGTCCGCGGTGTCGGCGAGCCCGTCCAGATGCAGCCCCCGGGTCAGCACGGCCGGTGCGGCGGCGCCGGCGACGGCGGCAGTCAGCGCACCCGCGCCCAGCAGGAGCAGGACCGAGCCGAGCAGTCCGGCGAGGACTCCGACCACCACACCTGCGAGCGGCGCGCACACCATGCCGCCGCGTGCGGCCCGCCGGTCCCAGCGGGTCACCGTGACGGGCAGCACCGTGAGGGTGCCGAAGGCGAAGCGGAGGCCGTGCAGGCAAGGGGTCTTGGACACGGCCGAAGGGTACGGGACCGGTGCGGCCGTGCCTCCGTCGGGCGGATGAGAACAGGCGGGTTCGGGCCCGCCGCGGGCACACTTGCCGCATGGGCCACTGGCTGGACCGCAACATCGTCGAACCGGGCAAGCTCCCGCTGCTGCTCGCGCTGGGCTCGTTCGTACTGACGTTCGTGGTCACCCGGGTCGTCACCCGTCTCATCCGTGCGGGCAAGGGCCCGTTCGGCAACGTGAGCGCGGGCGGTCTGCACGTCCACCACGTCGTCCCCGGTGTCCTCCTCGTCGTGGCCGGCGGTTTCGGCGCGCTCGCCAGCCGCCACGGCCCGGGCTCCGGTGTGTGCGCGGTCCTCTTCGGTGTCGGGGCGGGCCTCGTCCTGGACGAGTTCGCCCTGATCCTGCATCTCGCCGACGTCTACTGGACGGAGGAGGGCCGCAAGAGCGTCGAGGCCGTCGTGCTCACGGCTGCCCTGGGCGGCCTGGTCCTCGGGGGCTTCGCGCCCTTCGGCGTCAACAACCTCTCCACGGGAGAACTGCACGACCGCGCCACCGTCATCGTGAGCGTCGGCGCGAACTTCCTCTTCTCGCTGCTCGCCCTGTGCAAGGGCAAGGCCCGTACCGCGCTGTTCGGCGTGATCGTCCCGCTGATCGCCGTGATCGGCGCGGTACGGCTGGCCCGGCCCGGCTCCCTGTGGGCCAGACGGTTCTACCGCCGCCGGCCGCGCGCCCGCGCCAGGGCGGGCCTGCGCGCATACCACCACGACCGCCGCTGGGCGGCCCGCAGCCGCAGACTTCAGGACTGGATCGGCGGCAGGCCCGACTCGCAGGACACCCGGGTGCCCCAGCGCCAGTGACGGCGCAGCGCCGACACCCCGCACAGCGCCAGCACCGCGGCGATCGCGGCGATGTGCTCCTTGCCCGCGAGGTTCTCCTTCAGCAGGAGTTCCCCGGCCATCGCCGCGGTCACCAGGCCGCCCGTGACGTACGCCCGGTACCGCCAGCACAGATACAGCGCCAGCCCGATCACCGCCGCCGACGGACCGGTGTCGACGACCTGCGCATCCGACGCGGGCAGCCCCAGTGGATGGTGGGGGCCCAGCTCGATCCCCACGCGCGCGTAGAGCGTGCCGGCCAGCGTGGCGACGTAGGCGATGCCGAGCGTGCGCCACCAGCCCAGGCAGATCTCGGCGATGCCGAACACGCACAGGATCTGTAGCAGCGCCCCCCACACCGGCAGGTCGAGGGCCGGTACGAAGAGGGAGAGCGGGGTCCGCAGCAGCGCCCGCCCGAGCGGCTCCTCGGCCCGTACGGACCCGATGAGCTGCACGAATCCGAAGCCCCACGACCGGTTCTGCGTGAACTGGAGGACCGACGTCAGACACACGGCCGCGAGCGTCATCGGCACCGCCCGCCAACTCCGCCGCTCGAGGGCCTGGCGCACGGTGACGTACAACGGTCCCCATTCGGCGCGGACCAGGCGGGCGAGTGGGTTCATCCCGCGTTCCTCATCGTCCGGCGCTCCTCATCTGTGTGACTCCAGGTGCTTGCGGTGCAGCCATTTCGGCAGTCCCGGAGCCTCCAGGAAGCCCTCGGCGCGCGCCGAGGCCACCCCGATGCGCAGCAGGTCCGCGCTCTTCTCGAAAAGCAGGAACCGGGGCTCCCAGATCGGCCGGTACTTCGCGTTGGCCCGGTACAGCGACTCGATCTGCCACCAGCGCGAGAAGAAGCTGAGCAGTGAACGCCACAGCCTGAGCACCGGTCCGGCGCCGAGGCGCGCACCACGTTCGAAGACGGACCGGAACATGGCGAAGTTGAGCGACACCTGGGTGATCTCGATCTCCCGGGCGCGGCGCAGGAGTTCGATGACCATGAACTCCATGAGGCCGTTGTCGCAGTCGCGGTCGCGCCGCATCAGGTCGAGCGACAGCCCGCGCGGTCCCCAGGGGACGAAGGACAGCAGCGCCCGCAACCGGCCCTCGGCGTCCGCGCACTCCAGCATCACGCACTGCCCGTCCTCCGGGTCGCCGAGCCGTCCGAGCGCCATGCTGAACCCGCGCTCGGTGGCCCCGTCCCGCCAGTCGTCGGCCTTCTGCAGCAGGAACGCCATCTCGTCCGCGGGGATGTCCCGGTGGCGCCGGATGCGCACCGTGTACCCGGCGCGCCTCACCCGGTTGCAGGCCTGGCGGACGGCGCGCATGGCCCGTCCGTCGAGGGTGAACTCGCCGACCTCCACGATGGCTTCGTCACCGAGTTCGAGCGCGTCCATCCCGTGCCGCGCGTACACGGTCCCGGCCTCCTCGCTCGCGCCCATCACGGCCGGGATCCAGCCGTGCGCACGGGCCTCGGCGAGCCAGGGCTCGATGGCACCGGGCCACGCCTCGGGGTCGCCGAGCGGGTCGCCGGAGGCCAGCGAGACTCCGCCGACGACCCGGTAGGCGACCGCGGCCTTGCCGGTGGGCGACCAGATCACGCTCTTCTCGCGGCGCAGCGCGAAGTACCCGAGGGAGTCCCGTTCGCCGTGCCGGGCGAGCAGCGCCCGCAGCCGCTTCTCGTCGTCCTCGGTGAGAGGGTCGACGGCGCGCCGGGAGCGGAAGGCGGCGTACAGCACGGCGAGGACCAGCAGCGTGCTGAACACGTTGATGGTGACGTTGACCCAGTTCGGCGTGGAGATGCCGGGGTGGTGCGACTCGTCGGCGGCGACCGAGACCAGCCGCAGGGTGCCGTAGCGCCACCGGTCGAGGAAGGTCGAGCGGTGCGGGTCGTGCGCGGCGTTGGTGACGGTCACCAGGAGCGCGGCGAGCAGCGAGGAGGCGAGCAGGCCGCCGAGGGCGACCACGGCGGCGAGCCGGGGGTTGGAGCGGTCGCCCTTGGCGTAGAACTCGCGCCGCCCGACGAGGAGGGCGCCGACGAATCCCGCGGTGAGCACCAGGGAGACCCAGTTCTGCGCGTACTGCCGGATCTCCGGGAAGGTCATGGCGAAGGCGAACAGCAGCAGGAACGGCCCGCCGAGCACGAGGTTGAGGATCCACGCGGCCCGCTTGCGCCGCCGCATGGTCACGGCCAGGAACATCGTGAAGACGCCGGAGGCGAAACCCGCGGTCAGCAGGTACGGGGTGAAGAGGTTCTCCTGGTTGTGCCGCCGTACGTCCTGGCCGAGGGAGACCCATACGGCGGAGAGGAAGTTGATGAAGGTGACGGCGCGCAGGTACCAGACGGCGCATGCGGCGGCCCGCCGGGGAGCCCGACCGGGCCGCCGCGCCTCGCTCCCCGGCCGGACCGTGCGCTCCTGTTCCGCGGTAAAACGGGCATCTCCCATGAAGGGTGATGATATGGGGCGGTCGGGTGTGTACGGGGGAGCGGTGGGAGGCGGAATCCGGTCGCTGCCGCGGGTGCCGGCCGCTCGTGGCGTCCGGGCGCTCGCCGGGCCCCGGCTCCTCGGCCGGCCGTTCCCGGCTGCTCCTCCTACTCCTCCGACTCCTCGCCCCCGGCCTCGGTGGACTTCTCCGGAAGCTCCGCCGCCAGCGCGGCGGCGGCCTGCACCAGCGGCAGCGCCAGCAGCGCCCCGGCCCCCTCGCCGACGGTCATACCGTGGTCGAGGAGCGGCTCCAGCGCCATCCGGTCCAGCGCCTTGGCCTGCGCGGGCTCCCCGCTGTTCTGCCCGGCCAGCCACCAGTCCGGCGCGCGGAACGCGATCCGCTGCCCGACCAGCGCACACGCCGCCGACACCACCCCGTCCAGGATCACCGGGGTCTTGCGCACGGCGCACTGGAGCAGAAAGCCCGTCATCGCGGCCAGATCTGCCCCGCCGACCGCGGCGAGCAGCTGCAACTGGTCGCCCAGCACCGGCCGGGCCCGCCGCAGCGCGTCCCGTACGGCCGCGCACTTGCGCATCCACGCCAGATCGTCGATCGCGAAGCCCCCGCGCCCGGTCACCACGGACGCGTCCGTCCCGCACAGCGCGGCGATCAGCACGGCCGCCGGAGTGGTCCCGCCGACGCTCACATCACCGAGGACCACCAGGTCGGTCCCGCTGTCCGCCTCCTCGTCCGCGACCGCGACCCCCGCCCGGAACGCCGCCTCCGCCTCTTCGGGCGTCAGCGCGTCCTCGACGTCGATGCGTCCGCTGCCGCGCCGCACCCGGTGGCGTACGACGTCCTCGGGCAGCTCGTCCGGATCGCAGTCCAGCCCCATGTCGACCACGCGCACGGGCACGTCCAGCTGCCGCGCCAGGATCGACGCCGGGCTCGCGCCCTCCAGCGCCGCCCGCACCAGCCGGTCCGCGGTGCCCGCCGGCCGCGCGGACACACCGAGCGCGGCGATGCCGTGGTCACCCGCGAACAGCACCACGCGCGGTCGCTCGATCGGCCGCACCGGTACGGCGGACTGCGCGGCCGCCAGCCACTCGCCCAGATCGTCCAGGCGGCCCAGTGCCCCGGGCGGCACGCTCTGACGCTCCCTGCGCGCCTCCGCGTCGCGGCGCACCCCGCCGTCGGGGCGCTCGATCAGATCGGTGAAGTCGTCGAGATTAAGCGAGCTCATTCGCCGAACAGTACCGGCCCCGATCAAGAGCCGAGGCGCCACGTCGACGGCACGTCATTGCACCCCTGACCGGTGTCCCCTACATACCTTTTGGGCATGTATGGTCGCGCACCCCGCGGTCACGGCCGTACGCCCTTGTCGCCGTCGCCCCCTGACCCCTGCCCCAGCCGTCACCCCGTCGCCCCCAGGAGCCGCCCATGCGCCGCACCCCGCGGACGGCTGCCACGCGCCTCGCCGAGAGCCCCGGCGAACCCGCCCCGGACACCGGCCGGTTGCCTGAGCCACGCCGCGAAAACTGCCCGTGGTGCGGCTCCCCGCGGCTGCGCGGCCGACCGCGCACCCGGCTGGGAACCCCGGACCCGGCGCGGCCGGGCATGTGCGGCGTCGACGAGTGCCGGGACTGCGGCCACGTCTTCCGCAACCCCCGCCCCACCGCCGAGGAACTCGCCCGCCACGACCACGAGGTCGCCGAGGGCCGCCGGGGACGCGACCGTTTCGCCGCGCGCCTCCTCGGCGCCCGCGTGAGCGCCCGGCGCCACCGGGCCGCGGCCCGCGCGCTGGGGCCCCACGCGGAGCCGGAGAGCTGGCTCGACGTGGGCACCGGGCAGGGCCACTTCTGCGAAGCGGCCAAGGAGACGCACCCGTACACGTCCTTCGACGGACTCGATCCCACCCGCCGCGTCCACCGGGCGCGGGTCGCGGGCCGTGTCGAGGAGGCCCACCGCGGACACCTCACCGACGCCTCGATCCTCACGCGCCTGCGTTCCCGTTACGACGTCGTCAGCATGATCCACCACCTGGAGCGCACCCCCGACCCGCGCGCGGAACTGCGTGCCGCCCTGACCGTGCTGCGCCCCGGCGGCCATCTGCTCGTCGAAGCCGCCGACCCCGGCTGCGCCTCCGGCCGGCTGCTCGGCACGTGGTGGGTCCCGTACCGCCTGCCACACCACCTCCACCTCGTGCCGCAGGCCAACCTGCTGGCCGAACTCGAGGCCCTGGGCTGCGCGATCGTCGCGGCCACGGCCCCAGCGGCGGACCATACGCCGCCGCGGCTCATCCGCTTGTCGAACGCCTACCGGGTCATCGCACGCAGACCCCTGTCACCCGCATAACCCGGGCCGGACCCCCGCCGCCCGCACACACCGGTACACCGGCCGACCGCCGCCACCCGCCCAGCGCGGGCCGGACCCCCGTCACTCGCGCAGCGTCAGCGCCTGCCCGGCCACCACCAGCAGCACATGCTCGCACTCCGCCGCCAACGCCGCGTTCAGACGGCCGAGTTCGTCGCGGTAGCGGCGGCCGGAGGCCGTGGCCGGGACGATGCCGGAGCCCACCTCGTTCGAGACGGCGACGACCGTCCGGCGGGTTCCCCGCACCGCCGCCGCCAGTTCCTCCACCCGCGCGCGCAGCGCCCGCTCACCGCCACCCGCCCACTCCGCGTCGTCCCACGCGTCCACCGCGTCCATCGCGTCGGTCAGCCACAGCGACAGACAGTCGACAAGCAGCGGCGGCCCGTCCTCCTTCAGCAGCGGTACGAGGTCACAGGTCTCGGTGGTGCGCCAGGACCCGGGCCGCCGCTCCCGGTGCGCGGCCACCCGAGCGGCCCACTCCGCGTCCCCGCCCCGCGACCCGCCCGTCGCCACGTACAGCACGTCCGGGAACGCCTCCAGACGCCGTTCGGCCTCCACCGACTTGCCCGAGCGCGCCCCGCCCAGCACCAGCGTGCGCCGTGGCACGTCCGGGACCTCGTCGTACGCGCCCACGGCCAGCGTCGTCCCGTCGGGCACCGCCCGCGCCCCCGCCGCCGCGAGCCGTCGCCGCAGCTCGGCGCCCGGCGGCACATCGTGGTCGAGGTGGACGGCGATGACGTCGGTGGTCGCCCCGAGTGCCCCCACCGCCCGCAGCTTGGCCAGCGCGTCCGGCCGCCCCACCACATCGGCGACCACCATGTCGTACGACTCCACCGGCCCCTCGAGCCCCGCGGGCGCCCCGCCCGGCGGCAGATACAGCAGCCGCAGCCCGTCCGGGCCCGTCACCGCGTAGCCCGTGCCCGGCGCGTCCATCGCGAGCGCCCGCACCCGATGCCCGGTCAGCAGCGCCAACTCCCGCCCGTCCGGCACCCGTCCGGGCTGCGGCAGGCCCGCCGGGACCTCCACCGGGGGCCCCTCGTGCGGGTGCGTGAGCAGCACCTGCCGCACCCCGGCGAGCGAGTGCCCGGCGCGTGCGGCGGCGAACGCCGCACCCGGCGTCAGGTCCAGCAGCAGCGTGCCGTCCACGAGCAGCGCGGTCGCCGCGCGCGCCTCGGGGCCGAGCGCACGCGCGCAGGCCGCGCAGGGACAGTCGGGGCGGGGGAGTCCCGCGGGGGCACCGGTGCCGAGCAGAGTCAGTTCCACGGACCCGATTTTCCCGGGTCGGCGCAGGTCTTGCGCGTCCGGCTAGGCTCGGGACAGCGGCCGGACCAAGATCCGGCCTGTGCTCTGCATGTGCTCACATCTGGGAGGCGTACATGGCGGCATGGACGTGGCGGTTCGAAAAGACCGACGGGGCGGAGGTCCAGCCCGCGGTCGTGCCCGAGGATTTCACCACGCAGGGGGACGCCGAGTCCTGGATCGGGGAGCACTGGAGGGAACTGCTCGACGGCGGCGCCGACCAGGTGCGGCTGTACGAGGACTCCACGGAGATCTACGGGCCGATGAGCCTGCACGCCGAAGAGTCGTAGCCGTGGCCGCGAGGGCGGGCGGGGACCGCACGGCCCGCGCCCGCCCTCACCCCGCTACTGCTCGCTCAGGGTGATGCCGACCGTCCTGCGGACGCCCCTCCGGGTGTATGTGAGGGTCGTCCGCTGCCCCGGCCTGTCGCCGGCGAGCGCCTCGGCGAGTGAGGTGATGGTGGTGATACGCCGGTCACCGAGCCCGACGATGACGTCCCCGGTCTTCAGGCCCGCCTTGTCGGCCGCGCCGCCCGGCTGGACGTCGACCACCGCGACCCCGATCGGCCGGTAGCCGCCGTTCACCACCGTGCGGCCGGTGATGTCGAGTGCGGCCCGCCCCGAGTTGGTGACCCGGCCGCTCTTGATGATCTGGTCGGTGATCCGCTTCACCTGGGACGCCGGGATCGCGAACCCGATACCGGGCGCCGCGCCGTTGCCGAGTCCGGGGTCGACCGCGGCGAGCGTGGGGATGCCGATGACGTGGCTGTTCAGATCGACGAGTGCGCCCCCGCTGTTTCCCGGGTTGATCTCCGCCGAGGTCTGCACCATGTTCGCGAGGGTCGCGCCCGCGCCGCCCTGGTCGCCCCCCTCGCTGACGGTCCTCCCGGTCGCCGACACGATCCCGTCGGTCACGCTCGACGAAAGCCCGAGCGGCGAGCCCATGGCGAGGACGATCTGCCCCACCTCGACCTTGGCGGAGTCGCCGAAGACGGCCGGCCGCAACCCCGCCGGCATCCGGTCCAGCCGGATGACCGCGAGGTCCTGCTGCGGGTACGAGAAGACGAGGCTCGCGGTGATCACCTCCTGACTGTTGGCGGTGATCACCTTGAAGGTCTTGTAGTCGCTCACCACATGCGCGTTGGTGACGATGTGTCCCTTGCCGTCGTACACCACGCCGGAGCCCACGGCATCGCCGGCCTGGAGCTGCACCACCGACGGCAGCACGTTTCTGATGACCCGCTGGTAGTCGCTCTGGAGCTCGTTGGCCCTCGGGACAGAGGTGGCCGCCCGCGCGCTGGTCGGGCCCTCCTTCCCGCCCGGCGGTCCTGGGTCGGTGCAGCCGACGGGCAGCACCAGGCACCACAGCAGGAGCGGAACGCACCGCCGAACGGCACGGGTACGGGAAGCGTCCATGCCCCGAGTCTCGCCTCGGGAGGGCCCTACGGCTTTTCCTGCGCGTCCGAACGGGGCCGGCCCCGGCTCAGCCGCGCACTCCGCACAGATGCAGCAACGCGGCCACGCCCCGGTAGGGGTCCGTACGCCCCGCCCGTTCCTCCGCGGCCAGCAGACGGTCCACGTCCTCGGGCAGCGGTGCCTCGTCGGGCGCCGTGTCCGTGAAGACCCGCACCCCGTACCAGGCGTGCAGCGGGGCCCCGATCCCGGCGAGCGTCGCGGTCAGCGTCGCCAGCCGGTCGGCCCGTACGGCAAGGGCCGGCCGGGACGGGAGTCCCTCCGCCGGCACGGAGTCGGCAGCGGGTGAGCGAGCGGTGGTGTCGAAGGAGGCGAGCGCCGCCCCCCAGTCCCCGGACAGCCCCGGACGCATCGCCAGCGCGTCCCCGTTCCGTACGAGCAGCGACAGCAGCCCCCCGGGCGCGAGCATCCGCGCAAGCCCCGCCAGCAGCGGATCGGGCTCGTCCACGTACATGAGCACCCCGTGGCACAGGACGACGTCGAAACTGCCCGGCAGGAAGTGCACTCCCGTGTCCCGGCCGTCCCCCTCGATGATCCGCGTCCGCTCCCGGATGCCCTCGGGCTCTTCGGCCAGGGCCTCGCGGGCCACGGCGATCATCCTCGGGTTCTGTTCGATCCCGGTGATCCGGTGCCCCGCCCGGGCCAGTCGCAATGCCTGGGTGCCCTGGCCCATCCCCACATCG
Organism: Streptomyces sp. NPDC047079; assembly: GCF_040643755.1. Taxonomy (NCBI): domain Bacteria; kingdom Bacillati; phylum Actinomycetota; class Actinomycetes; order Kitasatosporales; family Streptomycetaceae; genus Streptomyces; species Streptomyces sp. NPDC047079. Next base: position 144,562 of record NZ_JBEYUZ010000006.1, read on the forward strand.
AGCACCCGCAGCCGCTGCCCGACCGGGAACCGCCCGGCTATCTGCTCGTCGAGCTGCCGGGCCACCAGCGTCTGCCGGACGACATCACGCAGGCCGCCCGGCTCGTTCGGCCGGGCATCCGCCGCATCCCCCGAGAAGGAATCCGCGCTCAGGGCCGCTCTCCGCGCTTGACCTGCGGCTTCGGCAGCCGGAGTCGGCGCATCTGGAGGGAGCGCATCAGCGCGTAGGCGACCGCGCCCTTCGTGTTCTGGCCGGGGAAGCGCTCGCTGAGCCGCTTGCGCAGCCGGAACCCGGAGAGAATCGAGTCCAGCACGATCAGCACGATCACGACGAGCCACAGCAGCAGCGCGATGTTCTGCAACGAGGCGACCTTCACCAGGCTCAGCGCCAGGATGATCACGGCCATCGGCAGGAAGAACTCCGCGACGTTGAAGCGCGCGTCGACGTAGTCGCGGGCGAACTTGCGGACCGGGCCCCTGTCCCGCGCCGGCAGATACCGCTCGTCACCACCGGCCAGGGCCTGGCGCTGCCTCTCCATCTGGGCCCGGCGCTCCTCGCGCTGCCGCTTGGCGGCATCCTTGCGCGTGGTCGGCGTATGGGCGACGCTGCGCCGCTGGGCCTGGGCCGCACTGCGCTTGGGCGTGGGGCGGCCCTTCGGGGCCTGCGGGTCACGGGGCTGCTTGGAGTCGGTCACCGGCGCCTTGTCGGCGCTCGGAGCCTTCTCTTCCTTGGCACGGCTACGGAACACAAAACCCAAGGGTACGGGGTTCCCCGCGGGGACCCCAGCCCCGAGGGGAACGATCCGGCATCACCGGACGTCTGTACTGGGACAGAGGGGCTGAAAAGGAAGACCGCCGGCGTTCTTCCGTACGGCGTCCCGGGGACACACGCAGTCACCCCGTACGCAACCTCGGGGGACACCTACTCCCTACGCCGGAGCGGGAGGATGCCCAGTCGTCCTTGGGGATGACCGCATCCGTTCCGGAACAGTGCGGTAATGGATGTAGGGCCCGTACTGTGGGTCCTGTCGCAGACCTGTGAGCTGGAGTCCGTCAGAAGGGGGCGCGCGAAGCCCATGAGCGGTGTCATGAAGCGTATGGGGATGATCTTCCGCGCGAAGGCGAACAAGGCCCTTGACCGGGCCGAGGACCCGCGCGAGACCCTCGATTACTCGTACCAGAAGCAGCTGGAGCTGCTCCAGAAGGTGCGCCGCGGCGTCGCGGACGTGGCGACCAGCCGCAAGCGCCTCGAGCTCCAGCTCAACCAGTTGCAGCAGCAGTCCTCCAAGCTGGAGGACCAGGGCCGCAAGGCGCTCGCGCTCGGCCGCGAGGATCTGGCCAGGGAGGCGCTGTCCCGGCGCGCCGCGCTCCAGCAGCAGGTGACGGACCTGGAGAGCCAGCATCAGACCCTTCAGGGCGAGGAGGAGAAGCTGACGCTGGCGGCCCAGCGCCTCCAGGCCAAGGTGGACGCCTTCCGCACCAAGAAGGAGACCATCAAGGCGACGTACACGGCCGCCCAGGCACAGACCCGGATCGGCGAGGCGTTCTCCGGTATCTCCGAGGAGATGGGCGACGTCGGCATGGCGATCCAGCGAGCCGAGGACAAGACGGCACAGCTCCAGGCCCGTGCCGGCGCGATCGACGAACTGCTGGCCTCCGGCGCCCTGGACGACCCCTCCGGCATGGCCAAGGACGACATCCAGGCGGAGCTGGACCGGCTCGCCGGCGGCACGGACGTGGAGCTGGAGCTCCAGCGTATGAAGGCGGAGCTGGCAGGAGGCTCGTCCGAGCAGCGGCAGGCGCTCGAAGGCGGCACGGACCAGGGCACGTCGCAGTCCCAGCCGCAGGACACCCCCCGCTTCGACAAGCAGTGACGCACGGTAACCCCGTCATCCACCGGGTCCCACACCTGAGGAGGGCCACATGATCGTACGGATCATGGGGGAGGGGCAGGTGAAGCTGGACGACGTCCACTTCACCGAACTGAACACACTGGACGACGAGCTGCTCCAGGAGATGCAGAGGGGCGACGAGCAGGGCTTCCGCCGCACCCTCAACGCCCTCCTGGACGCGGTCCGCCGCCTGGGCACCCCCCTGCCGGACGACTCCCTGGAACCGTCCGAGCTGATCCTGCCGTCACCGGAGGCCAGCCTCGCGGAGGTCCGAGAGATGCTCGACGACGACGGCCTGATCCCGGGCTGAGGGTCCCGGCACGGGCGCCGGCCGAGGGCAGCGCACACCGGGGGGCACCCCACCACCCCGGTTCCGCCCGCCGCGGGCTCCCCGTACCGTAAGCCCGTGAGCACCCTGGAACGCACGCGGTGCCGAATCCGCGCCCATCCTCTCGCCCTGGACGCCGCCCTCGCCTTCGGCGTGCTGCTCTCCATGACGGCGGGTTCCTTCGTCGACCCCCACGGCGAGCACGGCGCCACCTGGAGCGCGCGAGGCCCGGGCGCGCTCAGCCTCACCCTCATGGTGCTCGGTGCGGCGGCGCTCGTCCTGCGCCGCCGGGCCCCGCTGCCCGTCCTCGGCGTCACGGTCGCCCTCGCCCTCGTGGAAGTCCTCACCGCGGACCCGCGCGCCCCCGTCGCGATGTCCGCGGTAGTCGCCCTCTACACCGTCGCCGCCACCACCGACCGCCCCACGACCTGGCGCGTCGGCCTGCCCACCATGGCGCTGCTCACCGGCGCCGCCATGCTCTCCGGTCCGCTCCCGTGGTACACGCAGGAGAACCTCGGCCTCTTCGCCTGGACGGGCATGGCCGCGGCAGCGGGCGACGCCGTCCGCAGCCGCCGGGCCTTCGTGCACGCCATCAGGGAACGCGCCGAGCGCGCGGAACGCACCCGCGAGGAGGAGGCCCGCCGCCGGGTCGCGGAGGAGCGGCTGCGTATCGCCAGGGACCTGCACGATGTCGTCGCCCACCACATCGCCCTGGTCAACGTGCAGGCCGGGGTCGCCGCGCACGTCATGGACAAGCGGCCCGACCAGGCGAAGGAGGCCCTCGGGCACGTCCGCGAGGCCAGCCGCTCCGCGCTCGACGAACTGCGCGCCACCGTCGGCCTGCTGCGGCAGTCGGGCGACCCGGAGGCACCCACCGAGCCCGCCCCCGGTCTCGCCCGTCTCGACGAACTCGCCGACACCTTCCGCAACGCGGGTCTGCCCGTGGAGGTGGCCCGCGCCGACCACGGCACCACCCTGCCCGCGGCCGTCGACCTGGCCGCGTACCGCGTGATCCAGGAGGCCCTCACCAATGTGCAGAAGCACGCGGGCGGGGCGGCGAATGCCGAGGTCAGCGTGGTCCGGGTAGGGCCCCGGGTGGAGATCACGGTCCTCGACGACGGCTCGGGCGAGGACACCGGGCCCGAGGACGACCACGGGCACGGCGGACACGGCCGACCTGGCGGACCTGGGGGGCGTGGCGGGCACGGCGTCCCTCACGGGCACGGCGGGCACGGACTGCTGGGCATGCGGGAACGCGTCACCGCCCTCGGCGGCGCCCTCACCACCGGTCCCCGCTACGGAGGCGGCTTCCGGGTCCATGCGATCCTGCCGCTCGAGACACGCACCACGACCGCGGCCGGGGAGAGCGTGTGACCGCTGCCCAGGGAGGGCCCGTATGACCATCCGTGTCCTGCTCGCCGACGACCAGGCGCTGCTGCGGAGCGCCTTCCGGGTTCTCGTCGACTCCGAGCCGGACATGGAGGTGGTGGGCGAGGCGTCCGACGGCGCGGAGGCGGTCCGGCTGGCCCGGGAGCAGCGTGCCGACGTGGTCCTCATGGACATCCGGATGCCCGGGACGGACGGTCTCGCCGCGACCCGTCTGATCAGCGCCGACCCCGCACTCGCCGAGGTCCGTGTGGTCATCCTGACGACCTTCGAGGTCGACGACTACGTCGTGCAGTCGCTGCGGGCCGGGGCGTCCGGGTTCCTCGGCAAGGGCTCCGAGCCCGAGGAACTGCTGAACGCCATCCGGGTCGCGGCGGGCGGCGACGCCCTGCTGTCCCCCGCCGCTACCAAGGGGCTGATCGCCCGGTTCCTCGCCCAGGGCGACGACGGGCGCGACCCGGCCCGCTCCGACCGGCTCGGCACCCTGACCGTCCGGGAGCGCGAGGTGCTCGTCCAGGTCGCGGGCGGCCACTCCAACGACGAGATCGCCGAACGTCTTCAGGTCAGCCCGCTGACGGTGAAGACACACGTCAACCGGGCCATGGCCAAGCTGGGCGCCCGCGACCGGGCCCAACTCGTCGTCATCGCCTACGAGTCGGGGCTGGTGCGCCCGAGGGTGGAGTGAGCGGGGCCGGGTCCGGTACGTCCATGGGTGGAGTGCGCTCCATCGGGCCGTACTGCGCCCGCAGTAGGCGTCGCACAAGGAAAGGGACCTCGGGGCGACGGAACCACCCCGTCTGATGCCTCAGAGTAATGGGGGGGCGCTCATGTGTGCCCCGAACCTTCCGCTCAGCCACAGAGAGAGACGCCGACCCATGTCCTGGCTGTCACGATTCAGCCTCGCGCAACGGGCCCTGATAGCGCTGATGTCCATCGTCGCGCTCGTCTTCGGGGCGATCGCGATCCCGCAGCTCAAGCAGCAGCTCCTGCCCACCATCAACCTGCCCGTCGTGTCCGTCCTGGCGCCGTACCAGGGGGCGTCGCCCGACGTGGTCGAGAAGCAGGTCGTCGAGCCCCTCGAGGACACCCTCCAGGCCGTCTCCGGCATCAAGGGCGTCACCTCCACGGCGAGCGAGGGCAACGCCGTCATCATGGCGTCCTTCGACTACGGCAACGACACCAAGCAACTCGTCGCCGATGTCCAGCAGGCCGTCAACCGGGCCCGTATCAAGCTCCCGGACTCCGTCGACCCGCAGGTCATCGCCGGTTCGACGGACGACATCCCGACCGTCGTCCTGGCCGTCACCTCGGACAAGGACCAGCAGGCCCTGTCCGACCAGCTCGACAAGACGGTCGTGCCCGCGCTGAAGGACATCTCCGGCGTCGGCCAGGTGACCGTCAACGGCGTCCGGGACCTCCAGGTCACGGTCACGCCCGACAACGCCAAGCTCGCCCGGGCGGGGCTGACCCCGGCCGCGCTGGGCCAGGCCCTGCAGGCGGGCGGAGCTACGGTCCCCGCCGGCTCCTTCGACGAGAACGGCAGCAACCGCACGGTCCAGGTCGGCGGCGGCTTCACCTCGCTCCAGCAGATCGAGGACCTGATGGTCACCGGCGAGGGCGCCAAGAAGCCCGTACGCCTCGGTGACATCGCCACGGTCCGGCAGCAGGAGGCCAAGGCCGACTCGATCACCCGCACCGACGGCAGGCCGAGCCTCGCCGTGGCCGTCACCATGGACCACGACGGCAGCGCGGTCGCCATCTCCAAGGCCGTCAAGGACAAGCTGCCGGGCCTGCGCAAGGACCTCGGCTCCGGCTCCACCGTCACCGTGGTCAGCGACCAGGGGCCGGCGGTCTCCAAGTCCATCAGCGGTCTGACGACCGAGGGCGGGCTGGGCCTGCTCTTCGCGGTCCTGGTGATCCTGGTCTTCCTGGCGTCGGTGCGCTCGACCCTCGTCACGGCGGTCTCGATCCCGCTGTCGGTGGTGCTCGCCCTGATCGTCCTGTGGACGCGAGACGTGTCGCTGAACGTGCTCACGCTCGGCGCGCTGACCATCGCCATCGGCCGGGTCGTGGACGACTCGATCGTGGTCCTGGAGAACATCAAGCGGCACCTCGGCTACGGCGAGGAGCGGCAGTCGGCGATCCTCACCGCGGTCCGCGAGGTGGCCGGCGCGGTGACCTCGTCCACTCTGACGACGGTGGCGGTCTTCCTGCCGATCGGTCTGGTCGGCGGCATGGTGGGCGAGCTCTTCGGCTCGTTCTCCCTCACCGTGACGGCGGCCCTGCTGGCCTCGCTGCTGGTGTCGCTGACGGTCGTTCCGGTTCTCTCGTACTGGTTCCTGAGCGCCCCGAAGACCATGCCCGCGGACGCGGCGGAGGCACGCCGCGTCGCCGAGGAGAAGGAGGCGAAGAGCCGGCTGCAGCGCTTCTACGTGCCCGTGCTGCGCTTCGCGACCCGTCGCCGCCTCACCAGTGTGGCCATCGCGGTGGTCGTCCTGATCGGCACCTTCGGCATGGCGCCGCTGCTGAAGACGAACTTCTTCGACCAGGGCGAGCAGCAGGTGCTCACCGTCAAGCAGAAGCTGAAGCCGGGCACGAGCCTGGAGGCTACGGATGCCCAGGCCCAGAAGGTCGAGAAGATGCTCGCCGGGGTGAAGGGCGTCAAGGACTACCAGGTCACCGTCGGTTCGTCGGGCTTCATGGCCGCCTTCGGCGGTGGCACCGGCAGCAACCAGGCGTCGTACACGGTCATGCTGGACGACTCCGCGAAGTACGAGGACGTGCGGACCCGCGTCGAGGACGGGCTGGCCAAGCTCTCCGGGATCGGTACGACCACGGTGTCGGCCGGTGACGGGTTCGGCAGCCAGGACCTGAGCGTGGTCGTGAAGGCGGCCGACGCGGATGTGCTGCGTACGGCGTCGGAGCGGGTCCGCGCCGAGGTCGCCGGGCTCAAGGGCGTCACGGACGTGTCGAGCGACCTTGCGCAGAGTGTTCCGCGTATCTCGGTCAAGGCCAACTCCCGTGCGGCGGCGGCCGGTTTCAACGACCAGACGCTCGGCGCCGCGGTCGCCCAGGCCGTGCAGGGCACCACGACCGGAAAGGCGATCCTGGACGACACCGAGCGGGACATCGTCATCAAGACGGCGAAGCCGGCGCAGACGCTGGAGCAGCTGAAGCAGCTTCGGCTCGGCCCGGTGAAGCTGGGTGACATCGCGACGGTGAAGCTGGTGGACGGCCCGGTGTCGATGACCCGGATCGACGGCCGGCGCGCGGCGACGATCACGGCGCGCCCGACCGGTGACAACACGGGCGCGGTGAGCGCGGACCTCCAGGCGAAGATCAAGGCGCTGAAGCTGCCGGCGGGCGCGACGGCCGAGATCGGCGGTGTCTCGCAGGACCAGAGCGACGCGTTCAAGAACCTGGGCCTGGCGATGCTGGCCGCGGTGGCGATCGTGTTCATGCTGCTGGTCGCGACGTTCCGCAGCCTGGCCCAGCCGCTGATCCTGCTGGTCTCCATCCCGTTCGCGGCGACCGGAGCGATCGGCCTGCTGGTCGCCACGGGCACCCCGATGGGCGTTCCGGCCATGATCGGCATGCTGATGTTGATCGGCATCGTGGTGACGAACGCGATCGTGCTGATCGACCTGATCAACCAGTACCGCAAGCAGGGCTACGGCGTGGTGGAGGCCGTGGTCGAGGGCGGCCGCCACCGTCTGCGCCCGATCCTGATGACGGCTCTGGCCACCATCTTCGCGCTCCTGCCCATGGCCCTGGGTGTCACGGGCGAGGGCGGTTTCATCGCCCAGCCGCTGGCGGTGGTGGTGATCGGCGGCCTCGTCACGTCGACCCTGCTGACCCTCCTGCTGGTCCCCACCCTCTACGCGATGCTGGAGCTCCGCAAGGAGCGCCGCGCGAAGAAGAGGGGGGCGAAGCGGGCGAAGAAGGCGGGTGCACCGGTCGAGCCGGCCGAGTCCGGGGAGCCGGAGCCCGCGGGGGTGTAGCGCCCCGGGTGCGACACAGGCCCGGCCCGCACGAAGGTGCGGGCCGGGCCTCAGCGTGCGCGGGGCGGACGGGCGTCGGCCCGGCGGGCGAACTACGGCAGCGCGAGCATCCGCTCCAGCGCCAGCTTCGCGAACGCCTCCGTCTCCTTGTCGACCTCGATGCGGTTGACCAGGTTGCCCTCGGCCAGCGACTCCAGCGCCCACACCAGGTGCGGCAGGTCGATGCGGTTCATCGTCGAGCAGAAGCAGACCGTCCTGTCGAGGAAGACGATCTCCTTGCCCTCCGGCGCGAAACGGTTCGCCAGCCGCCGGACGAGGTTCAGCTCCGTGCCGATGGCCCACTTGGAGCCGGCCGGAGCGGCTTCCAGCGTCTTGATGATGTGCTCGGTCGAGCCCACGTAGTCCGCGGCGGCGACGACCTCGTGCCTGCACTCCGGGTGCACCAGCACGTTCACGCCCGGGATCCGCTCCCGTACGTCGTTGACCGATTCGAGGTTGAAGCGGCCGTGCACCGAGCAGTGGCCCCGCCACAGGATCATCTTCGCGGCGCGCAGTTCCTCGGCCGTCAGCCCGCCGTTCGGCTTGTGCGGGTTGTAGACCACGCAGTCGTCCAGCGACATGCCCATGTCCCGCACCGCCGTGTTGCGGCCCAGGTGCTGGTCCGGCAGGAACAGGACCTTCTCACCCTGCTGGAATGCCCATTCCAGGGCCCGCTTCGCGTTCGACGACGTGCAGATCGTGCCGCCGTGCTTTCCCGTGAACGCCTTGATGTCCGCGGAGGAGTTCATGTACGAGACCGGTACGACCTGCTCGGCGATCCCCGCCTCGGTCAGCACGTCCCAGCACTCGGCGACCTGTTCGGCCGTCGCCATGTCGGCCATGGAGCAGCCGGCCGCGAGGTCCGGCAGGACCACCTTCTGGTCCTCGGACGTCAGGATGTCCGCGGACTCCGCCATGAAGTGCACACCGCAGAACACGATGTACTCGGCCTCCGGGCGGGCCGCCGCGTCCCGGGCCAGCTTGAAGGAGTCGCCTGTGACGTCGGCGAACTGGATGACCTCGTCGCGCTGGTAGTGGTGGCCGAGCACGAAGACCTTGTCCCCGAGCTTCTCCTTGGCCGCGCGGGCGCGCTCCACCAGGTCCGGGTCGGACGGCGAGGGCAGGTCGCCGGGACACTCGACGCCCCGTTCGCTCTTCGGGTCGGCCTCACGGCCGAGCAGAAGGAGGGCTAGGGGCGTCGGCTGTACGTCGAGCTCCTGGGTCTGGGCGGTGGTCACGGCACGCACCCTTTCTGTTCTGCGGCTCGCCGCCCGAGTGCGGGGCGGCGGGACATGCGGGACAAGCCTTTTCGTCGAATTGACGCTATCTATCATAACTGCTTCACGTCAGTTTGACGATGGCCATATTGTCGATGTGACGTGAATCCCGGTCCGGCGGGCGGCCTCTCCCCCCGAGGGCGCGGCGGTGTCACCCGGGTCGTCCACAGGCCGCTGTCCGGGTCCCGGTGCATGTGCGAGCATGAAGGGGGGAAGCGAGAAGAAACGCGCTCGGCCCGGAATGAATCCGCGGCCACGCCGGTTGCACTCGTCGGCAAGCAGTCTCCGTACAACCCGGGAGAGATGTAGATGTCCGTACAGGACGAGACCACCACCGTCACCGACGGCATCATCCTGACCGACGCCGCCGCGGCCAAGGTCAAGGCGCTGCTCGACCAGGAAGGCCGTGACGACCTGGCGCTGCGCGTCGCGGTTCAGCCCGGCGGCTGCTCCGGCCTGCGCTACCAGCTCTTCTTCGACGAGCGTTCGCTCGACGGCGACGTGGAGAAGGACTTCGGCGGGGTCAAGGTCGTCACCGACCGGATGAGCGCCCCGTACCTGGGCGGCGCCACCATCGACTTCGTCGACACGATCGAGAAGCAGGGCTTCACGATCGACAACCCGAACGCGACGGGTTCCTGCGCCTGCGGCGACTCCTTCAGCTGAGCCGGCACCGGCGATCCCGCTGTGCCCGAAGGCGGCGCCCCCTCCCGGGGGGCGCCGCCTTCGCGTTGCCAGGGACCGCCGTCACCGGGGGAGCGTGGACTTCGCACCGCCGGGGGACGCCGCGGGCGGCGCGTCCGCCGTGTCCTTGGGGATCGGCCTGCCGTCCGAGCCCACCACCTGGCGGTCCCCGAGCGGCTCCTTCAGGCGCAGCGTCTCGTGGTAGACCTTGGCGATCGTGATGCAGACCCTGCCCTTCCAGGGCGTCTCGGTCACGGTCACCGTCACCCGTTCGGAGTCCTCGCGCACGGACGCCGCGTAGTCGGCGCACACCCCGCCCGCGTAGGCGATGGTGAGCCCTCGGCCGTCGGCGGTGTAACCCAGCACCTTCGCCTCACGGTGCGTCGGCGCGGGCGAGGGCCGGCCCCCGGGGCCGCTCGTCGACGGGCTCGGCTGCGGGACCGGCGTCCCGCTCGGCTGCCCGGGCGGCCGCGGCGCGGCCAGATACCGCGGTTCGACCGCGGGATACGTCACCGTGAAGCCGTCCCCGCCGCCCGCGCCCCGCACCTCGAACAGCCACGACGGCACCAGCACCGCCTTCCCGCCCACCGAGTGCACGGCCAGCCCGAACACCGCGCCCACCACGGACGCCGACGCCCGCTGCGGCGTGGACGCGCCCGCCCTGCACGGCGCCTCGTCCCGGTCCTTGACCGGTACGGGGCCGGGACAGCCGCCGATGCCCTCGCGGCCGTACGGCGACGGCGCGCCGTTCATCAGGTCCAGTGTCTTCCTCGCGCCGAGCACGGGATAGGCCGCGCCCTTCACCGGTGGCGTGAGGTTGCCGCTGCCGCCGATCACCTTGCCCTCGGAGCCGATCCGCAGTCCCGTCGTCCAGCCGTGCGTCGGCAGCCCGCCCACCTCCGGTTCGGCGTTCACCACCCGTACCCGGTCCATGAGCTGGGACGCGTCCAGCTTCGCGCGGTCCTGGCCCACCGCCTTGAGCACCGGAGCGGCCGCCCGCTTCGCCGCCTCCTCGCTCACCGGGCCCGGCCGCGCCCCCGCCGCCCCGGACCCGGCGGGCCGGCATATCTTGCCCCGGGGGCAGTTGTCGGTGCCGGGCACATAGGAGCTGAACGTCCAGGTGCCCGGCGCGTCCCTGTTGACCCGCAGATTCGGCTCGGCGCTGTCCTTCACCGCCCCCACCTGCCAGGTGTCCCCGACGAGCCTCGGCGTGCCGCTCAGGTCGAGGGCCTTGGCGAGATGCGCCACCTCGTCCTTCGTCACCCGGCCCTTCGCCCAGTACACCGGCGCGGACTTCGGCCCGTCGGGCAGCGGGCCGCGCACGGTGTACGTGGTGCCGTAAGGGTTGGGTTCGCCCACCGCGATCCCGGGAGCGCCGCCCTCGCTGTAGCCGTCGAGGGCCAGCACTGGGGGAGCGCCGTCGCCGCCCGGCGCCGGGGCACCGCCCGATCCGCCGGACGCGCTCGCCGCGAGGAAGGCCCCGCCGCCGCCCAGGAGCAAAACCGCGGCCGCGACCGAGGCGACCACCGCGGGGGAGCGCCGCCGTGGCGCGGTGCCGCCCGGATCGTCGGTGACGCCGGATCCGCCGTTCGGATCGTCGGTGACGCCGGATGCGCCGTTCGTGTCGTCGGGTCGCTCGGTGCTCACCGCATCGCTCCTTCGGCTCCACTGCTGTCCCGGTAGACCCCGCCGCGTCGGAAAGCGGCACACAGGGGTCGTATACCGCCTCCCCTTCAAGGGGGACGGCGATGGGACGCGATGGGGGAGCGCGCGGTTCCCTTGTGGGCGCGCCCGGGGGCGGGCCGGTCAGTCCCCGTAGTCGGACATCGCTTCCAGGAGGCGCGCCGAGGCGGGCGGCACACGGACGCCGTGGATGAGGGACGGGGAGACCGGCCGGGAGGCGCTCTTCTCGGGCGCGGCCCAGTGCGGGACCATCCGGGCGCAGTCGCCGCGCAGTGCCGCCAGCTCTCCGTCCGGGTCGAGCGGGCCCGTGCCGTGGAACTCGAGGTTCGTCATAGCGGAACCGTAGGCACGCGGAAGCCGGCGAAGAAAGATCTACTATTGGGTAGTTTCGCCTGCTTCAGTGGGTCCGGTCGACCGGGTAGCGTGAACTGTCAATCCCCCTCCTCCACAGGAGCGTGCCTCGTCGTGCGTATCGCAGTCACCGGCTCCATCGCCACCGACCACCTCATGACCTTCCCCGGTCGTTTCGCCGACCAGTTCGTCGCGGACCAGCTGCACACGGTCTCGCTCTCCTTCCTGGTCGACCGCCTCGACGTACGCCGGGGCGGGGTGGGCGCGAACATCGCCTTCGGCATGGGGCAGCTCGGCACCCGGCCGATCCTGGTCGGCGCGGCGGGCTCGGACTTCGACGAGTACCGCGCCTGGCTGGACCGGCACGGGGTGGACACGGCCTCCGTCCGTATCTCCGACACCCAGCACACGGCCCGTTTCGTCTGCACCACCGACGCCGACCACAACCAGATCGGCTCCTTCTACACCGGCGCGATGAGCGAGGCCCGGCTCATCGAGCTCAAGACGGTCGCCGACCGGGTGGGCGGCCTCGACCTGGTGCTGATCGGAGCCGACGACCCGGAGGCGATGCTGCGCCACACGGAGGAGTGCCGCTCCCGGGACATCCCCTTCGCCGCGGACTTCTCCCAGCAGATCGCGCGGATGAACGGCGACGAGATCCGGATACTGCTGGACGGGGCGACCTACCTCTTCTCCAACGAGTACGAGAAGGGGCTCATCGAGAACAAGACGGGCTGGACCGACGCCGAGATCCTGGCCCGGGTGGGCCACCGGGTGACCACGCTCGGCTCGCGTGGCGTGCGCATCGAGCGGTCCGGCGACGACCCGATCGAGGTCGGTGTGCCGGAGGAGACGGCCAAGGTCGACCCGACGGGCGTCGGCGACGCCTTCCGCGCGGGCTTCCTGTCGGGCCTCGCCTGGGCCGTTCCGCTGGAGCGCGCGGCCCAGGTCGGCTGCATGCTCGCGACCCTGGTCATCGAGACGCTGGGCACCCAGGAGTACCAGCTGCGCCGGGCCCACTTCATGGACCGCTTCACCAAGGCCTACGGCGACGAGGCCGCGGCGGAGGTCCAGGAGCACCTGGCCTGACCGCGGGCCGCCCCCCGGGACGTCGCGGGACCCGGGCTGATCCGAACGGGACGCCCAGGGCGTGTTTCGAAGGTCCCGTCGAAACGCGCCCTAAGAGAGCCGGCGGACCAGATAGGCGGAGCCCCGCTCCGCCGGCTCCTCCCCGACGTACTGCTGCCCCCGCATCTCGCACCAGGCCGGGATGTCGAGGCGGGCCGCCTCGTCGTCCGACAGGACGCGCACCGTGCCGCCCACCGGGACGTCCTCGATGACCTTGGCCAGCTCGATCACCGGGATCGGGCACCGCTTGCCGAGGGCGTCGACGAGAAGGGCGTCCTCGTGCGCGGCCGTCCGCGGAGCCGGCGCGCCGAGCTTCTCGCGCACCGCCGCGACGACGTCCGGCAGCACCGAAAGGAACCGGTCGACCTCCTCGGCCGGCGTCCCCGGCGGTAGCGACACCCGGACGTTGCCCTCGCTCAGCACCCCCATCGCCTTCAGAACGTGGCTCGGGGTCAGCGTGCTGCTCGTACAGGAAGACCCCGAGGAGACGGAGAAGCCCGCACGGTCCAGCTCGTGCAGCACCGTCTCCCCGTCGACATAGAGACAGGAGAAGGTGACGATCCCCGGCAGCCGCCGCACCGGGTCGCCCACCACCTCCACATCGGGGACCAGTTCCGGCACCCGCGCCCGGATCCGCCCGGTCAGCTCCCGCAGCCGGGCGGCCTCCTCTGCCGCCTCCGCCCGTACCGCGCGCAGCGACGCCGCGGCCGCCACGATCGCCGGGATGTTCTCGAATCCGGCCGCCCGACCCGACTCCCGCTCGTCCACGGGCCCTTGGGGCGCGAACCGCACCCCTTTCCGTACGACGAGAAGTCCGACACCTGAGGGTCCACCCCATTTGTGCGCACTTGCCGTCAGCAGCGACCAGTCGCCCTCCACCGGGCCCCAGCCCAGCGACTGCGCCGCGTCCACCAGCAGCGGCACCCCCGCCGCACGGCACACGGCGGCCACCTCGGCCACCGGCTGCACCGTGCCCACCTCGTGGTTGGCGGACTGGAGGCAGGCCAGCGCGGTGTCGGGGCGCAGCGCCGCCCCGTACGCCTCCGCGCCGGCCGTGCCCGACCGGGAGACCGGAACCCGGCTCACCGTTCCCCCGTCGGCCTCGAACTCCTCCGCCGAATGAAGGACAGAGGAGTGTTCGACCGCGGACGCGATCAGGTGACGTCCGACCCGGCGGCGGCCGGCCAGCGCCCCCTTGATCCCGGAGTGCACCGCCCGCGTGCCCGAAGGGGTGAACACAAGCTCGTCCGGGCGGCAGCCCACCGCCTCGGCGGCCGCCTCGCGCGCCGCGTCCAGCAGCAGCCGGGCCCGCCGCCCCTCGCGGTACGGCCGGGCGGGGTCGGCCCACCCCTCGTCGACGGAGGCCAGCAGGGCCTGACGGGCGACGGGATGCAGAGGAGCGGCGGAGGCGGCGTCGAAGTAGGACACACCGCAACGCTAACTCCTGCGAACCGCGCGGCCCCTCGCAGCGGCCTAAGGACCTGCCGGAAGGGGGCCGCAACCGGGCATTCCCTCCCTTCGGGGTGTCCGGCGGCGCGTTGGGTACCCTCCCCGCGCAGCCCCAAATGGCGTCCAGTAGGGTTTGGTCCGCATAAACATCCAAACCCCTGCCCGACGCAGGGCGGCGACCGACCAGCGAGAAGGCCGCAGCCAACCGCGCGGGCGAGACTCTCGGGAAGGCGCTACGTGAGTCCCAACGGCTCCGACCGCTCGCCGCGGCGCCCGATGCGGCGGAAGCTGCTGCAGGCACTGACCGCGGGCCTGGTCCTGGCGACCGCCACCGGTTGCACATACAAGGACTTCCCCCGCCTTGGTATGCCCACCCCGACCACGGAAGAGGCTCCCCGGATCCTCTCCCTGTGGCAGGGATCCTGGGCGGCCGCGCTCGCCGTCGGCTGCCTGGTCTGGGGCCTGATCCTGTGGAGCGCGTTCTTCCACCGGCGCAGCCGCACCAAGGTCGAGGTTCCTCCGCAGACCCGGTACAACATGCCGATCGAGGCGCTGTACACGGTGGTCCCGCTCATCATCGTCTCGGTGCTCTTCTACTTCACCGCCCGCGACGAGTCGAAGCTCCTCAGCCTCGACAAGAAGCCCGACGTCACGGTCAACGTCGTCGGCTACCAGTGGAGCTGGGGCTTCAACTACGTCACCCCCGTCGGCGGAGTGACCGGTGACGCCAAGACCGATCCGAACCTCAAGGCGATCCCGGACCGGTACAAGAGGGACTTCCCGGCGAACGCCGGCGGTGTCTACGACTTCGGCACGCCCGGCACGCGGAACCCGCAGAACAACAACCCCGGCCCGACCCTCTGGCTCCCCAAGGGCAAGACGGTCCGCTTCGTCCTCACCTCGCGCGACGTCATCCACTCCTTCTGGGTGCTGCCGTTCCTGATGAAGCAGGACGTCATCCCGGGCCACACCAATGCCTTCCAGGTGACCCCCAACATGGAGGGCACCTTCCGCGGCAAGTGCGCCGAGCTCTGCGGTGTCGACCACTCCCGGATGCTGTTCAACGTGAAGGTCGTCTCGCCCGAGCGTTACGAGCAGCACCTCAAGGACCTGGCGAAGAAGGGGCAGACCGGTTACATCCCCGCGGGCATCGCGCAGACGAGCCACGAGAAGAACCGGGAGACGAACAACCTGTGAGCATCCTCAACGAACCCCAGGGTGCCGCCGCAGCTGAGGCCTCTTACGAGAGCGAGCTGCCGGTCAGGCGCAAGAATCCCGGCAACGTCGTCGTCAAGTGGCTGACCACCACGGACCACAAGACGATCGGCACGCTGTATCTGGTCACGTCGTTCGCGTTCTTCTGCATCGGCGGCGTCATGGCGCTCCTCATGCGCGCCGAGCTCGCCCGGCCGGGTCTGCAGATCATGTCGAACGAGCAGTTCAACCAGGCGTTCACGATGCACGGCACGATCATGCTGCTGATGTTCGCGACGCCGCTGTTCGCCGGTTTCGCCAACTGGATCATGCCGCTCCAGATCGGCGCGCCCGACGTGGCGTTCCCGCGACTGAACATGTTCGCCTACTGGCTCTACCTGTTCGGCTCGCTCATCGCGGTCGGTGGCTTCCTCACCCCGCAGGGCGCGGCCGACTTCGGCTGGTTCGCCTACAGCCCGCTGTCGGACGCGGTCCGCTCGCCGGGCATCGGCGCCGACATGTGGATCATGGGTCTGGCCTTCTCCGGCTTCGGCACGATCCTCGGCTCGGTCAACTTCATCACCACGATCATCTGCATGCGCGCGCCCGGCATGACCATGTTCCGCATGCCGATCTTCGTGTGGAACGTGCTGCTGACCGGTGTCCTGGTCCTGCTGGCCTTCCCGGTCCTCGCGGCCGCGCTGTTCGCCCTGGAGGCGGACCGCAAGTTCGGTGCCCACGTCTTCGACGCGGCCAACGGCGGCGCCCTGCTGTGGCAACACCTCTTCTGGTTCTTCGGCCATCCAGAGGTGTACATCATCGCGCTACCGTTCTTCGGCATCATTTCCGAGATCATCCCGGTCTTCAGCCGCAAGCCGATGTTCGGCTACATGGGCCTCATCGGTGCCACCATCGCCATCGCCGGTCTGTCCGTGACGGTGTGGGCGCACCACATGTACGTCACCGGTGGCGTGCTGCTCCCGTTCTTCTCCTTCATGACGTTCCTCATCGCCGTCCCGACCGGCGTGAAGTTCTTCAACTGGATCGGCACGATGTGGAAGGGCTCGCTGTCCTTCGAGACACCGATGCTCTGGGCGACCGGCTTCCTGATCACCTTCACCTTCGGTGGTCTGACCGGTGTCATCCTGGCCGCGCCGCCGATGGACTTCCACATCTCCGACTCGTACTTCGTGGTGGCGCACTTCCACTACGTGGTCTTCGGTACGGTCGTCTTCGCGATGTTCGCCGGATTCCACTTCTGGTGGCCGAAGTTCACCGGCAAGATGCTCGACGAGCGCCTCGGCAAGATCACCTTCTGGACGCTGTTCGTCGGCTTCCACGGCACCTTCCTGGTGCAGCACTGGCTGGGCGCCGAGGGCATGCCCCGCCGCTACGCGGACTACCTCGCGGCCGACGGCTTCACCGCCCTGAACACGGTCTCGACGATCTGCTCGTTCCTGCTCGGGCTGTCGATCCTGCCGTTCCTCTACAACGTGTGGAAGACGGCGAAGTACGGCAAGCCGGTGGCCGTGGACGACCCGTGGGGCTACGGCCGTTCGCTGGAGTGGGCGACGTCCTGCCCGCCGCCGCGGCACAACTTCCTCACGCTGCCGCGGATCCGCTCCGAATCGCCCGCCTTCGACCTGCACCACCCGGAGATCACCGCTCTCGAGCAGCTCGAGCTCGCGGGTGCGGGTGCCGGCAGCAAGGCCGTCGCCGGTGGCAAGGAGGCCGGAAAGTGAAAATCCAGGGCAAGATGTTCCTCTGGCTGGCCGTCTTCATGCTCGCCATGGCCATCATCTATGGCCTGTGGTCGAAGGAACCGGCCGGTACCACCGCGCTCTTCCTGGCCTTCGGCCTGAGCGTGATGATCGGCTACTACCTGGCCTTCACGGCCCGGCGGGTCGACGCGGGCGCCCAGGACAACAAGGAGGCCGACGTCGCGGACGACGCCGGTGAGATCGGCTTCTTCAGCCCGCACAGCTGGCAGCCGCTCGCCCTGGCCGTCGGTGGCGCCTTCGCGTTCCTGGCCATCGCGGTCGGCTGGTGGCTGATGTACTTCTCCGCCCCGCTGATCCTGGTGGGCCTGTGGGGCTGGGTCTTCGAGTACTACCGCGGCGAGAACCGCACCCAGTAACACGCGCCGAGCGCACAGGAGCCCGGACACTCTCCGAAGTGTCCGGGCTCCCTCTTTTGCCACGCTTCACGTCCCCCGCACGGATCACTCGGCGCGCCGCGGGCGGACGGGATTCATAGCGTGAGGTCATGAGCCACTCAGTGTTCTTCCGGGGGCCACGACGCCGCACGGTCGTCGGCTGCACCCTGCTGCTGATAACCCTCGCCGCGGGCCCTGTCGCCTGCGGCACAGACGGCGACCCGCTCGCCGTGCATCCGTTCGACGCGGCGGACGACATCTCGTACAACGCCCCCGACGACAACGGAAAGAAGGCCGATCCCGACAAGCCACTCGAGATCACCGCCTCGGACTCGGACGGACGCATCACGGACGTCACGGCCGTGGACTCCCGAGGACGCTACGTGGCCGGTGAACTCACCGCCGACGGCAGCCGCTGGCACAGCACCTCACCGCTGGCCGCAGGCACCCACTACCTGGTGCGGGTGAGCATCGAGGACGAGGACGGCCTACCCGGCCGCAAGCTCCTCGAGTTCGACACCGCCGCCCCGAAGAAAAAGCTGCTGAACGTCGCTCTCGGCCCCGAGGCCGGCACCTACGGCGTCGGCCAGCCCGTCACGGCCGAACTCAGCGAGCCCGTCAAGGACAAGGCGTCCCGGGCGATCGTCGAGCGCTCCCTCAAGGTGGAGTCGGCGCCCGAGGTCGAGGGCTCCTGGTACTGGGTGAACGACAAGGAGCTGCACTACCGCCCCAAGGAGTACTGGCCCGCCCACGCCACCGTCACGGTGAGCAGCAGCCTCGCCGGCGTGAAGGTCTCGGACCGCTTGTGGGGCGCCGACAGCAAGCCGGTACGGCTCACCACCGGCGACCGCCTCATCGCCGTCACGGACGCAGGCGCGCACCGGATGACGGTCTACAAGAACGACGAGGTGCTCAGACGGATCCCCGTCACCACCGGCAGGCCCGGCTACGACACCCGCAACGGGGTCAAGGTCGTCATCGCCAAGCAGCCCGCCGTACGTATGCGCGGAACCACCATCGGCATCTCCTCGAGTTCCAACGACTCCTTCGACCTGATGGTCTACTGGGCGGCCCGGGTGACCTGGAGCGGCGAATACGTGCACGCCGCGCCCTGGTCCGTCGGGTTCCAGGGCTACCGCAACGTCAGCCACGGCTGCACCGGGATGACAACCGGCAACGCCCACTGGTTCTTCAACACCGTGCGGCTGGGCGACATCGTCCAGGTCGTCAACTCCCGGGGCAAGCAGATGGACCCCTTCGGCAACGGCTACGGCGACTGGAACCTCGACTGGGACGCCTGGAGCAAGGGCAGCGCCCTGGCCCCGGACAAACAGGGCCCGAGCGCGGCGGACAGGGCGAGGCTGCGCCCGCAGTCGGTGTGACCGGGTCGTGACCGCGGGCGGCTCCGACCCGTCGGCGGGCCCCATCACGGCGGGCCCGCCGAGGCCGACCAGGCGCTGTCACCGAGTCCTCAGGCCCCGGAAGAGCAAGAAGAACGGGAGGAACAGGAGGAACAGGAGGAACGGGAGGAAGCGGTCAGGTGCTCGCCAGAGCCCGGCGCCGCAACAGCGAGGCCAGCGCGGAGGCGAACTCCACCGGCTCCACCGGCAGCGCGACCGCCGCGTCGGCCCGGCTCCACGTCGCCAGCCAGGCGTCCTGCGGCCGCGCGATCAGCACCAGCACCGGAGGGCAGTGGAAGACCTCGTCCTTGATCTGCCGGCACACGCCCATGCCACCCATCGGCACGGCCTCGC
Source organism: Streptomyces sp. NPDC047079 (assembly GCF_040643755.1). Lineage (NCBI taxonomy): Bacteria > Bacillati > Actinomycetota > Actinomycetes > Kitasatosporales > Streptomycetaceae > Streptomyces > Streptomyces sp. NPDC047079. Next base: position 163,882 of record NZ_JBEYUZ010000006.1, read on the forward strand.
CGTCCAGCACGCATGCGTCGATGCCGCCCTTGTCCAGCTCCCTGACGACCGCGTCGGGCGTGGCGCACTCCACGAACCGGACCTCGGGAACGTCCGGCGCGGGCCTGCGCCCGGCCGCGAGCCGCACCTGCTCGCGGGTGCGGGAGTCGTCGCTGTAGACCAGCACCGTGGCGGTCGGCTGCATGCTTCCTCCGGTACGCAGTGGTGTCTGCCGTCGTACGGAACGTTGGGGCGGATGCTACTCCTTTGCACACCGGGTCAACAGCGGTCCGCACACGGCTTCGATGGGCCATACGGGCACTACAGACGGTACGGACACTCCGAACGGCACCCCCCGGAGTGAGGGCGGGATAAGCGCCCGACATAATGTCGGTCGTGGCGACAGCAACGACAGTAGATACCGGGCACGCGCACCCGTCGGTCAACCGGCCGAACCTCACCAGCGTCGGAACCATCATCTGGCTGAGTTCCGAGCTGATGTTCTTCGCGGCCCTCTTCGCGATGTACTTCACCCTGCGATCGGTGACAGGGCCGACTCACTGGAAGGAGATGGCGAGCCATCTCAACTTCCCGTTCTCGGCGACCAACACCACGATCCTGGTGCTCTCCTCTCTGACCTGCCAGCTCGGCGTCTTCGCCGCCGAGCGCGGTGACGTGAAGAAGCTCCGGGGCTGGTTCATCGTCACCTTCATCATGGGGGCGATCTTCGTCGGTGGGCAGATCTTCGAGTACACCGAGCTGGTCAAGAAGGACGGCCTCTCGCTCTCCTCGGACCCGTACGGCTCGGTGTTCTACCTGACCACCGGCTTCCACGGCCTGCACGTGACGGGTGGTCTCATCGCCTTCCTGCTGGTCCTCGGCCGCACCTACGCGGCGCGGAGGTTCACCCACGAGCAGGCGACCGCCGCCATCGTCGTGTCCTACTACTGGCACTTCGTCGATGTCGTCTGGATCGGCCTCTTCGCCACGATCTACATGATCAGGTAGTCGGCCTTCGGCCGCGGCGGAAGGTCACCCGAACGGGGAGAACCGATCGCCCGCGACGATCCGATCCATTTCCAGAAGCATCGACGCAGAAGATCCTGACACCGGGGTAATCCGTGAAAAAGCTCTCCGCACGACGACGCCATCCGCTGGCGGCTGTCGTCGTCCTACTCCTCGCGCTGGCGGCCACTGGGGGGCTGTACGCCGCGTTCGCGCCCGCGAGCAAGGCGCAGGCCGATGAAACCTCCCAGTCCCTCGCCATCGAGGAGGGCAAGAAGCTCTACCAGGTGGGCTGCGCCAGCTGCCACGGCACCGGCGGTCAGGGGACCTCCGACGGTCCGAGCCTGGTGGGCGTCGGCGCCGCGGCCGTGGACTTCCAGGTCGGCACCGGCCGTATGCCGGCCGCCACCTCCCAGGGCGCCCAGGTGCCGAAGAAGAGGAACATCTACACGCAGGCCCAGATCGACCAGCTCGCGGCGTACATCTCCTCGCTCGGCGCCGGCCCGGACGTGCCGACGAAGAACGACTACAGCCCCGAGGGCGCCGACATCGCCAAGGGCGGCGAGCTCTTCCGCACCAACTGCGCGCAGTGCCACAACTTCACCGGCAAGGGCGGCGCCCTGACGCACGGCAAGTTCGCGCCGAGCCTCGAGGGCGTCGAGCCCAAGCACATCTACGAGGCCATGCAGACGGGCCCGCAGAACATGCCGTCCTTCCCGGACACCACGCTGTCGCAGCAGAACAAGAAGGACATCATCGCCTACCTCAAGGCGGTCAACGGTGACCAGACCGAGAACCCCGGCGGTCTCGACCTGGGCGGTCTCGGCCCGGTCTCCGAGGGCCTCTTCGCCTGGATCTTCGGACTGGGCGCGCTGATCGCGGTCGCCGTCTGGGTCGCCGCTCGGACCGCAAAGGCCAAGAAGTCATGAGTAGCCAAGACATTCCCGAAGAGAACCTGCCCGCCGAGCAGGACACCGAGCACGGTGCCGTAGCCGTCGCGGACGAGGAGAACCCGTTCGCCGACCCGGGCCTGCCGCCGCACGAGCACCGGGTCCAGGACATCGACGAGCGGGCCGCCAAGCGCTCCGAGCGCACGGTCGCCATGCTGTTCACCGTGTCGATGCTGGCCACCCTCGGCTTCATCGCCTCGTACGTCACGATCCCGAACGACAGGTCGATCTACGTCTTCCCGATCGGGCACCTGAGCGCGATGAACTTCGCGCTCGGCCTGACGCTGGGCGTGGCGCTGTTCGCGATCGGCGCGGGCGCGGTCCACTGGGCCCGCACCCTGATGTCCGACGTCGAGGTCGCCGACGAGCGTCACCCGATCGAGGCCCCGCCGGAGGTCAAGGCGAAGGTCCTCGCCGACTTCCAGGAGGGTGCCAAGGAGTCGCAGCTCGGCCGCCGTACGCTGATCCGGAACACGATGTTCGGCGCGCTGGCCCTGGTGCCGCTCTCCGGCCTGTTCCTGCTGCGCGACCTCGGTCCGCTGCCCGGCACCAAGCTGCGCCACACGATGTGGCGCAAGGGCAGGCTCATCGTCAACATGAACACGAACCAGCCGATGCGCCCGTCGGACGTCGCGGTCGGTTCCCTCACCTTCGCCAAGCCCGAGGGCCTGGAGGAGACCAACGAGGACTTCCAGAAGGAGATCGCCAAGGCGGCCCTGATGCTCGTCCGGCTCCAGCCGGAGAACATCAAGGACAAGAAGGAACTCGAGTGGTCCCACGAGGGCATCGTGGCCTACTCGAAGATCTGCACCCACGTCGGTTGCCCGATCTCCCTGTACGAGCAGCAGACGCACCACGTCCTCTGCCCGTGCCACCAGTCCACCTTCGACCTCTCCGACGGTGCCCGGGTCATCTTCGGCCCGGCCGGTCACGCCCTGCCGCAGCTGCGCATCGGCGTCAACGCGGACGGCTACCTCGAGGCGCTCGGCGACTTCGAAGAGCCCGTCGGTCCTGCTTTCTGGGAGCGCGGATGAGCACTACACCGAGCAATGAGTCCGCTTCGCGCGGAGGGGCACCGGCCGGCGAGCGCCTCGCCGACTGGGCCGACGGCCGCCTGGGGATCTACTCCCTGGCCAAGTCGAACATGCGCAAGATCTTCCCCGACCACTGGTCGTTCATGTTGGGTGAGGTCTGCCTCTACAGCTTCATCGTCATCATCCTCACGGGTGTGTACCTGACGCTGTTCTTCCACCCCTCGATGAACGAGGTGGTGTACCACGGCAGTTACGTGCCGCTCCAGGGTCAGCTGATGAGCGAGGCGTTCAACTCGACGCTGCACATCAGCTTCGACGTCCGTGGCGGTCTGCTGATCCGGCAGATCCACCACTGGGCGGCGCTGATCTTCCTCGCCGGCATGTTCGTGCACATGATGCGCGTGTTCTTCACGGGCGCGTTCCGCAAGCCGCGTGAGATCAACTGGCTGTTCGGCTTCCTGCTGTTCGTCCTGGGCATGTTCACCGGCTTCACCGGTTACTCGCTCCCGGACGACCTGCTCTCCGGCACCGGTGTCCGCTTCATGGAGGGCGCGATCCTGTCCGTGCCGATCGTCGGCACGTACCTGTCGTTCTTCCTCTTCGGCGGCGAGTTCCCCGGCGGCGACTTCGTGGCCCGGTTCTACTCGATCCACATCCTGCTGCTGCCGGGCATCATGCTCGGCCTGGTGGTCGGCCACCTGATCCTGGTCTTCTACCACAAGCACACGCAGTTCGCGGGTCCCGGAAAGACGAACAACAACGTCGTCGGCATGCCGCTGCTGCCGGTCTACATGGCCAAGGCCGGAGGCTTCTTCTTCCTGGTCTTCGGTGTCATCGCGGCCGTCGCGGCGGTCGCCCAGATCAACCCGATCTGGGCCATGGGCCCCTACCGTCCGGACCAGGTGTCCACCGGCGCCCAGCCCGACTGGTACATGGGCTTCTCCGAGGGTCTCATCCGTACGATGCCGGGCTGGGAGATCAACCTGTGGGGCCACACGCTCGCCCTGGGCGTGCTCGTCCCGCTGATGATCTTCCCGCTGGTCCTGGTCGCGATCGCGGTCTACCCGTTCGTCGAGTCCTGGGTCACGGGCGACAAGCGCGAGCACCACATCCTGGACCGCCCGCGCAACGCGCCGACGCGTACGGCCTTCGGTGCCGCCTGGATCGCGTGGTACTTCGTGCTGTTGGTCGCCGGCGGCAACGACCTGTGGGCCACGCACTTCCACCTGTCGATCAACGCGATCACCTGGTTCGTCCGCATCGCCTTCTTCGTGGTGCCGGTGCTCGTGTTCATCGTCACCAAGCGGATCTGCCTCGGCCTTCAGCGCCGCGACCGCGACAAGGTGCTGCACGGCCGTGAGTCGGGCATCATCAAGCGGCTGCCGCACGGTGAGTTCATCGAGGTCCACGAGCCGCTCAGCCAGGAGCAGCTGCACACGCTCACGGCGCACGAGCAGTACAAGCCGGCCGAGATCGGCCCGACGGTCGACGAGAACGGCGTCGAGCGGAAGGTCAAGGGCCCGGAGAAGCTGCGTGCCAGGCTGAGCAACGCCTACTACGGGGAGAACAACCAGATCCCCAAGCCCACGGTCGAGGAGTACAAGGAGATCACGAGCGGCCACGGCCACCACTGATCGCTGCGCGCGCCACGCCACGGTCGAAGGGCCCCGTCCTCCTGGACGGGGTCCTTTGCCGTGTCCCGGGCTGGATAGGGTGGACCTGTTCGGAACGTGCGTCCCCGACCGGGACATCGACCCAGGAGCGGCTTATGAGCGCTGTGACCCCCGCTGGAGGCGACACCGCGGCGGGCCGTTCCTGGCCCCAGGTGCTGAACGGGCTGCTGGACGGCCGTGACCAGAGCGCGGACGACACGGCCTGGGCGATGGACCGCATCATGCGCGGCGAGGCGACGGACGCGCAGATCGCCGGGTTCGCGGTGGCGCTGCGCGCCAAGGGCGAGACGGTGGAGGAGATCACCGGACTGGTCCGGGCGATGTACGAGCACGCGAACGTCATCGAGGTGCCGGGGCCGACGGTCGACATCGTCGGGACGGGCGGTGACGGCGCGAGGACCGTGAACATCTCCACGATGTCGTCGATCGTGGTGGCCGGCACGGGAGCCAAGGTCGTCAAGCACGGCAACCGGGCCGCGTCCTCCGCGTCCGGGGCCTCGGACGTGCTGGAGAAGCTCGGCGTCAATCTGGAGCTGCCGGTGCGGCGGGTGGCCGAGGTCGCCGAGGAAGCCGGGATCACCTTCTGCTTCGCGGTGAAGTTCCACCCCGCCCTGCGGCATGTGGCCGCGGCGCGCGGCCAGCTCGGAATCCGTACGACGTTCAATGTCCTGGGCCCGCTGACCAACCCGGCGCGCGTGAAGGCGCAGGCGGTGGGCGTCGCGGACCCGCGGATGGCGCCGATCGTGGCGGGCGTCCTCGCCGAACGCGGCAACTCGTCCCTGGTCTTCCGGGGCGACGACGGACTGGACGAGCTGACGACGACCTCGACGTCGCGGGTGTGGGTGGTCCGTGACGGCAAGGTCACCGAGGAGGCCTTCGACCCCCGGGACGCCGGCATCGAGCTGGTGCCGGTGGAGGCGTTGCGCGGGGCTGACGCCTCCTACAACGCCGACGTGGCGCGGCGCCTGCTGAACGGGGAGACCGGGCCGGTGAGGGACGCGGTGCTGCTGAACTCCGCGGCGGCGCTGGTTGCCCTGGAGCCGACACAGGCCCCGCTGACCGAGCAGCTGCGCGCGGGGATGCAGAAGGCGGCGGAGTCGATCGACTCGGGGGCCGCGAGGCGGACGCTGGAACGCTGGGTGGCCGCGAGCAACCGGTAGTGCCCCATGGCGTTGGGGAGCCCGGCCCGGCCGGGCTCCCCAACGTTCCCGCCCCGTCCCCCCTTGCCCCCGCCCTACCGGCGCGGAGGGATGCCGTATGTCCCGGCATCCGGACAGAGGTTGCGGTCGGGTGATCACCTCACGTAGCGTCCTGCCCAGGTCATGAGCGACAGCCACTCGGCCCCGGCCGGCTGTCCGGCAACCCTCCGTCCGTGGCGGGGTGCCCCGGGTGAAGACCGGGCCGCAGGCAGCGAGGTCTGCGGCAAGCGCGGACCCCTCGCACGCTTGGGATGAGCGTGGGGCCAGGGGTCCTGGTCGTTCGAGGGAGCCTTCCGTGAGCAAGCGAATGCGCTAGGGCCGCAGAGCCCCGCCTCCGCATCCCCCTTTTCACCCTTTCCCGTGCCGTTGACGCAGCCGCGCGCCGCCCTGCGCGCCGTCCGGCGCGGTGATCACCTACGCCTTCACGGGAGTGCACCCATGTCCGTCTCCGCCCTTGCCGTCGACCAGTCCGTTTGTGCCCCGCTGCCCGTTCTGGGCCGGGATGTCAGCGTCCCGCTCGTCACCGGCGGCGAAGTCACCTACGCCGCGCTCGACTACGCGGCCAGCGCCCCCACGCTCCAGCGGGTCTGGGACGACGTGGCGGCGTACGCGCCGTACTACGGCAGCGTCCACCGGGGCGCCGGGTACCTGTCGCAGCTGTCCACGGACCTCTTCGAGAACGCGCGCCGGACCGTCGCCGCGTTCCTCGACTGCCGCGAGGAGGACCAGGTGGTCTTCACCCGGTCCACCACCGACTCGCTCAACCTCCTCGCAGCCACCCTGCCGGCCGGCTGCCAGGTCTTCGTCTTCGAGACCGAGCACCACGCCTCGCTGCTGCCCTGGCGGGACGCCCGCGTCACCTTCCTCGACGCCCCGCGCACCCCCCAGCAGGCCGTACGGACCCTGGAGCGCGCCCTCGCGGACCGTGAGCCCCACGGACCGGCCCTCGTCTGTGTCACCGGTGCCTCCAACGTCACCGGCGAGCTGTGGCCCGTACGCGAGCTTGCGGCGGCCGCCCACGCCCACGGCGCCCGTATCGTCCTGGACGCCGCCCAGCTGGCCCCGCACCACCCCGTGTCGGTGAGGGACCTCGACGTCGACTGGGTCGCCTTCTCCGGCCACAAGCTGTACGCCCCGTTCGGCTCCGGCGTGCTGGCGGGCCGCGCCGACTGGCTGCGCGAGGCCGAGCCGTACCTCGCCGGCGGCGGCGCCAGCCGCAAGGTCACGCGGCGCACGGACGGGGGAGTGGACGTGGAGTGGCACGAGACCGCGGCCCGGCACGAGGCCGGTTCACCCAACGTCATCGGCGCCTACGCCATCGCCTCCGCCTGCAAGGCCCTCACGGAAGCGGGCTTCGACACGCTCGTCGCCCGTGAGCAGTACCTCGTCCGCAAGGTCAGGGAAGGGCTCGCCCAGGTCCCGGAGGTCACGGTCCTCTCCCTGTTCGGTGACGACGCGCCCCGCGTCGGCGTCCTCTCGTTCGTCGTCGAGGGCTGGAACAGCTCCCATTTCGCCGCCGCGCTCTCCGCCGAGTACGGCATCGGTGTCCGTGACGGCCTCTTCTGCGCCCATCCGCTGGTGCGCACCCTGCTCGGCAGCGACCCTGGGACCCAGGGCGAGTGCGGGGCCCCCGAGGCCGCCCCCGGAGAGAAGTCCCTGAACGCCATCCGCGTCAGCTTCGGCGCGGGCACGCCCGACGAGCACGTGGAGCGTTTCGTCCGGGCGGTCGGGGAGATGGTCCGGGACGGCGCCCGGTGGCAGTACCGCACGCAGGACGGGCGGTGCGTCCCGGCGGTGTGACCGCGGGCCCTGTCGCCGTACCCCCTGGTCGTCGAGCTAGTTGTCGAGTCCGATCGCCTGGTCGTCGAGCTAGTTGTCGAGCCCGATCGCCTGGTCGTCGAGCTAGTTGTCGAGCCCGATCGCGAACGCCGCCTCCAGGTCGTGCTGGGAGTACGTGCGGAAGGCGACGTGCGTGTCCGTGCCGAGGACGCCCGGGATCTTGCTGATCCGGCCGGGGATGACGTCCGCAAGGTCGTCATGGGCCTTCACCCGGACCATGGCGATCAGGTCGTAGGTGCCGGTGACGGAGAAGACCTCGCTGACGGAGTCCAGCGCGGCGATCGACTCCGCGATCTCGGGGATCCGGTCCACGCTGGTCTTGATGAGCACGATCGCGGTGATCACGGCTGGTGTTCTCCCTCAGGGGCCTGGGCTGGTGGTTTCACCCTACTCGTACTGCCATAGCGCACCCACGCGTACAGGAAGCCCAGCGCGAAGCCCACGAGATGGGCCAGATAGGCCACGCCCGGGCCCTGGGAGGCGCGGCCCGCGGCGATCCACTGGAGCGTTGCCCAGAAGGGCAGCACCACCCAGGCGGGGAAGCGCAGCGGCAGGAAGAAGAGGAAAGGGAAGAGACTGGTCACCCTGGCTCCGGGGAACAGGAACAGGAACGCGCCGAGAACCGCGGAGATCGCCCCGGAGGCCCCGACCAGCGTCTGTGCGGAGTCGGCGTTGGCCGCCGCGTACCCGAGCAGCGCGAGAAAGCCGCAGCCCCCGTAGAACAGGGCGAACTCCAGATGGCCCATCCGCTCCTCGGTCATCGCCCCGAAGACATAGAGGAACAGCATGTTGCCGAGCAGATGCACCCAGCTGCCGTGCACGAACAGTGCCGTCGCGGGCGTGAGGGCGGCCCGTGGGGCCCCGCTGAACAGTTCCGTGGGGACCACCCCCCAGCGGGTGAAATAGGCCCGCTGGGCGGCGAGCAGCTCGTCGCCCCTGCCGTACGCCGGATTCAGGCCCGAGGCCGGTCCCAGCGCGAAGATCAGACAGCACAGGGCAATCAGTCCGTACGTCACGGGCGCCGACTGTCCCCGCAGCGCCCTGCCGACCGTACTGCTCCAGGTGCTGATCATGGGACAGAGCATGGCGTAACGGGATCGATCCGCACAGAGCGCCTCGCCGCGGGATACGGGCGGGCGGCGACTACCCGCCAGGCCGTAGGGTTACGAGCCACACGCTCCAGGGAAACTGGCGCATCACGGAGACTGGAAGAAGAGGGAAGAGCAGCCACGATGACGGTTCCCCTGCCGACCGAGACGACCCGCTGGCGCTGCATGCTCTGCGGCAACCTCACCCGGTTCGACGTGACCCGCTCGTCGAAGGTCGTCGAGTACGTGCACCTCGATCTGGCCGGGGAGCCGAAGGTCGAGGAGCGCGACGTGGTCAGTGAGACCATCGAGTCGGTGCGTTGCCGCTGGTGCAACGCCCTGGATCAGGTGGAGCTCGTGGACAGGCCGGGAGCCGGCTCCTGAGGGAGGCGGCCCCGCACAGACATTGGGGTGACGGATGGCGGAGACTTCGGGCGGGGAGCCGGTCGACGGCACCGCTGAGGTGCTCGACCGCCCGCTGCCCGACGGAGTGCGCCGCCGGGTCGTCCAGATCGTCTCGGACGGCTTCGGCGGACTGACGCTGGCCGAACTGCCCGCACAGCTGCGGCAGTACGCCCGGTTCACCCCGAACCGCCGGATCAAGTTCGCCGGCAACGCCATGGCGGCGGCCCTGGAGGGCGATGCGCTGTTCCGGCAGCGGATCGCGGAGAGGCTCAGAGAGGCGCAGCCGGAACTCACCGGCGCCCTCGACTCCGGCTCGCCGCCCCCGGCCGCGGACCCGCTCGACGTGGCGGCCGCGGCCTATGTACTGCGCCCGGCGGGCTGGGTGAAGCTGGTGACCGCCGCGGGCGAGGAAGCCCAGCGGGCGGACGCCGAGCGCGCCGACGAGGAGAACCGGGCCGAGCTGGAGCGGCTGCGCGCGGAGCTGGCGGCCGCCCGCGAGCAGACCCGCACGGAGACCGAACGGCTGCGCGGGGAGCTGGAGTCGGCCCGCAAGGAAGCCGAATCGCTTCACCGCAAGCTGCGTTCCGCGCTCAGTGACGTCAAACGCGGCGAGGCCGCCCTGCGCAAGGTCCAGGGCGAGGTCGAGGCCGTGCGCGCCGAGAGCCAGGCGCAGGTGTCCGTCGCGGAGAGCGAGACCCGGCGGCTCAAGGCGCGGCTCGGTGAGGCGGAGGCCGCCCTCGAGGCCACCCGCCGGGCGGCGCGCGAGGGGCGCAGCATGGAGGACATGCGGGTGCGGCTGCTGCTCGACACCGTGCTGGACGCCGCCCAGGGGCTGCGGCGGGAGCTGGCGCTGCCGCCGGTCTCGGTGCGGCCCGCGGAGACCGTCGACGCGGTCGAACCGGGACGGATGACGCCGAAGGACATCGCCGCACGGGCGCTGTCCGAGAACGATCCCGCCATCCTCGACCAGTTGCTCGCGCTGCCGCAGGCGCATCTGGTCGTCGACGGGTACAACGTCACCAAGACCGGCTATCCGCAGATGCCGCTGGAGAAGCAGCGGCTCAGGCTCCTCGGGCAGCTCTCGCAGCTCGCCGCGCAGACCGGCGCGGAGGTCACGTGCGTCTTCGACGGGGCCGAACTGGCCGCCCCCGTGCTGCTCGCGCCGCCGCGCGGAGTGCGGGTGCTGTTCTCCAAGCCGGGCGTCACCGCCGACGAGTTGATCCGTCAACTGGTGCGTGCGGAGCCGCCGGGCCGGCCGGTCATCGTGGTCTCCACCGACCGCGAGGTGGCCGACGGGGTCGCCAGGGCGGGCGCCCGCCCGGTCGCATCGGCGGTCCTGCTCAAGCGGCTTTCCAGGGCATAACGGACTTCCCTGTCGCGCCATGCCCGTTGCGTCGAACGCCCCATGGGTCGCCTACGCCCCAAGCGTAACGTCCGCCAGGCATGCCCGAATTGGGCCGGTCATGACGCAACGTAGCGTCAATGTCGCATCACTGCACGTGAGTTCCGTGCAAAAATTGCATTGCGTGACCGGATTTTGCCCACTCAGGATTTGAACTGATCACAGCAAGGTCACTAGGGTCTGGCCTCGAACCTCCGCACGAGTGATCACTCACATGGGGTGAGTGACGGCGGAGGGCACCGCCCGCCGGCGTATCGGTAGGCGGCTGGAGGAAGAAGGAGCTCGCCCCCGTGGCGTCCCACCGTCGACCCAAGCAGCCGAGCCGTGCCCGTGTGACCGTGCTCACCACCGCCGCCGCCGCTGCCGTGGCCCTCAGCGCGCAGGCCGCCAGTGCCGCCCCCAGCGAGAAGCCGAGCAAGGACGAGGTCAAGTCCAAGGTCGACAAGCTCTACCAGGAGGCCGAGCAGGCCACCGAGAAGTACAACGGCGCCAAGGAGAAGCAGGACAAGCTGGAGAAGCAGATCTCCACCCTGCAGGACAAGGTCGCCCGGGGTCAGGACGAGCTCAACCAGCTGCGCGAGGGCATCGGCACCATGGCCAGCGCCCAGTACCGCACCGGCAGCATCGACCCCTCCGTACAGCTGTTCCTCTCCTCCAACCCGGACGACTACCTCGACAAGGCCTCCACGCTGGACCAGTTGAGCAGTCAGCAGGTCGAGGCGCTGAAGAAGATCCAGGAGAAGCAGCGCGAGCTGGCCCAGGAGCGCCAGGAGGCCTCCGACAAGCTCAAGGACCTCGCCGCCACCCGGACCGAGCTCGGCAAGAAGAAGCGGGAAGTGCAGGGCAAGCTCGCCGCGGCGCAGAAGCTCCTCAACTCCCTGACCGCCAAGGAGAAGGCGGCACTCGCCGCCGAGCAGAGCAGGGCCAGCCGCGCCAGTGAGCGCAGCGTCCTCGGCGGCGACACCGGCTCCGCCTCCAGCCGGGCCGGCGCCGCGTTCTCCGCCGCCCAGACCAGGATCGGCTCGCCCTACGTCTACGGCGCCACGGGCCCGACCTCCTTCGACTGCTCGGGCCTGACCTCCTGGGCGTACGCGCAGGCCGGCGTCTCCATCCCGCGCACCTCGCAGGAACAGGCCAACATAGGCACCCGGATCTACTCGGTCAACGACCTGAAGGTCGGCGACCTGGTCTTCTTCTTCAACGACATCCACCACGTGGGCCTCTACGCGGGCAACGGCCAGATCCTGCACGCCCCCCGCACCGGCACCGTCGTCCGCTACGAGTCGATGAACACGATCGGCGGGCCCTTCATGTTCGGCGTCCGAGTCTGACCGGGTCCCCCGCGACCGGGACGCCACTCCCGCCCGAACGGGCGAATTCCGGCGACGCCCGCTGACCCCACGCCCCGCCGATGACCTGCGTCAGCGGCGGGGCGCCGCGTTGTGTGCCCGTCTCGGTCTTTGGACCACGAGTGATCGCCCGGCTACTGTCTGCCGCGTTTCCCCCGCCGTGCGGCGGGGTTTGTCAGCGGAAGGGAGTGCGACCGGTCGTGGGGTCCCATCGTCGCCTTGCACCAACCGGCCTCGGCCGGGGCCGTGGCGCCATGCGTCCGACGCGCCGAATGGACACCGGCTCGGGCGCTCCGGAGGCGAACCAGGCTCTGAGGAAGACAGCCGCCGTTCTGTCCGCCGCCGCGGCGGCGGCAGCCGCCACGGCGCTCGGTGCCGCACCGGCGGACGCCGCTCCGGCTCCGCCCCGTGACCCCGGGGTCACGGTGGACCGGCTGTACCTGGAGGCCGAGCAGGCCACCGAGGCATACAACAAGGCGAGTGAGCAAGCCGGTTCGCTGCGCCGGCAGGTCGACCAGGCGCAGGACCGGATCGCCCGGCAGCAGGAGCGCGTCAACGCCCTGCGGGACGCGCTGGGTTCGCTCGCCGGGGCCCAGTACCGCTCCGGCGGCTTCGCCTCCTCCCTCGGGCTGCTGCTGTCCGACGACCCGGGCGAGTACCTGGACCGGGCGGCCGCCCTCGACCGGATCGGCTCCCGCCAGGCAGGGCAGCTCAGGGACCTCCGGACCGCCCTGCGCGAGCTGGCCCAGGAACGCGCGGACGCCACCGGTGAGCTGGCCGAGCTGGAGAGGAACCGCGCGGCCGTCGCACGGCACAAGAGGACCGTCGAGCGGAAACTCGCCACGGCGAGACGGCTGCTCAACTCCCTGCCCGCGACCCAGCGCGCCGCTTACGACAGGGCGTCCCGCTCCGGCGGCGACGTGCCCGACCTCACCGGCATGTCCGCGCCCGACGGGCGGGCGGCGGCCGCGCTCGCCGCGGCCCGCTCCGCGCTCGGCCGCCCGTATGTGTGGGGCGCCAACGGGCCGGGCGGCTTCGACTGTTCGGGCCTCATGCAGTGGGCGTACGCGCAGGCGGGTGTCGGACTGCCGCGCACCTCCCAGGAGCAGCGTTACGCCGGCCACCAGGTGCCTCTCTCCCAGGCACGCCCCGGCGACCTGGTCGTCTACCGCTCCGACGCGAGCCATGTCGCCATGTACGTCGGGGGCGGCCAGGTCATCCACGCACCCCACCCGGGAGCCGCGGTCCGCTACGACCCGGTCGGGATGATGCCGATCTCCTCGATCACCCGGCCCTGAGCGCGACGCGGGTACGGGGAGCGACACGTACGATCTGACGGTGGCTGGTGGTGGGAGTGTCCGGGGAGTCGTGGCGTGCTGTGCGCTGCTGCTCACCGGGCTCGTCGGCTGCGGCGGGCGGCCCGCGCCGGACAGCCAGACGGCCGCCGTGCAGCAGGTCCTCGACCGGCGCGCGGCCGCCGTCCTCGACGGGAACCGGCCCGCGTTCCTCGCGACCGAGGCTCAGCGCGCCGGCACAGCGGAGTTCGACAACCTGCGTGCCGTGCCGCTGGCCGCCTGGTCGTACCGCCTCACGGCCCTGCACCGCAGCGGCGACCGGGCGAGCGCCGTCGCCGAACTGCGCTACCGCATCAAGGGCTATGACCGGGCTCCCGTCACCGCCGCCCGTGAGCTGCGGCTGATCCGCACCGGCGGCCGCTGGTACGTCAGCGCCGACGAGCCCGCGAAGAAGGTCCCCGAGCAGTTGTGGGAGCAGGGCGCCGTCGAGACCGTCCGCGGGGCGCACAGCATCGTCCTCGGCGTGGGGCAGCCACGGGACGTACTGCGGACCTACGCGGACCTCGCCGACCGGTCGGTGCCCGCCGTCACCGAGGCGTGGGGCACCGACTGGGTCGGGCACGTCGTGGTGCTCGTACCTCGGTCGCTTCAGGGGATGGCGGGGCTGCTCGGCGCGCAGGCCTCCGGATACCGGGGGATCGCCGCGGTCACCACCGGGGAGGCGGGAGGCGCGGGGAAGGCGCCCGCGGACCGGATCATCGTCAACCCGGACGCGTACGCCGTACTAGGTGACCTGGGCAAGCAGATCGTGGTCCGGCACGAGACCGCCCATGTGGCCACCCGCGCCCACACCACGGCGGCCACGCCCCTGTGGCTGTCCGAGGGATACGCCGACTGGGTCGCCTACCGCGGCAGCGGCCGCACTGCCCGGGAGGCGGCTCCCGAGCTGGGCCGCTCGATCGCCCTGGGACGCGTCCCGGCCGCACTGCCGAACGACGCGGACTTCGCCTTCTCCCGGGACCCGGGCGCGCTGGCGCGGGCGTACGAGGGCGGCTGGATGGCCTGCCGGATGATCGCCGACCGTTGGGGACAGGCCCGGCTGAACGCCTTCTACCGCACGGTGGGAGACCACCCCGGCCGCACGGGAGCGGTGGAGACCGCCCTCGAACGGGTCCTCGGCACGACACCGGAGAGGTTCACCGAGCAGTGGCGGGCGTATCTGCGGGCGCGACTGGGCTGAGGCGCGGGACGCCCTGCGGTCCTCGCCGACGCCCGTCAGGAGGGCGCGAGAGTCTCCTGGGTGCGCGGGGTCTGGGGCGGTACGGTCGGTGGCGGCGCGGAGACCGTGGTGCGCCACAGGTGGTGGGCGGCGGTCACCGTGGCGAGCAGCAGCAGTACGTTGCGGGCGAGCAGCAGGGCGATGCCCAGCCGGTCACTGGCGACGACGTTCGCGAAGTAGACGGGGAACTCCAGGACGGTGGCGAGGCAGGCGGCCAGGATCAGTCCGGCGGGCAGGGTCATCCGGCTGCCCCGGTGGCACAGGCACACCGCCGCGAGCCCCACCAGCCACACCAGGTACTGGGGGCTGATGACCCGGCTGGTCACCGTGAACAGCAGTACCGCGACGAAGGCCGCGTCCGCGAGCGCGTGCGGCGGCAGACGGCGGACGCGCAGCCGCCACAGCAGCAGCCACCCGAAGGCGATCACGGTCAGGGCCAGGGCCGCCGTGCTGACCCAGTCCACGTAGGGGCCGAGGAACTCCACCGAGCCGTAGTTGAGCAGCACCTGCCCCTTCCAGCCGAAGTGCCGGGCGGCATGGAAGACCAGCGAGCCCATCGACTCCACCTCGGTGCCGCGGTCGCGCTGGGCGGTGAGGAAGGCGAAGGCGCCGGGCGCCGTCAGGCCGAACAGCAGGGCCAGGCCACCGGCCGTCGCCGCGGCCGAGGCCCAGGCCCGGCGGCTCGCGGACCCCGCCAGCAGCAGCACCGGCCACACCTTCAGCAGCGCTCCGAAGCCCGCGAGCGCCCCCATCACCCACGGTCGCCTGGCCCCGGCCAGCAGCGCCGCCACCGCCACCGCGGTCACCATCACGTCGTAGCGGGCGTAGACGGTCGGGCCGAGGAGGGCAACGCCGGCCGTCCACAGCCAGGCCCCGCGCAGTGTCCTGCCGGGGCGGGTGCCCGCGTACCCGAGCAGGCAGAGGACCGCCAGGTCGGCGAGGAGGGCGAGGACGAAGAAGGCCCCCGCGTAGTCCAGGAAGGGCAGCAGCGCGGGGGAGAGGATGGCGAGCGCGGCGGCGGGCGGGTACTGCCAGGTGACGTCGTCGCGCGGGAACGTCCCGGTGCTCAGGGTCTCGTACCAGCCGTGGTAGATGACCGAGACGTCGGTGGTGACGTCCGGGCCGGGGAAGAGGAACACCCTGAAGACGAAGAGGAGCAGGACCGTCCTGGTCAGGCCCCATACGGCGAGCAGCCAGACCGGGAACCTCCGTGTGCCCGCCATGTCCACTCGACCCCTGTTCCGGCGCGTCGCGCGTCGTTGCCGCCCTGCGGGGCCCATGATTGCCCGCCGGACTGTGCGAGGGCCAACAAGCGCGGCCGTACGGAGCTGTGAGTACGGTCTCACGTCGGGTTCGGTACTGTCGAACGACGATGCACAAGACCCTGATCGTGACCAACGACTTCCCGCCCCGCCCCGGCGGCATCCAGGCGTTCCTGCACAACATGGCGCTGCGCCTGGACCCCGAGCGCCTGGTCGTCTACGCCTCCACCTGGAAGCGCGGCGTCGAAGGTGCCCGGGCGACGGCCGCCTTCGACGCCGAGCAGCCCTTCACCGTCGTACGGGACCGGACGACGATGCTGCTGCCGACGCCGGGTGCCACCCGGCGGGCCGTGGGGCTGCTGCGGGAGCACGGCTGTACGTCGGTGTGGTTCGGAGCGGCGGCGCCGCTCGGCCTGATGGCGCCGGCGCTGCGCCGGGCCGGGGCGGAGCGACTGGTGGCCACCACCCACGGCCACGAGGCGGGCTGGGCCCAACTCCCCGGGGCACGCGACCTGTTGCGCCGGATCGGCGAGTCGACGGACACGATCACCTACCTCGGCGAGTACACCCGCTCGCGGATCGCCTCCGCGCTGAGCCCGCAGGCGGCCGGGCGGATGGTGCAACTGCCCCCCGGGGTGGACGAGAAGACGTTCCATCCGGACTCGGGCGGCGGCGAGGTCCGCGCCCGCCTGGGGTTCACGGACCGCCCGGTGGTGGTCTGCGTGTCCCGGCTGGTCCGGCGCAAGGGCCAGGACACGCTGATCCGGGCGATGCCGCGGATCCTGGCCAAGGAGCCGGAGGCGGTCCTGCTGATCGTCGGGGGCGGGCCCTACGAGAAGGACCTGCGCCGACTCGCCCACGAGACCGGGGTCGCAGGCGCCGTCCACTTCACCGGCGCCGTCCCGTGGGCCGAGCTGCCCGCGCACTACGGTGCGGGCGATGTCTTCGCGATGCCGTGCCGCACCCGCCGGGGCGGCCTGGACGTCGAGGGCCTCGGCATCGTGTACCTGGAGGCGTCAGCGACGGGCCTCCCGGTGGTCGCCGGCGACTCGGGCGGCGCCCCGGACGCGGTGCTCGACGGCGAGACCGGCTGGGTGGTGCGGGGCGGCTCCGTGGAGGAGACCGCGGACCGGATTGTCACCCTCCTCGGCGACCCGGAGCTGCGCCGCCGCATGGGCGAGCGGGGCAGGCGGTGGGTCGAGGAGAAGTGGCGCTGGGATCTGCTGGCGGAGACGCTCAGGGAACTGCTCTAGGGGAGCGCGCCCCCGTGAGGGGCGTGAGGCTGTTGCCGCTGCTGCGGCCATGACAGAGAAACCGACGCCTCGTCACCTGACTTCGCGCGGAACGCACCATGACGCGGGTCCTCGCCGGGGACACCGCGTCATGACCTGAGATCCGGGCCGCTACTTCCGGTAGATGGCCTCGATCTCCTCCGCGTAGTCCTTCGCCACGACGCTGCGCCGGAGCTTCAGCGACGGCGTGAGATGACCCGACTCCTCGTCGAACTGGGAGGGGAGAATGCGGAACTTGCGCACCGATTCCGCCTTCGACACCGCGGCGTTGCCGTCGTCGACCGCGTCCTGGATCGCCGCGATCAGATCCGGGTCGTCGCGCAGCGACCCCGCGGTGGAACCCGCCGGCTTGCCCTGCTCGGCGGCCCAGCGGTCGAGGAACTCCTCGTCGAGGGTGATCAGCGCGCCCACGAACGGCCGCCCGTCACCCACCACCATGCACTCCGCGACCAGCGCGTGCGCCCGGATGCGGTCCTCGATCACGGCCGGGGCGACGTTCTTGCCGCCCGCGGTGACGATGATCTCCTTCTTGCGGCCGGTGATCATCAGATAGCCGTCCTCGTCGAGGGTGCCGATGTCACCGGTGTGGAACCAGCCGTCGGCCAGCGCCTCCGCGGTCGCGGCCTCGTTGTTCCAGTACTCCCTGAAGACGTGCTCGCCGTGCAGCAGCACCTCGCCGTCGTCCGCGATCCGGACCACCGAGCCCGGCAGCGGCTGGCCCACCGTGCCGATCTTCTGCCGGTCCCAGGGGTTGAAGGCGGTGGCCGCGGTGGTCTCGGTCAGGCCGTAGCCCTCCAGGACCGTGAAGCCGATGCCGCGGAAGAAGTGGCCGAGGCGCTCGCCGAGCGGGGCGCCGCCGGAGATGGCGTACTCGCCGCGACCGCCCAGCACCGCGCGCAGCTTGCTGTAGACGAGCTTGTCGAACGCCTTGTGCTTGATCTTCAGACCGAGCGAGGGACCGGACGGGGTGTCCAGGGCCCGGCTGTAGGCGATCGCCGAGTCCACCGCCTTGTCGAAGATCTTCCCCTTGCCCTCGGCCCGCGCCTTGGCCCGCGCCGAGTTGTAGACCTTCTCGAAGACGCGCGGCACGCCGAGGATCAACGTCGGCCGGAACGCGGCGAGTTCGTCGGTGAGGTTCTTGATGTCCGGGACGCAGCCCAGCTTGATCGGGGCCATCATGGGCGCGATCTGCACCAGACGCCCGAAGACGTGCGCGAGCGGCAGGAAGAGCAGGACGGAGCACTCGCCCGTGCGGAAGAGGGGGCGCAGCCGCTCGACGATGTTGCCGCACTCGGCGAAGAAGTTGCGGTGCGTGAGCACACAGCCCTTCGGGCGCCCGGTGGTCCCGCTGGTGTAGACGATCGTCGCCGGGTCGTCGGCCTTGGCGAGCGAGCTGCGCTCCTCGACCGTCGCGTCGCTGACGTCCTTGCCGGCGCGGCCCAGCTCCTCAACGCCCCCGGCCTCGATCTGCCAGACGTGCTTGAGCGCGGGCAGCCGGTCGCGCACCGACTCGACGGCCGCGGCGTGCGCGTCCAGCTCCACGAGGCAGGCGGTCACTCCCGAGTCGCCGAGGATCCACTCCACCTGCTCCGGCGAGCTGGTCTCGTACACGGGCACGGTGACCGCCCCGGCGCTCCAGATCGCGAAGTCCAGCAGGGTCCACTCGTAGCGGGTGCGGGACATGAGACCCACCCGGTCGCCCGGCTGCACACCGGAGGCGATGAGTCCCTTCGCCGCGCTGCGGACCTCGGCGAGGAAGGTGGTGGCGGTGACGTCCTGCCAGGCACCGCCCACCTTGCGGGCGACAACGGCGACGTCCGGATGCTGCGCGGCGTTTCTGCGGACGATGTCGGTCAGATTTCCGTCCGCAGGGACCTCGTACAAAGCCGGAAGGCTGAACTCGCGCAAGACTGCTGCTCCTCATAGGGCGCCGACGCCACGACGGTGTGTCCTGCGACGGTGCGGTCCAAGGCTCGGGCAGGTGCGCAGGGTTTCCTCGGGCAGACGTTGGTTGAAACCCTGAGCACGACTGGACTGCCCGGACGTTACCCGCCGGTATGGCCTCCGGGACAGGGGGTCCCGGCGAGATGTTCCGTGCGTCACACGTCTTGGCGTTCCTTCGCGCACAGTAGTCCACCCCTTTCCCGACTGGCCAGTAACCGCAGGTCCGGCCGCCACTGTTCACATATGTCCCACACCCCTACGCTTGATCGTCATGGCACCCACCCCGGACGGCAACCCGAGGACGCGCGTTCATGTGGTCAGCGACGTGCACGGCAACGCACGTGACCTGGCCAGGGCAGGCGACGGGGCGGACGCCCTCGTCTGTCTGGGCGACCTGGTCCTCTTCCTCGACTACGCCGACCACTCGCGCGGCATCTTCCCGGACCTGTTCGGCAAGGAGAACGCCGACCGGATCGTGGAACTGCGCACCGCCCGCCGCTTCGAGGAGGCGCGCGCGTTCGGCGCCCGGCTGTGGGCCGGCCTGGGCGAGGACCGCGCCGCGGCGATCGAGAAGGCGGTGCGCAGGCAGTACGCCGAGCTGTTCGCCGCCTTCCCGACCCCGACCTACGCCACCTACGGCAACGTCGACATGCCGGCCCTGTGGCAGGAGTACGCGGGCCCCGGCACCACCCTGCTGGACGGCCAGCGGGTGGAGATCGGCGGTTGGACCTTCGGCTTCGTCGGCGGGGGTCTGCGCACCCCCATGCGGACCCCGTACGAGATCAGCGACGAGGAGTACGCCGCGAAGATCGAGGCGGTGGGCGAGGTGGACGTGCTGTGCACCCACATCCCGCCGGAGGTGCCCGAGCTGGTGTACGACACGGTGGCGCGCCGCTTCGAGCGCGGCAGCCCGGGCCCTGCTGGAGGCGATCCGCCGCACGCGCCCGCGGTACTCGCTCTTCGGCCATGTGCACCAGCCGCTGGTGCGCAGGATGCGGATCGGCGCCACCGAGTGCGTGAACGTGGGGCACTTCGCGGGCAGCGGGAGGCCCTGGGCACTGCAGTGGTGACGCCCGGGCGCCCGGGCCGCCCCCTCGCGACGGGTCGGTGGCCGAACCGCAGGTGGGGTGGTAGCGCCGCGGCGCGTGCGCGGTAGCCTTCACGCTGCACACACGTGCGCACGGGCGCACCACCCTCCCTCACCGGACCGCATCTGGAGGAGCCACGGCGATGGCGGAACACACCAGCTCGAGCATCACGATCGAGGCGGCTCCGGCCGATGTCATGCGGGTGATCGCCGACTTCGCGCGCTATCCGGACTGGACGGGCGAGGTGAAGGAGGCCGAGGTGCTCGCGACGGACGCGCAGGGCCGTGCCGAACAGGTGCACCTGGTCATGGACGCGGGCGCGATCAAGGACGACCAGACGCTGGCATACACCTGGACGGGCGACAACGAGGTCTCCTGGACCCTCGTCAAGTCCCAGATGCTCCGGTCCCTCGACGGCTCGTACCTGCTGAAGCCGGCGGCCTCGGGCGGCACGGAGGTGACGTACCAGCTGACGGTCGACGTCAAGATCCCGATGCTCGGCATGATCAAGCGCAAGGCGGAGAAGGTCATCATCGACCGTGCCCTGGCCGGGCTGAAGAAGCGGGTGGAGTCGGGCGAGAAGTAGGGGAACGGCTCAGCCTTCCCCTGCCGGAGCGGGACCCGGGGCGCCGCGCCGAACGGTACGGCAACTCGGGCGCGCCGGTGTCCTGCTCAGCCCCGCCGCCGGGCCCGGGTAGCGTTCACGACCATGCGCACCATCCTGATCACCGGCCCCGGCGGCTCCGGCCGTACCACCCTCGCCGCGGCCACCGCGCTGGAAGCGGCCCGACGGGGCACCCGCACCCTCGTCCTCAGCGCCGACCGCACCGACACCCTCGGTGCCGTACTCGGGCTCCGCACCGGCACCACCCCCGCCGAGGCCGCGCCCGGACTCACCGCCTGGCGCCCGGACGCCGACGCGCGTTTCCGGGAGGACCTCGTCACCTTCCAGGACCGCGCGTCCGGCGCCCTCGACCTGCTAGGCGCCGCCCGGCTGGACCCCGAGGAGGTCACCCCGCTGCCCGGCGCCGAGGAACTCGCCCTCCTGCGCGCCCTGCGCGACGCCGCCCTCTCGGACTCCTACGACCTCCTCGTCGTCGACCTACCCCCCGCCCCGCAGGCTCTCGCCCTCCTCGCCCTCCCCGAGGAACTCCGCCGCTATCTGCGCCGGCTGCTTCCGCCGGAGCGGCAGGCCGCCCGCGCCCTGCGCCCCGTCCTCGGCCGTCTCGCGGGCGTGCCGATGCCCGCCGAGTGGCTGTACGAGACCGCAGCCCGCTGGGACGTCGAACTGGCCGCCGTCGAGGCCGTCGTCGCCGACCGGGCCACGAGCGTATGGCTGGTCGCCGAACCGGGCCCGGCCGGCGCCGCCGCCGTCCGGTCCGCCGCCACCGGCCTCGCCCTGCGCGCCCTGCGCCCCGAGATCCTGGTCGCCAACCGCCTTGTGCCCGAGAACGCCCTCGACCCCTGGCCGGCCGGGCTCGTCGCCCAGCAGCGCAAGGCCGTGGAGGAGTGGCGGAGCACCTACGGCATCCACGGCCTGCCCCACCTCGGCCGCGATCCGCGCGGCGCCGACGACCTCGCCGCGCTCGCCGCCCCCGCCGTCAACCAGGCTCCCGCCCCGGTCGAGTGGCCTGTGACGGACCGGCTCGCCGACGACGGCGTGCTCGTATGGCACATCCCGCTGCCCGGCGTCATACGCGACGAACTGGACCTCGTCCGGCGCGGGGACGAACTGGTCGTGACCACGGGGTCGTTCCGCCGGGTCGTCCCGCTGCCCTCGGTCCTGCGCCGCTGCACCGTGTCCGGGGCCGCGCTGCGGGAGGGCGAGCTGCGCATCCGGTTCGCGCCGGACCCGGAGCTGTGGCCGCCCCGGGCCTGAGGAGAGCCGTCCGGGCTGCCCGGAAACGGCCCCGTACACGGTGAGGCGCGTACCCCCGTTCGGGTAACGTCGGGGGTACGAACCGCAGTCAGGAGTCCGCCATGAGCGAAGAGCGCCCCCCGTCCGACGCCGCTCAGGGGAAGGCCGCCGACGGTGGGGATACCCCCTGGACCGACGCGGCCGGGAACGTGGGGGAGACGGCGTCCGACGCCGACGCCTGGGCCGCAGCGTGCGCCGAGGACCTCGCCGCGGAAAAGGCCCGCCGCCGTGCCCGGTACGGATCGCCGCCCGGCTCGGCCGCCGAGGAGCTGCGCAAGCTCGTCGACGCCGTCGCGGACAAGCTGTCCGAGCTGCCGACACCCCTGTTCGGTGCCGCCGCCTCCGGTGCGGCCCAGCAGATGGTCCAGCAGGTGGTCCAGCAGGCCAAAGCCGCCGTGGAACCGGTGATAGAGCGCAATCCGGATGTCTTCGACCATCTCGCCGCGGCCGGTTCGGAGCTGCTCGCGGCCTACCGCTCCGCCGTCGAGGCCCAGGAGAGGCGCTGGACGAACCGCACCTCAGGCGAGGCCGACCCCCGCCGCCGGGGCGGCGAGCCGGGGCCGGGGGAGCACATCGACCTGGACTAGGGGGCGTCGGGCTGGGCGCCCGGCGACGCCGACCCGGCCCCGGCCGGCCGCCCCTCCGGCCCCTTCCGGGCTCCCGGGTCCCACCGGAGCGCCCGGCGGCCAGGAGGCCGCGGGGAGCGTCCGACAGCCCTCAGCACCCTCGGGTACGGTTGGCCGTAGCGGGGCTCGACCGAAACTGAGGGATTCATGGGACTCACCATCGGCGTCGACATCGGTGGTACGAAGATCGCGGCCGGTGTGGTCGACGAGGAAGGCAACATCCTCTCGAGCCACGAGGTGCCGACTCCGGGCACGCCCGAGGCCATCGTGGACGCCATTGCCGCTGCCGTAGAGGGCGCCCGTGCCGGGCACGAGATCGTGGGCGTGGGGATCGGCGCAGCCGGCTACGTCAACCGCCAGCGGTCCTTGGTCTACTTCGCGCCGAACATCGATTGGCGCCAGGAGCCGCTGAAGGAGAAGGTCGAGGCCCGCGTGGGCCTGCCCGTGGTCGTCGAGAACGACGCCAACGCGGCCGCGTGGGGCGAGTACAGGTTCGGCGCCGGCAAGGGCCACCGCAACGTCATCTGCATCACGCTCGGCACCGGCCTGGGCGGCGGCATCATCATCGGCAACAAGCTCCGCCGCGGCCACTTCGGCGTGGCCGCCGAGTTCGGCCACATCCGGATGGTCCCGGACGGCCTGCTGTGCGGCTGCGGCTCGCAGGGCTGCTGGGAGCAGTACGCCTCCGGCCGCGCCCTCGTGAGGTACGCCAAGCAGCGCGCCAACGCCACCCCGGAGAACGCCGAGGTGCTGCTGTCGCTCGGTGACGGCACCCCCGAGGGCATCGAGGGCAAGCACATCTCCATGGCCGCCCGCCAGGGCGACGCGGTGGCCGTCGACTCCTACCGCGAGCTGGCCCGCTGGGCCGGGGCCGGGCTCGCCGACCTGGCCTCGCTGTTCGACCCCTCCGCCTTCATCGTCGGCGGCGGCCTCTCGGACGAGGGCGAGCTGGTGCTCGACCCGATCCGCAAGTCGTACCGGCGCTGGCTGGTCGGCGGCAACTGGCGCCCGGTCGCCGACGTCATCGCCGCGCAGCTCGGCAACAAGGCGGGCCTGGTCGGCGCCGCGGACCTGGCCCGGGAGCCCGACCCGATCATGTGACGCGACCGGGGGCGGATGCGGACCGCACGCAGGGGATGCCTCCCCCGGCGGTCACCTCCGCCCCCCACGCGACGCCAGGAACCTGCGCCCCCGCGGCCGCTACGAAGCGCTGTCTCCGCGTGCCGCCAGCCCCAGTCGCGATCACGGCGGGGCGGAGGCTGCGATTTCCCCGCGCGCCCCACGAAGCGCTGCCCCCACGCGCCCTCCCGCACGCGCAGCCCCACGCCCCGGCGTATCTTGATCGGCATGGCGACGACCGTCACGCTGCCCAACTCCCGCACCGAACCCGACGGTTCGGCCGTCATCCGTGTCCTCGGCTACAACATCCGCTCCATGCGCGACGACACCGACGCGCTTGCCCGCGTGATCAGCGCCTGCGCGCCCGACCTGGTGCTCGTCCAGGAGGCCCCCCGTTTCTTCCGCTGGCGCAAGAAGCTCGCCCGGCTGGCGGCGGCCTCGAACCTCGTGGTCCTCTCGGGCGGCGCCACCGCCGCCGGACCGGCCCTGCTGTGCTCGCTGCGCGCCACGGTCGAGCGCACCGAGGACGTGCTGCTGCCGCTCACCCCGGGCCTGCACCGGCGGGGGCTCGCGACGGCGGTCGTACGGTTCGGCGGTGCGCGGCTCGGCGTGATCAGCTGCCATCTGAGCCTGCAGAAGGACGAGCGGTACGCGCAGGGCGGCATGCTGCTCGACCGGCTCGCCGGCCTCGGCACGGCTCACGCGGTCGTCGGCGGCGACCTCAACGAACGGCCGGACGGCGCCACCTTCGCGCGCCTGGCCGCCGCACTCCAGGACGCCCGGGCCACCGCCCCCTGGGGCGGCGAGCACACCTGGACGCCGTCCGATCCCCACCAGCGCATCGACGCGATCTTCGCCACGCACGGCGTCGAGGTCCTCGGCTGCGGCGTCCCGCTCGGTCACCCGGGCGTGACCCAGACGGACCTGAGGGCGGCCACGGACCACCTTCCGGTCCTGGCCGCCCTCAGGATTCCCTCGTCCTAGCCGGGCCGGTCAGACCACCGCGCCCCGGCCCGGGTCGTCGCCGTCCTCGTCGTCCGTCTTCATCCGCACCACCAGCGTCGCGCAGCCGCCCAGGAAACCGCCGACGGCGAGCGTGGTCAGCCACCACGTCATCTCCCAGCCCAACACCACCGCCAGCAGGAGCAGGACCGGCCCGCCGATCATGCCGAGCCAGGCGAACTTCGCCGTGGTGTCCGCCATCGGCAGCGGCGGCGGCTCCGGGGGGACGAAATGCCCCTCGTCGTCCTCGTCGAAATCGTCCTCCGAGGACTCAGGGACCTTGTAGTCGCGCGGGCCGACGCCGGGCGCGAAGGAGATCGAACTGCCCAGCGGCTTCGCCGGCTCGATCTTCGTCTCGTCGCCCTTGCCGCCGATCGGCTCCGGATCGGGCAGTGCCAGATCCTCGACCGACCGGAACGGTCTGGCCTCCGGCGGGTCCGGCGGCTCCTGGCCGTACCCCGCGACGATCGCCGCCCAGGCGGCATCCTCGTCGAAGGGAACGCCCTTCTCGTCCGGCTCCCGGTTCTCGCGGTCGCGGTCCTCGCGGTTGTCTCGGTCCGAGTCGTGCTCAGCCACCTGCGGCCGTCCCTTCCTTGCCGACGCTGGGCGCGAGCCGGCCGATGAACGCGAGGCTCTCCTCGAAGATCCGGTCCGCGTCGTGGTCCAACGTCGCCACGTGGTAGCTCTGTTCCAGCAGGATCTCCCGCACGTCCGTGGAGGAGACCCGGCTGAGGATCCGGGCCGAGTCGGCGGGCGGGACCACATGGTCCTGGGGGCTGTGCAGAAGCAGCAGCGGCTGGGTGACCTGCGGCAGCTCGCCGTCGACGACACGGAAGAAGCTCCGCAGGGAGTGCGCGGCGTGCAGGGGCACCCGGTCGTACCCCAGCTCCGTGCTGCCCTCCTTGGCGATGTCGCTGGCGATGCCCTTCGTCGCCCGGACGAGGTGACGGGCCACCGGGAGGGCGTAGGCGGACAGGCCGTGCATCTTGTTCGCCGGGTTGACGACCACGATGCCGCTGACCGCCTCCCCGTGCCGGGCGGCGAGCCGCAGGGCCAGGGCGCCGCCCATGGACAGCCCGGCCACGAACACCTGTGCGCAGCTCTCGCGCAGGGCGCGCAGAGCGCGGTCCACCTCCGCGTACCAGTCGTGCCAGCCGGTGAGCTGCATGTCCTCCCAGCGCGTGCCGTGCCCGGGCAGCAGCGGCAGCGAGACGGTGAGGCCGCGCTCGGCGAGATACTCCGCCCAGGGGCGCAGCGACTGCGGGGAACCGGTGAAGCCGTGGCAGAGGAGGACGCCGACTTCCCCGCCTTCGTGGCGGTACGGCTCGGCTCCGGGGAGGACCGGCACGTTCGGTCTCCGTTCATGAAAAGGGGCTGGGCACGCGATTGCAGGTACTTCACCGTACGCGACGGTACTGACACCGACCAGGGCCGTCGGACTCTTTGGTGGCGGACCGGGTTAAGGTCTGTTCCACGGACACAGGAGGCACTCGGTTGTTGTACGGCGCGATGAAGGTATCCATCGGGGGGCCGCTGAAGCTCGCCTTCAGACCCTGGGTGGAAGGCCTCGAGAATGTCCCCGCCGAGGGCCCCGCCATACTGGCGAGCAACCACCTGTCCTTCTCGGACTCCTTCTTCCTGCCCGCGGTCCTCGACCGCAAGGTCACCTTCATCGCGAAGGCCGAGTACTTCACCACGCCCGGCGTGAAGGGGCGGCTGACCGCCGCCTTCTTCAAGGGGGTGGGCCAGCTCCCCGTCGACCGCTCCGGAGCGCGCGGGGCGGGCGAGGCGGCCATCAAGAGCGGCATCGAGGTACTGGAGCGCGGCGAGCTGTTCGGCATCTACCCGGAGGGCACCCGTTCGCCCGACGGCCGGCTCTACCGGGGCAAGCCCGGGGGCCTGGCCCGGGTGGCGCTCGCCACCGGGGCACCCGTCATCCCCGTCGCCATGATCGACACCGAGAAGATCCAGCCGCCGGGGAAGATCGTCCCCAAACTGATGCGCCCGGGCATCCGTATCGGCAGGCCGCTCGACTTCAGTCGCTACCAGGGCATGGAACAGGACCGTTTCGTGCTGCGCGCGGTGACCGACGAGGTCATGTACGAGATCATGAAGCTCTCCGGCCAGGAATACGTCGACATCTACGCGACCGCCGCCAAGCGGCAGATCGCGGAGGCCGCGAAGGCGGAGAAGCAGGTCCAGAAGGACGCCGCGAAGGAGAGCAAGGGCTCCTAGGGACAGGGTCCGTCCGGCTCGGCACAAGAGCTCGGCGAAGAGGGGGAACACGGGGGATGGCCAAGCGCGAGCGGGTCGTCAGGATGTCGGTCGAGCAGCCCCTGTGGCGCGCGCTCACCGCGTACCGAGTGCTGACGATGCTCTACGCGATCGGGCTGTTCGCGACCGCCTACGGCAGGTTCGCACGGCCCTGGCCGGCGATCGTTTACTACGTGGTGCTGAGCGTGTGGACGCTGGCCACGCTGCCCAAGGTGGCGAACGCGGCGAGCTGCACCAAGCGGTTCCTCGCCGTCGACCTCGCCATCGCGCTCTCCGGCATCCTCCTGACGCCCCTCGCCGACAGCCACGAACGGATCCTCGCGGGTGGCCCGACCCTGCCGTCGATATGGACCGCCGGGTCCGTCCTCGCGTACGCCGTCAAGGGCGGCTGGCGCTGGGCGGCCCTCGCCTCCACCCTGGTCGCCGCGGCGAATCTCGTCGAACGCGGCGCGCCGGCCCGGGACACCGTCCACAACGTGGTCCTCGTCTGGGTCGCCTCCATCGCGATCGGCTACGTCGTCGAGGTCGCCCGTGCCTCCGAACGCACCCTCGCCCGCGCCCTGGAGATCGAGGCGGCGACCCGTGAGCGGGAGCGGCTGGCCCGGGACATCCACGACAGCGTGCTCCAGGTGCTGGCCATGGTGCAGCGGCGCGGCAGCGCCCTCGGCGGCGAGGCGGCGGAGCTGGGCCGGCTCGCCGGCGAGCAGGAGATCGCGCTGCGCACCCTGGTCTCGGGCGGACTCGTGCCCCCCTCGCGGGTGTCGGAGGACGCGGCGCTCGGCGCGGTCGTCCGCGTGGTCGACGAGCCGGACGGAGAAGAGGGCGACGGCCCGGTGGACCTGCGCCTGCTGCTGGCCCCGTACGCCGGTGCCCGGGTGACGCTCTCCCAGCCCGGCTCCCCGGTGCCGCTCGCCCCGGCCATCGCGCGGGAACTGGCCGCCGCCGTCGGCGCCGCCCTGGACAACGTCCGCAGGCACGCCGGGCGGGAGGCACACGCCTGGATCCTGATCGAGGACGAGCCGGACGGCATCGTGGTGACCGTACGGGACGACGGTCCCGGCATCCCGGAGGGACGGCTCGCCCAGGCCGAGGGCGAGGGGCGGCTCGGGGTGGCCCAGTCGATCCGCGGCCGGCTCCGCGACATCGGCGGCACGGCCGAGCTGGTCTCGCTCCCCGGCCAGGGCACGGAAGTGGAACTGAAGATACCGAAGGACGCGGGGGGCCCGGGGGCCTCACGGGGGAGGACGGGGACGCGATGACCGCGGACGACAGCACCGACGCGCGGCGGGAACCGATCAGGGTCATGGTGGTCGACGACCACCCCATGTGGCGGGACGCCGTCGCCCGCGACCTGACCGAGTCCGGCTTCGACGTGGTCGCCACCGCGGGCGACGGCGAGCAGGCGGTGCGCCGCGCCCTGGCCGCCGCCCCCGACGTGCTCGTCCTGGACCTCAACCTGCCCGCGAAGCCGGGTGTCCAGGTGTGCAAGGAACTCGTGGGCGCCAACCCCGCGTTGCGGGTCCTGGTGCTGTCGGCGAGCGGTGAGCACGCAGATGTTCTGGAGGCGGTGAAGTCGGGTGCGACGGGCTATCTGCTGAAGTCCGCGTCCACGCAGGAGCTGATCGACGCGGTGCGCCGTACCGCGGTCGGCGACCCGGTGTTCACGCCCGGTCTCGCGGGCCTGGTCCTCGGCGAGTACCGCCGTCTCGCCGCCGAGCCGGTGTCCGCCGCGGGGACCGGCGACCCGGAGGCGCCGCGGCTGACCGACCGCGAGACCGAAGTGCTGCGGCTGGTCGCGAAGGGCCTGAGCTACAAGCAGATCGCCGAGCGGCTGGTCATCTCGCACCGCACCGTGCAGAACCACGTGCAGAACACCCTCGGCAAGCTCCAGCTGCACAACAGGGTGGAACTGGTGCGGTACGCGATCGAACGAGGACTGGACGAGGACTGACACACGCCGGGCGCACGGCGGGAGCGAACCGCCACGGGTGCATCCACTTCCCACCTTCGAGTGAAGTCCGAATCGTCCCTAGTGATCAACTAGCCGACCATTCACCGGAATTGACCTTTCAGGGCATGCCGAAGTGACATGGGTCACCATTAGCGTGACCCGCATCAGGCAACCGCGGCGAAGGGACATTTCCATGCGGGTCGGAGTACTGACCGGAGGCGGCGACTGCCCCGGGCTCAACGCCGTCATCCGGGGCATCGTGCGCAAGGGCGTGCAGGAGTACGGCTACGACTTCGTCGGCTTCCGGGACGGCTGGCGGGGTCCCCTCGAAGGCAACACCGTGCGACTGGACATCCCCGCCGTGCGCGGCATCCTGCCCCGCGGCGGCACGATCCTCGGCTCCTCGCGCACCAATCCGCTCAAGCAGGAGAACGGCATCCGCCGTATCAAGGACAACCTCGCCAAGGACGAGGTCGACGCGCTCGTCGCGATCGGCGGCGAGGACACCCTCGGGGTCGCGGCGCGCCTGGCCGACGAGTACGGCGTCAAGGTCGTCGGCGTCCCGAAGACCATCGACAACGACCTGTCCGCCACGGACTACACCTTCGGCTTCGACACCGCCGTCAACATCGCGACCGAGGCGATCGACCGCCTGCACACGACGGCGGAGTCGCACATGCGGGTCCTGGTGGTGGAGGTGATGGGCCGCCACGCGGGCTGGATCGCGATCCACTCCGGGCTCGCCGGCGGCGCGAACGTGATCCTCATCCCCGAGCAGCGCTTCGACGTCGACCAGGTGTGCGCCTGGGTGACGTCACGGTTCAAGGCGTCGTACGCCCCGATCGTGGTGGTGGCCGAGGGCGCGATGCCCAAGGACGGCGACATGGTGCTGAAGGACCAGTCGCTGGACTCGTTCGGGCATGTGCGCCTCTCGGGTGTCGGCGAGTGGCTCGCGAAGGAGATCGAGAAGCGCACGGGCAAGGAGGCCCGTACGACCGTCCTCGGCCACGTCCAGCGCGGCGGCACCCCCAGCGCCTTCGACCGCTGGCTCGCCACCCGCTTCGGCCTGCACGCCATCGAGGCCGTCCGCGACGGCGACTTCGGCAAGATGGTCGCCCTGCGCGGCACCGACATCGTCCGTGTCCCGCTCTCCCAGGCCACGGCCAAGCTGAAGACGGTCGACCCGAAGCTGTACGAAGAGGTCGGCGTCTTCTTCGGCTGACGGACCCGCGCACGCTCTCCTCGTGGGGGTGCCGTCCGCACGGGCACCCCCACGCCCACCCGCCCCCGGCGCCGTACGGCTACCGGGCCGGTCGCCGCCCGGAGAGCGTGCCGGCGCCGCTCAGCCGCCCGGCGAGCTCCCGTACGATGCCGGCGCCGTCGAGCGTCAGCACCGACTCCGGGTGGAACTGCACCCCCGCGAAACCGGGTCCGCGCAGCGCGTGCACCTCGCCGCCCTCCCCGCGGCTCACCTCGACGGCGTGCGCGGCCAGCTCCGCCGCCGCCTCGTCGTCGCAGCGCGCCACGAAGCTGTTGTAGAAGCCGACGGTCTCCCGCCGGCCGAACAGATCGATCTCCGTCTGCGCGCCCTGGTGCGGCACCGCCTTGCGGACGATCTCCAGCCCCAGTTCGGCCGCGAGCAGCTCATGGCCCAGGCAGACACCCAGCACCCCGTGAGGGTGCCCCCGGACGACCTGGGCCGTCAGCGCCCGCAGGGAGCGCATCTTGGGGTCGGTCATGTCCGACGGATCGCCGGGGCCCGGCCCGAGCACCACGAGACCCTCGTGCGCGAGCACCGCCTCCCGCAGCCCCGGCTCGTCGTAGCGCCGTACGGTCACCTCCAGGCCCGACGACCTCAGGACGTGCGCGAGCATCGCCGTGAAGGTGTCCTCACCGTCGACGACCAGGGCGTGCCCGGTCAGTTCGGCGGACGGTGCCTGCATCCGCAGCCAGAACGGCGAGAGGGAGGCCCGCCGTCCGTCCAGCGCCGCCCGCACCCGGGGGTCGTCGGCCAGCCGGGGCAGCGGCCGCTCCCCGCCCGGCCGGGACGGCCTCACCCCCAGCGCCGCCAGTACCCCCGCCGCCTTGGCGTGGGTCTCCGCGACCTCGCCCTCCGGATCGGAGCCGCGCACGAGGGTGGCGCCGACCGGAACCCGCAGCCGTCCGTCCGCGTCGATGTCGGCGGTGCGGATCAGGATGGGGGAGTCCAGC
This sequence comes from Streptomyces sp. NPDC047079, assembly GCF_040643755.1. Taxonomy (NCBI): domain Bacteria; kingdom Bacillati; phylum Actinomycetota; class Actinomycetes; order Kitasatosporales; family Streptomycetaceae; genus Streptomyces; species Streptomyces sp. NPDC047079. The sequence goes on from NZ_JBEYUZ010000006.1 coordinate 195,066, forward strand.
GTCTGGGCGCCGCCCGCGTCCCGGCCGATGAGCGCCAGCGCCCCCGCGTAGTAACCGCGCCCGCCGACCTCGTGCCGCTCGATGACCCGGCAGGCGTTCTGCACGGGGGAGCCGGTGACCGTGGCCGCGAACATGGTCTCGCGCAGCACCTCACGCACGTCCAGGGACGACCGCCCGCGCAGCTCGTACTCGGTGTGCGCGAGGTGCGCCATCTCCTTCAGCCGCGGCCCGACGACGACCCCGCCCCTGTCGCCGACGGTGCACATCATCTTGAGCTCCTCGTCCACCACCATCGACAGCTCCTCGATCTCCTTGCCGTCGGCGAGGAACGCCAGCAGGTCCTCGGGCGTCGGGCCGCCGGCCGGATAGCGGTAGGTCCCGCTGATCGGGTTCATCACGACGGTCCCGCCCGCCCGTCTCCCACCACCCTCGGCCGAGAGCGCTTCGCGCTCGCCCGGTCCACCGGACATCCGCACATGCACCTCGGGACTGGCCCCGACCAGAGTGCGGTCGCCGGTGTGCACCACGAAGGTCCAGTACGCCCCGCGCTCGCCGACGAGCAGCCGCCGGAACAGCGCGAGCGCGTCGGCCCGGCAGAACCCCGGGACCCGGCCCTCGTACGTCCTGCGGATCACGAAGTTCGCGCCCTCGCCCCGCCCGATCTCCTCGCGCAGCACCCGCCCGACGATCCCGGCGTACTCCTCGTCCGGAACGTCGAAGCCGCCGTCCTCGACCCGGACGTCGTGCCGCGGCAGCTGCGCCAGGGCCTCCTCCAGCGGAAGTGCCGAGGACTCCTCGGGCGTCAGTGCGAGCAGCGGGGTGCCGTCGTCACGGACGTCGAAGCCCCGCTCGCGGATCTGGCGGTACGGCACCAGGGCCAGGGCCTCGCCGGGCAGGTCGGCGAGACGCGCGTACTCCTGGACCGTGCCGACCAGCACCTCCACGGTGTCGTGATCACGTCCGGGCGTGCGGCGGCGGAGCAGGGCGAACGGGCGTGGATCGGTCAGCAGGTCGGTCAGGTGCATGGTCCGTGTCCTTCTCGGTGAGGGGAGAGGGAACGGCCGGTGCAGGAAACACGGAAGGCCGCCCCTCGGGCGGCCTTCGCGAAGTCAGTGGGTACGCGCGTCAGTGGGCCGCCTAGGGAGCGGTCCACCACCAGTTCCGGTTCGTGTGCGCGTACATGCGACGCACTCTATCCCATGTCCACCAGGTGTAGCGGGTGTCTCACTTCCTGGGCGCGCGGAGGGAGGCCCCATGCGACCCCGTAATGTTGGGAGCGTGACCGTGAACGCTAAGACCAGCACAAGCGCTGGCAACACCTGGCGACACCTGCCCGCGGCGCAGCAGCCCGAGTACCCCGACCCCGAGGCTCTGCGCAAGGTGATCGCGGACCTCGAGTCGTATCCGCCGCTCGTCTTCGCGGGCGAGTGCGACCAGCTGCGCGCCCGGATGGGAGCCGTCGCCAGGGGCGAGGCGTTCCTGTTGCAGGGCGGCGACTGCGCGGAGGCCTTCGACGCGGTGTCCGCCGATCACATCCGCAACAAGCTCAAGACCCTGCTCCAGATGGGCGCCGTGCTCACGTACGCCGCCTCCGTGCCGGTCGTGAAGGTGGGCCGGATCGCCGGCCAGTACTCCAAGCCGCGCTCCAAGCCCACCGAGACCCGCGACGGGGTGACCCTGCCGGTCTACCGCGGCGACTCCGTCAACGGCTTCGAGTTCACCGAGGAGTCCCGGATCCCGGACCCCGAGCGCCTGAAGCGGATGTACCACACGTCCGCCTCGACGCTGAACCTCGTGCGCGCCTTCACCACCGGCGGCTACGCCGACCTGCGCCAGGTGCACGCCTGGAACCAGGACTTCGTGAGGTCGTCGCCGTCCGGCCAGCGCTACGAGCAGCTCGCGCGGGAGATCGACAACGCGCTGAACTTCATGCACGCCTGCGGGACCGACCCGGAGGAGTTCAAGACCGTCGAGTTCTACTCCTCGCACGAGGCGCTGCTGCTCGACTACGAGTCGGCGCTGACCCGGACCGACTCGCGCACCGGGCAGCTGTACGACGTGTCCGCGCACATGGTGTGGATCGGTGAGCGCACCCGTCAGCTCGACGGCGCGCACATCGAGTTCGCCTCCCGGATCCGCAACCCGCTCGGGATCAAGCTGGGTCCGACGACCACGGCCGAGGACGCGCTCCAGTACATCGAGCGCCTCGACCCGGAGCGGGAGCCCGGCCGGCTGACCTTCATCGTGCGCATGGGCGCGGACAAGATCCGCGACAAGCTGCCCGAGCTGGTGGAGAAGGTCACGGCCTCCGGTGCGGTGGTGGCGTGGGTGACCGACCCGATGCACGGCAACACCTTCGAGGCGGCCTCCGGCCACAAGACCCGCCGCTTCGACGACGTGCTCGACGAGGTCAAGGGCTTCTTCGAGGTCCACAAGGAGCTGGGCACGCACCCCGGCGGCATCCATGTCGAGCTGACCGGCGACGATGTCACCGAGTGCGTGGGCGGCGGCGACGAGATCTTCGTCGACGATCTGCACCAGCGCTACGAGACGGCCTGCGACCCGCGGCTGAACCGCAGCCAGTCCCTCGACCTGGCGTTCCTCGTCGCGGAGATGTACCGGGACCAGTAGCCCGCGGCCTTACGACGGCGCGCTGAGTGGGGCGCGGATCACATGCGATCCGCGCCCCGAGCCGCTTCCGCGGACCCGAACGATAGGTTAGGTTAGGTTTGCCTCACCGAGGATTCGGGATGGCACGACCCAGCGATCCCGTCGGGAGGTGAACCGCGTGTACGTCTGTAGCTGCTTCGGAATCACCGAGCGGCAGGTCAAGGAGCACGCGGCGAACGGCGCCTGCACCCCCCGGCAGATTGCGTCCGCGTGCAAGGCGGGCACGGACTGCGGCTCGTGCGTACGGCGGATCCAGGCGCTGCTGGGCAGGGGTGCCTGCCCGCGTCGCGAACTCGCCGACCGGGGCGAGCCCGTTCTCTCCGGTCCGGACGGCCAGGGTCTGGGCAGCCCCGGGAGACGTCGGGACGCCGCCTAGTGCGGTCGCAGCACTAGCTGTCCGGCTGCTTGATGATCTGCGAGATGTAGAGCGCCTCACCGAGCTTGTCCACCAGCTCCAGCTGGGTGTCCAGATAGTCGATGTGGTGTTCCTCGTCCTCGAGGATCGACTCGAAGATGTTCGCGGATGTGATGTCGCCCTTGTTCCGCATGACCTCGACGCCCCGCTTGAGCCGGTCGATCGCCTCGACCTCGATCTGCCGGTCGGCCTCGAACATCTCCCTGACGGTCTGCCCCACCCGCACATGGAAGAGCCGCTGGTAGTTCGGCAGACCCTCCAGGAAGATGATGCGGTCGGTGAGCACCTCCGCGTGCTTCATCTCGTCGAACGACTCCCGCCGCGTGTACGTGGCGAGCTTGTACCAGCCGAAGTTCTCCTGCATCTTCGCGTGCAGGAAGTACTGGTTGATCGCCGTCAGCTCGCCGGTGAGCTGCTCGTTGAGGAATTCGATGACCTCGGGATCGCCCTGCATCGCCCGGGCTCCTTCCAAGCGGGGGACTGGCGGCTTGCGCCGCATGATTGCACCGGCACACGAAGGCGTCCAGTAAGTCCACACTTAGTCCGAGTTGTCCGATTTAGGGTTGGGCTGGTCGGATGCACCCCCCGCGGTCTGTCAGGATGGAGTCATGGGTCATCCGGTGGAGCGCGCGTCAGGAGAAGTGGTACGGTCCGAGCTTCCGCCGGGACAGCGACTTCAGCGGGGCTGGCCCGTCACGCATTACGGTCCGGTGCCCAAGTTCCGCCCCGAGCGCTGGGACTTCCGGGTGTTCGGGGCCACGGCGGACGGTGAGAAGCACTCCTGGAACCACGAGGAGTTCACGGCCCTGCCGTACGCGACCGTGGTGGCGGATCTGCACTGCGTCACCAAGTTCAGCATGCTCGGAGCCGAGTGGGGCGGCATCCCGGCCCGGACGATCCTGGACATCGCCCCGCCCGCCCCCGCCGTCACCCATGTGATGGTCTGGGCGGAGTACGGGTACAGCGCCAACCTCCGCCTCACCGACTTCGCCTCGGACCGCACGATCTTCGCCACCCACAAGGACGGTGAACTGCTCACCGCGGAACACGGCTTCCCGCTGCGCCTGATCGTCCCCCACCTGTACGCCTGGAAGGGCCCCAAGTGGGTCCGCGGCATCGAGTACATGATCGCCGACCGGCGCGGGTTCTGGGAGGAGCGGGGCTACCACAACATCGGGGACCCATGGAGGGAACAGCGCTACTCCTACCAGGAGGAACCCGGCGACGGCCCCGAGCTCTGAACCGCGGCGCGACGGCCCGGCTCACCCTCCCGCAGCTTCTTCAGGCGCTCCACGTCCGCCGCGTGGCCTTCCTTTCCGCCCGGCGTCTCGATGATCAGAGGCACGCCCGCGGTGGCCGGGTGGGTCATCAGGGCGCGGAACGGATCCTCGCCTATATGGCCGGAGCCAATGTTCGCGTGACGGTCCTTGTGGGCGCCGACCACATCCTTGGAGTCGTTCGCGTGGACCAGTTTCAGCCGCCCCTCGCCGACGGTGTCCACCAGCAGGTCCAGCGTCTGATGCATGCCGCTCGGCCCCGTCAGATCGTGCCCGGCGGCGAAGACATGGCAGGTGTCGAGACACACGCCCAGCCGGGGATGCGCGTCCAGGGCCTCGAAGTACGCCCCGAAGTCCCAGGTGCGCGAGCACAGGGAGGCGCCCTGGCCCGCGGTCGACTCCAGCAGGAGGTAGGGGTCGTCGTCGTGCGTCAGCTCGTCCAGCAGGGGCAGCACCCGCTCGCGCACCTGCCGCAGCGCGATCGTCCGTTCCCGTCCGCCGGTGGCGCTGCCGGTGTGCACCACGACACCCAGCGCGCCGATGTCACGGCCCCGGCGCAGCGAGTGCCTCAGCGACTCCACCGACCTCTCGACGGTCGCCTCGGTGTGCGAGCCGAAGTTGATCAGATACGGCGCGTGGACGTAGACCGGTATCGACCCGGCGGCACACGCGGCCCGGAACGCCTCGTCCTGCCGCTGACTGCCGGCGGGGGTCGCCCAGCCGCGCGGATTGGCGACGAAGACCTGCACGGTCTCGGCATCGATGTCCCGCGCGTAGGCCAGCCCGACGGAGTGCAGACCGCCCGCCACGGGGACATGACTGCCGATGGGATTGCGGGGGACGGCGGACGCGGCGAGGGCGCCACGAGACGGGGAGGTGCTCACCCCCCAAGGGTGTCACGCGTGCCCGGGCGCCCGAACGTCCGCTCGTCGCCGAGGCCCGTCAGCGGATCTTGATGGTGATGGTGGACCCCTTGGGCGCCTTCTGCCCGCCCTTCACCGACTGGTCCTTGACCGTGTCGCCGAACAGGCCCAGCAGGCCGCGGTCCTCCTCGACCCGGAAGCCCGCGCCTTCCAGGGCCTTCGTCGCGTCGTCGACGTTGTCGCCGACCACGTCCGGCACCTCCACCTGCTCGCGGCCCTTGGAGATCGTCAGCGTGACCGTGTCACCCTCGCCGGCCTCCTGGCCCGGGTCCGGGGACTGCCGGGCGACCTCCCCGGCGTCGAACTCGGAGGTGACCTGGGTGTCCGCGATCCTCACCTTCAGGCCCGCGTCCTCCAGCTCCGCCGTGGCGTCGTCGACGGAGGAGCCGGTCACCTCGGGCACCTGCACCGGGCTGCCCTTGCTGACGGTGAGCGCGATCGCCGAACCGCCGTGGCGTCGGGTGCCCGCACCCGGGTCCGTGCCGATCACGGAGCCCTTGGGCACGTCCTCGCTGAACGCCTGCGTGACCATGCCCGCGACCAGACCGGCCTTCTTCAGCCGGTCCTGCGCCTTGGCCAGCGGGTAACCCTTCACCTCTGGCACCCGTACCGTCTCGGGGCCGTCCGAGAGGGTCAGCGTCACCGAGTCGTGGGAGCGGATCCGCGCGCCCGCCGACGGGTCGGTGCTGATCACCGTGCCCCGCTTCACCGTGTCGCTGTACGCGTGGTTGACCGGGCCGGCCTCGAGTCCGGCCCCCTTCAGACGCGCCCGGGCCTCGGCCTCGGTCTTCGCCAGCAGCGGTGGCACCTTGGTGAACTGGCCGGAGTTGATGTACCAGACGCCCGCGCCGACGCCGAACACCACCAGAGCGGCGAGGACGAGAGCGAGCAGCCCACGGGGGCGCGTGGAGCGCCCGGCGGGCTCGGGCGGCGGGGTCTGAAGCCGGCTCGTCCGGTTGAGCAGGGCCTCACCGTCCTCGGAGACCCCGTGGTCGCCGTGCCCCGGGCGGACCGGCAGCAGACGCGGGATCACGCTGGTGCGGTCCCCGGCGTTGTCGTGCTCCGAGGCGAGGGCCCCCGGCGGTACGGCGTCCAGCTGTTCGGCGGTGAGCGCGCTGCGCGCCTCGAGCACCCGGCCCAGCAGGGCCACCGCGTCGTCCGGACGCAGCTCGGGGCGGCGGGCGGTCGCCGCCGCGACCACGTCGTCGAGTTCCGCCGCCAGGTCCGGCACGGCGGCCGATGGCGGGGGCACGTCCTCGTTCAGGTGCTGGTAGAGCACCTGGGCGGGGGAGCCGCCTTGATGCGGTTTGGCACCGGTCAGCATCTCGTACAGGGCCACCCCGCAGGCGTACACGTCGACCCGGGGGTCGGCCGTGCCGTGTTCGATCTGCTCGGGGGCGAGGTAGGAGATGGTGCCGAGGACGGTGCCCGAGGTGTTGGTGACGGTGTCGACGGCCCGGACGAGGCCGAAGTCGGCCACCTTGACCCGGCCGTCGTCGCCTATCAGAACGTTCTCCGGCTTCATGTCCCGGTGGACGAAACCGGCACGGTGCGCGGCGCCGAGCGCGGCCAGCACGGGCTCCAGGATGTCCAGGGCGGCGCGCGGCTGGAGCGCCCCTCGCTCGCGCAGCACGTCACGCAGGGTGCACCCCGCGATGTACTCCATGGCGAGGTAGACATACGACCTGTCGGTGCCCTGGTCGAAGACCTGCACCACATTGGGGTGGGCGAGGCGCGCGACCGACTTGGCCTCCCGGATGAACCGCTCGACGAACGACGCGTCCGCTGCGAGCGCCGGGTGCATCACCTTGAGCGCGAGGACGCGGTCGAGACGGGTGTCCACGGCCCGGTAGACCGTGGCCATCCCGCCGATCGCGATCCGCGCGTCGACGCGATAGCGGCCGTCGAGCACCTGCCCGACGAGAGGGTCCTGAAGGGTCGTGTCCACGCAGGTGAGTCTACGAGGGACCCTGTCCGCCCTCTCTGTCACCGCTGCACCGGGGCAGGACTGCAGCCGAGATGTGACGCGCGCCGCACGCGCCCGCACGTCCGCCGCCCGCCCGCCGCGCGGCGCCGGACGGCGGGCCGGGACTCGGAAGGCGGGCCGGGACTCGGAAGGCGGCCGGGGCTCAGAAGGCGGGCCGCTCCGGGTCCAGCCGAGCCATGCCGTCCGTCGGCGACGATGCCTCCGCGAAGTGCCGGCGCGGAATGCGTCCCGCCTGCCGGGCCAGCCGGCCCGCCTCCACCGCGTGCCGCATCGCCTCCGCCATCAGGACCGGTTCCTGCGCCCGGGTGACCGCCGAGGCGAGCATCACACCCGCGCACCCCAGCTCCATCGCCAGGGCCACGTCCGAGGCCGTGCCCGCGCCCGCGTCCAGGATCACCGGCACGCGTGCGTGCTCCACGATCAGCTGGAAGTTGTGTGGGTTGCGGATGCCGAGCCCGGATCCGATCGGCGAGCCCAGCGGCATGATCGCGGCGCAGCCGACGTCCTCGAGCTTCCGGGCGAGGACGGGGTCGTCGTTCGTGTACGGCAGCACCGTGAAACCGTCGTCGACCAGCGTCTCGGCCGCGTCCAGCAGCTCGATCGGGTCGGGCAGCAGGGTCCGCTCGTCGGCGATGACCTCCAGCTTCACCAGATCCGTGCCCAGCGCCTCGCGGGCGAGACGGGCGGTGAGGACCGCCTCGCCCGCGGTGAAGCAGCCCGCCGTGTTGGGCAGCACCCGGATCCCGAGCCGGTCGAGCACGGACAGCACCGAGCCGTGCACCGAGGCGTCGACGCGCCGCATCGCGACCGTCGTCAGCTGCGTGCCGGACGCCACCAGCGCGCGCTCCATCACATCGAGGCTCGGCGCACCGCCGGTCCCCATGATCAACCGGGACGAGAACGTCGTACCACCGAGGACGAAGGGATCGTCGGCCATGGGATCAGCCTCCTTGGACTGCGGTGAGGACCTCGACGCGATCCCCCTCGGACAGGGGCGTCGACGGCCACTGCGCGCGCGGGACGACGGTTTCGTTGAGAGCGGCGGCCACGCCGGAGGGGGCCGCGGTGAGGGCCCGTACGACGGCGTCGAGCGCGGAGCCGGGAGCGAACTGGCGGGACTCCCCGTTGACCGAGATGTTCATGCGGGCTGCTCCGTGAGCGCGGCGGCGGCGAACCGCCGGGGGGTGAAGGGGCGGGCCTCGGCGGGCAGCTCGCCCGTGGCCAGGACACGGGCCATGACGTCACCGGTGACCGGGGTGAGCAGGACGCCGTTGCGGTAGTGCCCCGTGGCCAGCAGCAGGCCGTCCAGTTCCGTCGGGCCGAGCAGTGGCGCGTTGTCCGGGGAGCCCGGGCGCAGTCCGGCCCGGGTCTCGGTCAGCGGCAGCTCGGTGATCCCGGGGACCAGTTCGTGCGCGTCGCGCAGCAGCTCGTAGACCCCGCCCGCGGTGACCGTCGTGTCCCAGCCGAGCTCCTCGCTGGTCGCGCCCACCACCAGCTCGCCGTTCTCGCGCGGCACCAGGTAGAGGTGGCCGCCGCGGACGACGGCGCGCACGGTGCGGCTCAGGAACGGTGCGTACCGCTTCGGCACGGTCAGCCGCAGCACCTGCCCCTTCACCGGGCGCACGGGGGGCAGGACCTGGTCCGGGACCCCCGCGAGCCGCCCGCTGAGACTCCCCGCGGCGAGCACGATCTGCCCCGCGGCGAGGTCGGTGCCGTCGGCGGTCCTGATGCCGGCGGCCCGCTCCCTCAGCACCGTCAGCCGCTCGGCCCACTCCCGGTGGAAGACGACTCCGGCCCGTTCGCAGGCCGTGACCAGCGCCGCGACGAGCCGCCGTGGGTCGATCTGGTGATCGCCGTCGACCTTGAGCCCGCCGCGCACACCCGGCGCGAGCATCGGTTCCAGGCGCCGGCACTCGCGCCCGCTCAGCCACTCCGACGCCAGGCCGGAGCGCTGTTGCAGGGCGTGCAGGTCGCGCAGGTTGGCGCGGTCGTCGGTGTCCAGTGCGACGGCGAGCGTGCCGCACCGGCGGTAGCCGAGGTCCCGGCCGGTGGCCTCGGTCAGCTCGGCGGCGAAGTCCGGGTAGCGGCGGGCGGACTCCAGGTTGAGCGCGAGCAGCGTCTGCTCGCCGTAGTGCAGTTCGGTGACGGCGGCGAGCATCCCGGCGGCCACCTGGGCGGCTCCCCCGCCTGGGGAGGGATCCACCACGGTGGTGGCGAGTCCGCGCTGCGCGGCGCGCCAGGCCGTGACCAGTCCGATGATCCCGCCCCCGACGACGAGGACGTCTGAGGTACGTATGGGCGACATGGGCGTCCAGCCCCCTCCCTTCGCCGGTATGACCCGGATCAGGTTCGTACGGTCGGAGGCCGCCAGCCTCCCTCTCAGCCCGGTGCGTCCGGGCTCCCGCGAGTGCTTGTACGGGGGCCACCCTAGTCCGTGCCCGTCCGCGCCGGTAAGGGAGCCTCATGGGGGCGAGGTTGTGCGACCGTGCGGCGGGTAGGCGAAGAGGGACCGCCCCCCGGTTCCCGGTACACGCGCGGTCGGACGGGGTCGTGCCAGGCAGCGGGACGGGTGCTGTGCAGCAGGTCACTCAGCATGCCCCCTGACTGACACATTGTCAGTTGACTATGGTGATCAGGTGAGCGAGCAGACGCAGGCACGGGGCGGTTCGGCACGGCGCGTCGTCGTCGTGGGAGCGGGCATGGCCGGGGTGCAGACCGCGGTCGCCCTGCGTGAGCAGGGCTTCACCGGCACGGTGACGCTGATCGGGGCGGAGCCGCACCAGCCCTACGACAGGCCGCCGCTGTCCAAGGCCGTACTGCTCGGCAAGGCCGAGGGCTCCGCATTCGACGTCGACTTCGAGGCCCTGGGCATCGAGCTGCGGCTGGGCCGCGAGGTGGTCGGCCTGCGCCCAGGCGACCACGAGCTGGACACCGCCGAGGGCCCCGTCCCCTACGACGTGCTCGTCCTCGCGACCGGCGCCGAACCCATCCAGCTGCCGGGCGCGGAGGGCGTCCCCGGGGTGCATCTGCTGCGCACGCTGGACGATGCCGAGCGGCTGCGGCCGGTCCTCGCCCAGCAGCACGACATCGTGGTCGTGGGCGCGGGATGGATCGGTGCCGAGTTCGCCACCGCGGCGCGCGAGGCGGGCTGCGCGGTGACCGTGGTGGAGGCCGCGGACCGGCCGCTGGCGGGAGCGCTGCCCGCCGAGGTGGCCGCACCGATGGCGGCCTGGTACGCGGACAGCGGGGCCGAACTGCGCACGCACGCGCGTGTGGACCGCGTCGAGCCGGGGGCCGTGGTGCTCGACGACGGGTCCCGGGTGCCCGCGGGCGCGGTGGTCGTGGGCATCGGAGCGCGCCCGGCCACCGCGTGGCTCGCCGGCTCGGGCATCGAGCTGGGCGTGCACGGGGAGGTGCTGGCCGACGAGCATCTGCGCACGTCGTTGCCGGACGTGTACGCGGTCGGGGACTGCGCGTCCTTCCCTTCGGGGCGGTACGAGCAGCGCCTGCTGGTCCACCACTGGGACAACGCCCTCCAGGGCCCGCGCACGGTCGCCGCGAACATCATCGGGGAGACGCCGATGGCGTACGACCCCGTGCCGTACTTCTGGTCGGAGCAGTTCGGCCGGTTCGTCCAGTACGTGGGCCACCACGCGTCCGCCGACACGACGGTGTGGCGCGGGGACCCGGAGAGCCCCGCCTGGGCGGTGTGCTGGCTGCGCTCGGGCCGTCTGGTGGGCCTGCTGGCGGTGGGCCGCCCCCGGGACCTGGCGCAGGGCCGTCGCCTGATCGAGTCGGGCACCCCGATGGACCCCGACCTGCTGGCGGATCCGTCACGCCCGCTGAAGGAGGCGACGGCCTGAGGGCCGGGCCGTCCGTGCCGCCCCTTGGCATGCTCCGTCCGGCCCTCGGCATGCTCCGTCCGGCCCCTTGGCGTGCTCCGTTCGCGGGCAGGCCGGGGCCCTGCGTGTCCACCGCCGGAGGCAACCGGGCACTCCGCCGGAGGCGCCCCGCTTCCGACTGTCAGTCCGGGATGGCACGCTTGATCCCGTGACCGAGATTGACGCAAAGATCGATGCTCTCGTCCCCGCCTGGCTCACCGTCCCCGACATCGCCGAAGCACTCGGCGTCGAGGTGACCCGCGTGCGGCAGCTGGTCAAGGAGGGCCAGCTGATCGCCGTACGCCGTGGCGAGAACCGCGCACTGCACGTTCCCGCCGCCTTCATCGACGGGGACAAGGTGGTCAAGGGCCTGTCCGGCACCCTGACCCTGCTGCGGGACGACGGCTTTACGGTCGAAGAGATGATCGAGTGGCTCTTCACCTCCGACCCGACCCTGCCCGGTACGCCCGCGCAGGCACTCAGGGAGAATCGCGGCACGGAGGTGAAGCGTCGCGCTCAGGCGCTCGCCGTCTGAACCGATCGAGAACAACCATCCGGCGTACGGGTCGCGGGTCCACGGCCCCCGGCGATCGGCCGGCCCGCGCCCGCCGCGGCCCGTACGCCACCGACCCCCGGGGGGATCCACCGTGCCCGACACCGCCCGCACCGCCCGGCTCGCCGACGCCCGCGTCTACCTGTGCACGGACGCCCGCAAGCGCCAGGGCGACCTCGCCGGGTTCCTCGACGCGGTCCTGGCCGGCGGCGTCGACATCGTGCAGCTGCGCGACAAGGGCATGGAGGCGGCGGAGGAGCTGGAGCACCTGGAGGTCTTCGCCGACGCCTGTGCCCGCCACGGAAAGCTGCTGGCGGTGAACGACCGCGCGGACATCGCCCACGCCGCCGCCTCGGACGTTCTGCACCTCGGTCAGGGTGACCTGCCCGTCCCCGCGGCCCGCGCCCTTCTCGGCGGCGACGTCCTCATAGGCCGCTCGACGCACTCCGCGGCGGAGGCCGAGTCCGCCGCCGTCCAAGACGGGGTGGACTACTTCTGCACCGGACCCTGCTGGCCCACCCCCACCAAGCCCGGCCGTCCCGCCCCCGGCCTCGGCCTGGTCCGGCACACCGCCGCCCTGGGCACCGACCGCCCCTGGTTCGCCATCGGCGGCATCGACCTCGGGAATCTGGACGAGGTGCTGGAGGCCGGTGCCCGTCGCGTGGTCGTCGTCCGTGCGATCACGGAGGCGGACGACCCGGGCACGGCGGCGGCGGAGTTCGCGAAGCGGCTGCGGACGGCGTAGCGCCGCCGCGGCCGGTGCGCCCGGCGCCCGCGGGTCCCCGGCGACAGCGGGCCTCTCCGGCCTTGTCGCGCCGCGGTCCGACTGGTGGACAACAAATCGACAATTCGGGCGTGAGGGTGCCGTCCTGTCCGACTGGTGGACAGGACGGCGACAATTCGGGCAAATCCAATGCGTCCGGTTGGGGGACCGCTTCACCCTGGCTAACCTGCGACTATGGCCCTTGGAACCGCATCCACGAGGACTGATCGCGCGCGGACGGTGCGTGACATCCTCGCCACCGGCAAGACGACGTACTCGTTCGAGTTCTCGGCGCCGAAGACCCCCAAGGGCGAGCGGAACCTGTGGAGCGCGCTGAGGAGGGTCGAGGCGGTCGCCCCGGACTTCGTCTCCGTGACCTACGGGGCGGGCGGCTCCACCCGTGCGGGCACGGTGAAGGAGACCCAGCAGATCGTCGTGGACACGACGCTGACCCCGGTCGCCCACCTCACCGCGGTCAACCACTCCGTCGCGGAGCTCCGCAACATCATCGGCCAGTACGCGGACGCCGGCATCCGCAACATGCTCGCGGTCCGCGGCGACCCGCCCGGCGACCCGATGGGCGAGTGGGTCGCCCACCCCAAGGGCCTGACCTACGCGGCCGAACTGGTCCGGCTCATCAAGGAGTCGGGCGACTTCTGCGTGGGTGTCGCCGCCTTCCCCGAGATGCACCCGCGCTCCAGCGACTGGGACACGGACGTCTCGCACTTCGTCGACAAGTGCCGGGCCGGCGCCGACTACGCGATCACCCAGATGTTCTTCCAGCCGGAGTCGTATCTGCGGCTGCGCGACCGGGTCGCCGCGGCCGGCTGCGCGACCCCGGTCATCCCCGAGGTCATGCCCGTCACCAGTGTGCGGATGCTGGAGCGGCTGCCGCAGCTCAGCAACGCCTCCCTCCCCGCCGCCCTGAAAGAGCGGATCCTCACAGCGAAAGACGATCCGACGGCTGTACGCTCAATCGGTATCGAGTTCGCCACGGAGTTCTGCGCGAGGCTGCTGGCCGAGGGAGTTCCCGGACTGCACTTCATTACACTCAACAACTCGACGGCGACGCTGGAAATCTACGAAAATCTGGGCCTGCACCACCCGCAGCGGGCCTAGACCGGTCGCACCGATCTGCGACACACTGCGTAGCGGCCACTGGGAGAGGGGCGTACATGGGCTGGACGGTCCTCTACATCGCGTTCGGCATCGTCGCGCTGTGGCTTCTCGGCGAGGTGCTGCTGCAGTACAAGGCGCGTCTGCGCTGGCGGCTGCTGGCGTTCGTCGGCTTCCTCGGGGTCGTGTTCGGCGTGCTGATCCCCTCCGTGCTGGTCATCGCACTCGGCGCGGCCGCCTTCGCGGTCGGGCAGACCTACGTCACGCTGTCGTTCCGCCGCGGCTTCGCGGCCGGCTGGGCGGTCAGGCACCGTCCCCGCGAGGGCGGCGGCAGCAAGCGCCGCCGGGGCCAGGCGGCCCGCGAGGAGCCCGGACCGGAGGACGTCGGCCCCGACCCGGACGGCCCGATGACCGGAGCGACCCACCAGCAGGACGACGCCTACGACGACGACAACGTCTTCACCCGCTCCCAGCCCGCGGAGAGCGCCGCCGAGACGACCGCCGTGTACGAGCCGCAGCCTCTGCCCGAGGAGACCGGTTCGTACGGCGTCTACAACGGCGCCGCGTACGCGGCCGCCACGGACCCGTCCTACGCGAGCGCGGGCCAGCCCCAGGACCAGCAGGCCTACGCCTACGAGGGCTACTCCGGCTACGGCCAGGAGGGCTACGGCTACCCGGGCACCCACCAGCAGTACGACGGCTACTCCGACCCGTACCACGGCACCCAGAGCTACGGCTCAGGCGTGTACGACCCCGCCTACGGCGGCCAGGAGCAGTACGGACAGCAGGCGTACGGCCAGGACCAGTACGCCACCGGCACATACGGCCAGACCCCGCCCGGCGGTGTCTGGGTCCCCCAGCAGCGCAGCGCCGACGACGCGTACGGCGGTGAACTCCCGCAGGAGCAGCCGTACCCCTACCAGGAGAACGGCACCTCGTCGAACAGCACCTCGCAGGGGCACGGCTTCGACGAGCACTACCGCTTCTGAGCGACCGCGGTCGAGCGTGTCCGAGGGCCCGGTGCCGAGCACCGGGCCCTCGCGCACGACCGGGCGCCCCGCTGCCTCACCGTGAGCCCCGGAAGTCCGGCCCCTCCACGATCAGTCCGGCGACCAGGGCCCCCGACATTCCGGCGTGGGGGAGGCCGCCGCCGGGGTGGGACCAGCCGCCGACCGTGAACAGACCCGGCAGGCGTGTGCCGTTGGACGGCTGTAGCAGCCGGCCGCCGGCCGCCGCGAGGGCGGGTGCCGGGACCGCGCCGCCGGGCGCCCCGGTCTCCTCGGCGATGTCGTCCGGGCTGCGCACCTCTCGCCACAGCATACGGCCGCGAAGACCGGGTATCGCGTGCTCGGCGGCCTCGACGATCCGGTCCACGTCGGACTCGGACGGGCGGGGACCCACCGGCGCCGTGACCGTCAGCGTGACCGCCTCGTGCCCCGTGTCGGGCACCAGCGCGGGATCGTCCGGGCGCAGCACGGTCACCGTCGGAGCGGTGGGCAGCCCGGCGGCCGCCCCGAACAGGCGGTCCAACTCGCCCTCACGATCGGCGGGGTGGACCACCGTCCGGTGCGCGGTGCCCTCCGGCCGGCCGCCGCGCAGCGCCAGCAGCACCGTCAGCCGTCCGGGCATCCCGCGCTGCGGCCCGACCTCCTGCGCCCCCCGCACCGGCGCCGTCCCCGGCATCAGCCGGTCCAGCACGTCGGGCGCCACCCCGGCGACCACATGGTCCGCGTCCGCCACCGACCCTCCCCTGGAGCCGGACGGCCCGGAGGGGTCCACGGCCAGCTCCACCCCCGCCGCCCGGCCGTCCTTCTCGACGATCCCGGTGACCTCGGCGCCGAAGACGAACTCCACCTTCCTGGCGAGACACCGCTCGTACACGGCACGGGCCAGCTCCCGCATCCCGCCGCGCACATACCAGGTGCCGAAGGCGTGTTCCAGGTACGGCAGCACCGCCGCGCTCGCCGGGGCCGTCCGGGGATCCAGGCCGTGCGCCAGGGCGTGGCTCTCCAGGAGGGCCGCCAGCCGCGCATCGCGCAGCTCGAAGGCGCCGACCTCGGCGAGCGTGCCGGCCCGCCGGGTGCGCAGCAGCTTCCGGTGGGGGACCGCCGGGTACGGCTCGCGCTTGGCCAGGACCGGCCAGTTGGGCCACAGCGGCTCCTCCAGGAGCGGGCGGCGCGTGCGGTCCCAGGCCTCGCGGGCCCGTACCAGGAAGTCGCCCCAGCGCTCGCCCGCCCCGCCGCCGAGCGCCGCGTCCAGCGCCGAGACGACACCCGCGCGGGACGCGTTCGGCAGCGCGACCTGTGTGCCGTCCGCGAAGACGTGCCGCGCGGACGGGTCCACCTGGACCAGCTCGACACAGCTCTCCAGCGGCTCCTTGCCGGTCTTGACGAACAGGTCGCGGTAGACCGCGGGCAGGGGAAGCAGGCCCGGGCCGGTGTCGAAGGAGAAGCCGTCGCGTGTGAAACGGCGCACCGCCCCGCCGTATGTCTCCGTGCGTTCGTACACCACCACCCGGTGGCCCGCGACGGCCAGCCGGGCGGCGGCCGCCATCGCGCCCATCCCGGCGCCGATCACCGCAATCCGTGCCATGCCGGTGACTCTATAGGCCACCGCCGACAGCCTGGCCTCGAGCCTGTGATCAGCCCTTTCGGCGCGATCTGGGAGGCCGGCCCCGCCCTGTCGTGGGGATGAACGCTCAGGCCTGAGTATCCGTACCTAGTCGGTGAGATGAGTACGCGCGCGGATGGGATCCGACCTGCGCGAACGAGAGAGTGGAGGCACGGAAAGGGGTGCGGCCCGACACCGCCGGCACGGGGCGGCGGAACGGCGCCCGCGCCCTTGCCCGCTCCTTCCGCCGACCCGTCGGCGGAAGCGAGGCACGGGGAGACCCGGGGGAACGACCGCACGGGGGCCCGACGGGGGACACGGGGGAACACGAAGAGCGCCGGTTCGAGGCGGTCCGCGGGGGACGCGGCCACCTCGGACCGGCGCCTTCGTGCGCCGGAGGCACTACCGGCTGCCGCTCACGCGCCCCTGGATCAGCCTGGACAGCGCCGCGTGGACGTCGTCCAAGGAGCGCTCCGGCTGGAACGACTGCCAGTCCAGGGCCGCCACCAGGACCATGCCGACCAGCGCGGCCGCCGTCAGCGGGACGTCGATCTCCTCGCTGAACTCGCCGTTGGCCACGCCCTCGCGCAGCACGTCCTCGATGGCCGCGACGACCTGCCGCCGGACCACCATGAGCGTGGACTGCCAGGCCCGGTTCGTGCGCCACAGCTCGGCCACGTACAGCTGGGTGAAGGCCGGATAGCGGGCGATGAAGCCGAGTCCCGCGCGGATCATGGCGTCCAGGGCGTCCACCTTGGTGCCGCCGGCCCGGGCGGTCTGCTCGGCCGCCTCCCGCAGGGAGGCGGTGAGGAGACCTACGCCGTGTCGCAGCAGCTCCTCGAAGAGGACGGACTTGCTGGCGAAGTTGTAGTAGACCGTGCCCTTCGCGACCCCTGCCCGCTCGGCGATCTCGTCGACGGTCGTCGCGGAGAAGCCCTGCTCCGCGATGAGGGTGACGGCCGCCTCGTAGAGCTTCTGCCGGGTCGCCTCGCGGCGGCTCGAGCCGCCTGGCGCGGCGGCACTGCTGCGTTCCATGAACCTGATTCTCACAGGAACGGGCGCGTCCGAGGGCACAGGCCCGGCCCCGGCGGTCACAGGGTCAGTTCCGGGTGCAGCCGGTTGAGGGTCCACACCTGCCTGCGGCGGGCTGACAGGGCGGTGAGCGCGAGAGCGCCCACGGTGAATGCCGTCAGCACCGCGCACGCCTGCCACACGGGCCCGAGACCTCCGCCGGTGATGAGCCTGCGGAGGGCCTCGACGACGTAACTCATCGGCAGGAAAGGGTGGATCGCGTTGAAGAAGGACGGACTGGTCTGCACGGGGTAGGTGCCGCCCGCGGAGGTCAGCTGGAGCATCAGCAGGGCGAGAACGAGGATCCGGCCCGCCGCCCCGAAGCACGCGTTCAGCCACTGCACGATTGCCGCGAAGCACGCCGCCACCAGGAACAGGAACCCGATCGTGCCGGCCGCCCGCACCATCTCCAGGCCGATGGCCCAGTGCAGCACGGCCATGAGCGCGGCAGTCTGGAGGATGCCCACGGCGGCCACCGGCAGCCAGCCCGCCAGCGCGATCCGCCGGGCCGGGGCGCCCGCCGCGAGGGCGCGCCGGTTCAGCGGCGGGATCAGCATGTACGCCACCATGGCGCCGACCCACAGGGACAGCGGAATGAAGTACGGGGCGAAACCGGTGCCGTAGTTGGGCGCCTTGTGCAGGTCCCTGGAGGCGAGCTGCACCGGGTCGGCCATCACGTCGGTGCGGCGGTCGCGGTCATGCTTGTCGTAGTCGGGTATCTTCGAGGCGCCGTCGTGCAGCCCGCCCGCGAGCTTCCCGGAGCCGTCGGCGAGCTTGTACATGCCTCCGTTGAGGTCGATCGCGCCCGACTCCAGCCGGCCGAGGCCCTCGTCCAGGTCGGCCGCGCCCGTCTGCGCGGTGCCCAGTCCGGTGTGCAGGGTCCTCGCTCCCTGAGCGACCTGGGCGGCGCCCCTGTTGAGCGCGTCCACCTTGGCGACCGCGTCGTCGAGGTCCTCGGACAGGTGCGGTGCCGCCTGGGCGAGGGCCCGGGCCTGCCGCTGGAGCGTCTTCAGGTCCGCGTCCAGGGCGGTCATGTCGCCGTGGTAGTCCCGCACCACCGTGTTCACGTCGTGGGCGAGCTTCGCGGCCTGCGCCGCCGCGTCCTTCGCCTTCTTGAGGTCGTCGCACGCGGGATCGGGCAGGAGCTGCCCCACACAGCGCCTTTCGTAGACCGCGTTCAGCGTCTCGGACGCCTTGCGGGTGCCGCTCTCCGCGACCGGGGCCGTGGTGACGAACGCCTCGAGGTGGTCCCTGATCACGCCCGCCGAATCGGCCACCACTGTCGCCGTGTCGGCGATCTGCCTGCTGTTCTTCTTCAGGAACGGCCGCACCTTCTCGGCCGTTCCGTCCACCCGGTCGGCCAGCGCCCGGGTGCCGTCGGCGACCTGCTGTGCCCCGCTCTGGAGGTCGCCCGCGCCCCTGGTGAGCTTCGTCAGGCCGCTCGAAAGCCTCCCGCTGCCGTTCTCGGCCTCCTGGAGTCCGTCGGCGAGGTCCTTGGAGCCCTTCTCCGCCTTGCCGATCCCGCCCGTGAGCCGGTCGGCCCCCTCGGCGGCCTGCACGGTCTTGCCGTGGATGTCGGAGAAGGAGATGAAGATCCTGTCCAGGAACGACCTCGACGCCTTGGTGGAGGCCGCCGCGCGCACCTCGTTGAACACCGTCTTGGAGATCTGCCCCACGATGTAGTTGTTCGCGTCGTTGGTCCGCACCTGGAGGGCGCCGGTCTCGGGGGACTTCCCGGAGCTGGAGGCGATCCGCTGGCTGAAGTCGGACGGCATCGTCAGCGACAGGTAGTAGGTGCCGTCCTCGACGCCCCGCCTGGCCTCGTCGGCGTTCACCTCGTGCCACTCGAAGGTCTTGCTCTTGCGCAGTCCCTCGGCGAGGTCGTCGCCCGCGGTGATCCTCCGGCCGTCCGCCGTCGCCCCCTTGTCGTCGTCGACGAGTGCCACGGGGATGCGGTCCAGGCGGCCGTACGGGTCCCAGAACGAACACAGGTACAGGGCGCCGTACAGCAGCGGCAGCAGCAGGAGCGCGACCAGTGCCGCGCGCGGCAGCCGTCCCCTGCCGAACCGCCTCAGCTCAAGCGCGGCCAGTTTCGGCGAGCGCATCCGCCGTCTCCTTGTCGTCGTCTGCGCCGTCCTCGGACGGCTCTTCGGGGGTGGTGGCCTCCTCGGGTGTGTCCCCGGACGGCTCTTCGGGGGTGGCGGCCTCCAGGGGCGCGTCCTGCGCGCCGCGTTCGCCGTCCGGCGGGTGCACGTCCCCGTCTCGCGGCACCTGAGGGCCGGGCGTCGTCGACACCACCATCGCGTCCTGCGGGGCCTCGGCACACACCGCGAGCACCGTGGTCCCGGTCTCGGCCACGGACCTCAACAGGGCCCAGACCTCGGCGCGTTCGCCGGCGGAGAGCTTGAGGTCGGCGTCGTCGACGGCGAGCAGGCGCGGCCGGCTGATCAGGGCCAGGGCCACGGACAGCCGCAGGGCCTCAAGGCGCTCCAGATCGCGTAGGGCGGTGCAGGGGCCCTTGGGCAGCGCGTCCTGGTCGAGCCCGGCCGCGGTGAGGGCGGCGTCGATACGTTGCCTCGCCGCCGCCGCGCGCTCCCTGCGCGGCCGCAGCAGCGCGCGCAGGGAGTCGCCGAACCGGCGCTCCAGCAGGGCCCGTTCGCGCAGGTGCTCGCCCACGGTCAGCGCCGGCTCCAGGTCGGTGACACCGGACACGTTCGCGACCGCGCTGATCCGGCGCACCGCGGACATCCCCTTGGGTAGGTGGTGCCCACCGACGGTGGCACGGCCCTCGCTCGGCTTCATCCGTCCGGTGAGCGTCAGCAGCAGACAGGTCCGGCCCGAGCCCGACGGCCCTTCGATGGCGATGAGCGAGCCGGGCGGGGCCTTAACGCGGACTCCTCGGAACACCTGGCCGCGCGGGCCCTTCAGGCCGAGGTCCACGGCCTCCACGGTGGCCCCGGCGGCCGCTGCCTCCGGCATGTCCATGCCCCCCTCGTTCCCCGGGGCACGCGGCCCAGTCGCGGGAACCGGTTTTGAACTGACTGGTCAGTGCAAAAATAACCCGAACCTACGAACGAAGCAAAGGCGCAGGTCAGAGCCGATTGTCAGTGCCGTACCCCACGATGGGCACATACGGCCACAGCGCCGTCACGCAGACGACAGGAGGTTCGTCATGGCCAGCTATCCCGCGGGTGCCGCACGCCGGCGCCGCGCCACCGGCCCTGCCCCCTCACTGACCGGCCCGGCGAGCGACGTGCACCCCGTACTGCGCCGGGCCACGGCTCCGCCCGCCGCGCTGGACCTGCTCGCCCAGGCCCGCGCCGGACTGGACGAGGCGGCCCGGCTGGAAACCCCCAACGAGCGGTACGCGACGGCCCATCTGGCCGCCCTGCGCACCGCGGCCGCCGTGCTCGCCGCGCGCGGACGGCCGGAGCCGACGGCCCGCCGCCGCGCCAGGATCAGGAGCGCCTGGGAAGTGCTCCCCGAGATCGCGCCCGAACTCACCGAGTGGAGCGCGCTGTTCGCCTCCGGTGCCGCTCGCCGCGCCCGCGCCGAGGCCGGCATCCAGGGCGCGGCCAGCACCCGCGACGCCGACGATCTGATACGGGACGTGGCGATGTTCCTGCGCCTGGTCGAGCGGACGCTGCTGCTCCAGCCGGTTCTGCCGCAGCCACGGCAAGGCGGCGGGCGGGACACCGGGGGGAGGGAGGCAGGCGAGAGGGTGACCGGAGAGGGGGAGATCCAGGACGCGGGGTGACCGCGGGGGTCCGGCCGCGGATTGCACCGGGGCTTCCGCCGGGGCATGGGAGGCGGTGCGGGTCCCGGTGGTGGGGGCCGGGCGCCGGCGTGGGTCGGGGCTCCGGGCAGGGCGCCGGAGGCAATAGGGTGGAGGCGCCTGAAGCCTTTCGCCCTGGTACCGGGGCCCAAGGCCGTCCGATCGCTCCGCCGTACACCAGGCGGTGCCGCGCCGAGGAGTCAACTGCCGTGTCGGACCCGATGCGCCCCCGCGCCTCTCTCCGTACCGCCGTGGTCTGGGAGGTCCTCAAGGACGCCCTGGACCGCCGCGTCAAGGCCACGGGGCGGGACGTGCTGGACGTCCTCGACACCGGTGGCGGCAGCGGCAACTTCGCGGTGCCCGTCGCCCGCCTCGGCCACCGCGTCACCGTGGTCGACCCCAGCCCGAACGCCCTGTTCGCGCTGGAGCGCCGGGCGGCCGAGGCCGGTGTCGCCGACCGGGTGCGGGGCGTCCAGGGCGACGCGCACGGCCTCTTCGACGTGGTCGAGCCGGAGGGCTATGACGTCGTGCTGTGCCACGGCGTCCTGGAGTACGTGGACGACCCCGCCGAGGGCGTCCGCAACGTGGTCGCCGCGCTGCGGCCCGAGGGCGTGCTGAGCCTGCTCGCCGCGGGGCTCGGCGGCGCCGTACTGGCGCGGGCCCTCGCCGGTCACTTCAAGGAGGCCAAGCAGGCGCTCCAGGACCCCGACGGCCGCTGGGGCGAGGGCGACCCCGTGCCCCACCGATTCACCGCGGAGCAGCTCACCGCGCTCGTGGAGGACGCGGGCCTCGGCGTATCGGCCGTGCACGGCGTCCGGGTCTTCGCGGACCTCGTTCCCGGAGTCCTCGTGGACACCGAACCGGGCGCCCTCGACGCGCTCCTCGCGCTGGAGGCCACGGCCGCGGAGGTCCCCGCCTTCCACTCCGTGGCCACACAGCTCCATGTCCTCGGTGAGACCCGGGGTGCGGCCGGGGTCTGATCCGGCTGCCGTGACGCGCTGCTGATCAGCGAAGCGGCGGCGGATGGAGTACGCCACAGGACCCCCGATCGGAGGGTGTGCGCCGTATGATCGAGGGAGACCGCCCGGCATGACGGGTCGGCCACTGGGGAATGGAAGCCTCAGTGAGCCAGGACGGCCATGGCGGATCCCGGTTGGCCAATTGGCGTAGAGGGGCGGGTTTCAAGGGGGCGATTCCCTGCCTATCCTGAAGGGGACCCCCGGTCGCCCCGGCGACTGCACGATGAGGAGGACTCCGTGCCGCTCTCGGAGCACGAGCAGCGAATGCTCGAGCAAATGGAGCGAGCGCTGTACGCCGAAGATCCCAAGTTCGCGACAGCGCTTGAGGGAAGCGGGCTGCGTACGTACACCCGGCGACGGGTCTACCAGGCGGCGGCGGGCTTCCTGGTGGGTATCGCGCTCCTCATGGCCGGTATGGTCGCACAGCAGATCTGGATCAGCGTGGTGGGGTTCCTCGTCATGCTGGGCTGCGCGGTGCTAGTCGTGACCGGTTGGCGCAAGGTTCCCAAGCCGGGTGAACAGGGGGCGTCGGGCGCCCGCAGGCAGGCCAGGCAGCGGCGCTCCATGATGGACCGTATCGAACAGCGCTGGCAGCGGCGCCGCGACGAACAGGGTCACTAGCCTCAGGCACAAGCCAAGGACTTCCGCGAGGGGGCGGCCACCGATCGGGTGGCCGCCCTCTCACGCATACCCGGCCGCCGGATGCTCCGGTTGCGCGGGCCTCTCACGCTTTCACGGGCCGTGGGCCGGCACGGGAGGCCGCCGGTCGCTTCGCGCAGGCGAGAGGGGCCAGGGAGGCCCATCCGCCGCCGCTCCCGGGACGGAAGGCGCCCGCGTCGGCCGCCCCGCCCGGCGGGACGGCCCCTTGAGT
>NZ_JBEYUZ010000006.1:218094-289662 GCF_040643755.1 Streptomyces sp. NPDC047079
GCCGCTGGGCCCGGCGGATGGCCCCCGCTTGAGGCGCTGGGCCTGGCGGGACGGCCCCTTGAGCCGCTGGGCCCGGCGGATGGCCCCCGCTTGAGCCGCTGGGCCCGGCGGATGGCCCCCGCTTGAGGCGCTGGGCCTGGCGGGACGGCCCCTTGAGCCGCTGGGCCCGGCGGATGGCCCCCGCTTGAGGCGCTGGGCCCGGCGGGACGGCCCCTTGAGCCGCTGGGCCCGGCGGATGGCCCCCGCTTGAGGCGCTGGGCCTGGCGGGACGGTCCTCGTTTCAGCTGCTGGGCCCGGCGGGACGGCCCCCGCTTGAGGTGCTCCGCCCGGCGGGATGGCCCGCGCTCGAGGCGCCCCGCCCGGCGGGGTGCCCTACCGTCGCCCCAGCGGCCTTCGCCGCTGGGGCGCCCGTGTCAGCCGCTCCGCTGGCCCGAAGGACGCCGTAGCAGCGTCGGGCGGCGGGTCGCCCAGCGGGCCCTGAGGTCCGTCCAGCGGTCGCCGAGGGCCCATACGACCCGCAGTGCCGAACGCGGTGCCACGACCGCACGTACCCGGGTCCGCAGGTCGGCCTGGGACCGCAGTGCCGCCCGCACCGTGCGCACGTCGTCGACGAGACCGGCCTCGGGGCGCGGCTCCCGGGCGAAGAGCACCTGTTCCACGGCACCGGCCACGCGGTGCACGGCAGTGGCGGCAGGTTCGTCCAGCGCGCCGAGGCGCACGATCCGCTCGGCGGCCCCGCGCGGGGTCAGTGCGTCGTCCGGCACCATGCCGTAGTCCCACGCCGTGTCGATGAGCTCGCGCCACAGGGCCAGGGTGTGCCCCACGGCCGCCTCTGCCACCGGGCCCGGAGAGGCCTGGCCCGGCAGGACGGTCACCTCTATGTCATCGGCGTACCGCTCGTCCGGTCGGCGGCTCCGGCCGAACGGCAGGGCCGACGACGCGTGCCGGGCGGAGGCCAGCCGCACCGACCGGCTCCGCAGCCGCCACAGCATCGGCGTCAGCGGCACCGCCGCCAGGGCCAGCCCCAGCATCGTCCACGCCAGGATCCGATACCACGGCGGCCCGTCGTCGCCGGAGACCGCCAGGGCACCCGGGGACTGACCCGGGCACGCCTCGAGTTTCCGCATGGTCGCCGAGCAACTCTCGCTCGCCGACGGGGCCGTGGACGGCGCGGCCGTCGACGACAGCGACGGCCGCGGCGCGACCGGGTTCTCCCCGCTGGGCGTGTTCGACTGCGTGTACGAGGGTGTCGTGCCCCGGTTCGGGGTCGGCTCGAAGCGGGTCCAGCCGACGCCCTCGAAGTACAGCTCCGGCCACGCGTGCGCGTCCCGCAGCCCCACCGACATGGAACCGTCCGCCTGCGGGGAGCCCGGGGTGAAACCCACCGCGACCCGGGCCGGAATCCCCAGTGTCCGGGCCATCGCGGCCATCGCGAACGAGAAGTGCACGCAGAAGCCCTGCTTGTCCCTCAGGAACCGCGCGATGGCCGACGGCCCGCTGCCGACCCGCACCCGGGTGTTGTACGTGAACCCGCCGTCGACCGCGAAGTAGTCCTGGAGTTTGACCGCCTGCTCGTAGTGGTTGGACGACCCCGCGGTCACCCTGCGGGCCGTCCGCGCCACGACCGCCGGCAGCGACCCCGGCACCTTCGTGAACTCGCGCTTCAGGGCCTCCGGGGGCTCCGCCGCCGTGGCCAGCTGCTCCGCGCTCGGCTGCACGATCAGGCTCTTGACGTCGTACTGGATGCCGCGCGTGGTCTGCCCGTGGTCGCCGACGAGTGTGCGGCCCACCGGTTCGTAGCGCCAGCTGCCCTTGATCTTCACTCTGGTCGCGGGGTACGGCATCGGCAGCCAGTCCTGTGCGTACCACTCCGCCGCCGAGATCCTCGTCTCGATCTCGGTCCGCCGCACACCGCCCGCGAGCCCGGCCGGAGTGGGGAGCGTGTCCGGCACGCCGGTGATGTGCCGCTGGGCCGGCCGCCAGGTCGTGCCGTCGAAGTCGTCCAGGGCGACGATCCGCAGGTACATGTCCTGGGTGTCGTCCGTGTTGGTGCGGTAGGCCATGACCTGGCGGTCCTCGTCCACGTTCAGGCTGTCTCGCAGCGAGACCAGGGGGTTGACCGCGGAGATCGTGTTGCCGTCGCCGAGGCCCACGCCGACACCGCCGCCGGCGCCGTCCAGCAGGCCGCCCTTGAGGGAGGGCAGCGCCAGGGGCACCACCAGGGCGACGCCCAGCGCGACCGCGCCGATGCGCCGTCCGGTGCGCACGGGGGCGACCGCGCCGCCCGGGTCCCGGTCCCGGCCCCGGGCGGCGCCCGCGAAGACACGCCCCCACTGGGAGAGCCGGTCGCGCCCCTCGGCCAGCAGCAGCATCAGATAGCCGCTCGCGGCGACGAGGAACCACAGCCAGTCGGCGGCGCCGTCGGAAAGCCCGGCGGCCACCGAGTACAGCGCGAGCAGCGGGAGCCCGGCCGGCGCCGCCGCACGGAACGTCACCGCGAGCGCGTCCACCAGGAGCCCGATCAGCAGAACCCCGCCGAGGATCATCAGCCGGATGCCGGGGGTCAGCGGCGCGGGAATCGCATACCGCCCCACGTCCTCCGTGCCCGACCGCAGCAACTCGCCGAAGTGGCGGAAGGCATCGGGGCCGGGCAGAAAGCCGGCGATGGACTGCTCGTGGGCGCAGGTCAGCGTGAGCAGCATCAGGCCGACGACCACCTGGCAGGCGATGGTCAGCGGACGCGCCAGCGGCACGCGCCGGGCCAGTGCACCGACCCCGGTCTGCACCGCGACCAGCAACGCCGCCTGGAAGAGCCAGGTCGTCGGGGACACCAGGGGCAGCAGCGCGCACGACGCCGCCAGCGTCGCCGCCGCGGCACACAGTGCCAGCCGGGCCCGCCCGCTCATGACCGTCCCTCCGCGCCGCTCACGGCGCCCACGCCCGTGCGCTGCCGCTCCGCCTCGCGCCACAGCTCCGCGAGCGGCGCACCCCGGGGCACGGCCAGCGCCGTCCAGCCCGCCTCACGCAGCATCCGCAGCCGTTCCCCGGTGCGGTCCACGGGGCCCGGCACATCGGTCTGCTCGCGCCCCCAGGTGGCGCTGTCCAGCAGGAACGCCAGCGCGCCGCCGCTGCGCCTGCTCATCTTGGCGGCCACCGAGGCCTGCTCCTCGTCAAGGTCGCCGAAGAAGGCGACCAGCAGTCCCTCGTTCCCGCCGCGCAGCACGTCGTAGGCTCGGGACAGGCCCGTGCCGTCCGAGTGGTCGATCACGGCGAGCATGTCCATCATCAGCCCGGCCGCGTCCGCGGATTCCTGGCTCGCGCCGGCGAACCCATCCGCTCCCTCGCCGGGCACCGAGCTGCCCGTGTCCGTCAACAGCCTGATCGAGAAGCCCCGTTCGAGCATGTGCACCAGCGTGGACGCGGCGCCCGAGACCGCCCATTCGAAGGCCGAGTCCGGGCCGGCGCCCTGGAAGGCCATGCCCCGGGTGTCGAGCAGCACCGTGCACCTGGCCCGCTGGGGCTGTTCCTCACGGCGCACCATCAGCTCGCCGTAGCGCGCGGTGGAGCGCCAGTGCACCCGGCGCAGATCGTCGCCGCGGCGGTAGCCGCGCGGGATCACGTCGTCCTCTCCGGCCAGCGCCAGCGAGCGCTGGCGCCCGTCGCCGTAGCCCCTCGCCTCGCCCGTGAGCCGTACGGGCGGCAGCGGCTCCACGCGCGGGACGACCGTCAGGGTGTCGTAGGTGGAGAAGGCCCGGGTCAGTTCGCACATCCCGAAGGGATCGGTCAGACGCAGCTGGAGGGGGCCCAGCGGATAGCGGCCGCGCAGGTCCGAGCGGACGCGGTAGGACACCTCTCGCCGGCCTCCCGGCTCCACCCGGTCCAGCACGAAGCGGGGGCGCGGCCCGAGGACGTAGGGCACCCGGTCCTGGAGCATCAGCAGCCCGGTGGGCAGCCGTGAGACGTTGTCCATCCGCAGATGGACGCGGGCCTCGGAGCCGGCGGGAACGCGCCCGGGGGACAGGCGGCGGCTGCCGGCCACCCGGTAGCGCGTGCGGTGGAGCACCGTCGCGCAGACCAGGGGCAGCACCGCCAGCAGCAGGCCCACCCGCAGCAGATCGCTCTGTCCGAGGACGTAGGCACAGATGGCGGCCGCGATCCCGGCGGCGAGGAAGGACCGCCCGCGCGTGGTCAGCCCGGCGAGCGCGGTGCGCAGCCCTCCCCGGTCGTCCCGGGCGCCGGGCGCCGTCCCCCCGTGTGTCATCACAGCCCCCGGGGCGGCTGCTGGCCGTAGCCCCGGCCCATGGTGAGACCGGACTGCTGATGTGCCGCGGGCACCGGGGTGCTCTGGAGGATCTCCTGGACGACCTGCTCCGCCGTACGGCGGCCCAGCTGGGCCTGCGCGGTGGGCAGCAGACGGTGGGCCAGGACCGCCACGGCGAGGGCCTGTACGTCGTCCGGCAGGGCGTACTCCCGGCCGGACAGGGCAGCGGACGCCTTCGCCGCGCGCAGCAGGTGCAGGGTGGCGCGCGGCGAGGCGCCGAGTCTGAGGTCGGGGTGCGTGCGCGTGGCGGCGACCAGGTCCACCGCGTAGCGCCGGACCGCCTCGGCGACGTGGACCCCCCGGACGGCCTCGATCAGCTTCACGATCTCGTGCGCGTGCGCCACCGGCTGGAGGTCGTCCAGCGGGCTCACCCCGCCGTGGATGTCGAGCATCTGGAGCTCGGCGTCCGCGCTGGGGTAGCCGATGGAGACACGGGCCATGAAGCGGTCCCGCTGCGCCTCGGGCAGCGGATAGGTGCCCTCCATCTCCACCGGGTTCTGGGTGGCGACCACCATGAAGGGGCTGGGCAGCTCGTAGGTCTGGCCGTCGATGGTGACCTGGCGCTCCTCCAACGACTCCAGCAGCGCCGACTGGGTCTTGGGGGAGGCGCGGTTGATCTCGTCGCCGATCACGATCTGGGCGAAGATCGCGCCCGGCTTGAACTCGAAGTCCCGCCGTTGCTGGTCCCAGATGGACACGCCCGTGATGTCCGAGGGCAGCAGGTCCGGTGTGAACTGGATGCGCCGCACCGAGCAGTCGATGGAGCGTGCCAGCGCCTTGGCGAGCATCGTCTTGCCGACGCCGGGGACATCCTCGATCAGAAGATGTCCCTCGGCGAGCAGCACGGTCAGTGAAAGCCGTACGACCTCGGGCTTGCCCTCGATCACTCCTTCCACCGAACTGCGGACGCGCTCCACAGTGGCGGTCAGATCAGTAAGGCTCGCTCGATCGTCATAGGTCGTCACCCGGCCCTCCTCGGCCCGTACTTTCTCCGGGCCGACGCTCTGCGATGCGGACCGGCCCACCCCGAACACGGACACCACGCGGGACAAGTTCCGCGTGACGCCACCCCCGCATTGTTGTTGCCGTTACCGGTTCGTGTCACTCGGCTGTGGATAACTGGCTGCGATATGTCGGCCTTACGGCCTTTTTGGCCCACTGGAGCGGAGAATCTTGCCCGAATGGGTGTTCGTGAACGGCGTGGTGAAGGGACGAAGCGGACGCCGGGACGCGCCGTTACGCCGGGTCGACCTCCCGCAGCAGACCCGTCTTGACGTCGAAGACGAAGCCTCGTATGTCGTCGGTGTGGAGCAGGAACGGAGAGGTTCGCACGCGCTGCATCGACTGCCGGACGTCCTGGTCGACGTCGCGGAAGGCCTCGACCGCCCAGGCGGGCCGCTGGCCGACCTCCATCTCCAGCTCGTGCCGGAACTCCTCGGTCAGGGATTCCAGGCCGCAGCCGGTGTGGTGGATCAGCACGACGCTGCGGGTGCCCAGCGCCCGCTGGCTGATGGTGAGGGAGCGGATCACGTCGTCGGTGACGACGCCGCCCGCGTTGCGGATGGTGTGGCAGTCGCCCAGCTCCAGACCGAGCGCGGCGTGCAGGTCCAGTCGGGCGTCCATGCAGGCCACCACCGCGACCTGGAGCACGGGACGGGCGTCCATCCCGGGATCCGTGAACGCGGCGGCGTAGCGCTGGTTGGCCTCCACGAGGCGATCGGTGACGGTACCCACCATGGCGCCTTCGGGACCGGCGGGTACGGATGCAGAAGTCGTCATACCCATGACGTTACTGGTCACCGCCGATACAGGCCTGCTGTGAGAGTGGACAAAGACCGTCATGCCCCCTTGTTGTGACGTAATCCACACAGAGGGTGAGCCCTCTGTCGGACGGGTGACTGTCCTCGTCTCGCCCGCCGTGGCGGGCCGGACGGGCGACGCGCAGGCCCGTTGATTGACCGCAAGACAGGGTGGACTAAAGTGACGCGAAGTGGGAGGCGAGACGCTCTCCCCGCGGACTGTTCAACCCAGGAGACACCGGACGCGCACCGGTTTCTCCCCGCGTGCGCGGCGCGTACGTACGGCTCGGCCTCCTCCCGCTCCCGGTCGGCTGACGCCTCCGGCGCCGGCGGGCCACTTCTTCAGGGGGACCTCCCCAGCGTCGTTCCGGGGCAGGGCGGCCGGCCGTGCGGGCCGGCGCGCCGGATCTGAGAGGCCCCCTTGAGCAAGAGTCGACACGTGCCCGTCATGCTCCGGCAGTGTCTGGACATGCTGGCCCCGGCCCTCGCCGAGCCGGGGGCCGTCGTCGTCGACTGCACCCTCGGGCTCGGCGGCCACAGCGAGGCGCTGCTGACCCGGTTCCCCGAGGCGCGGCTCGTGGCACTGGACCGCGACAAGGAGGCGCTGCGCCTGTCCGGGGAGCGGCTCGCCCCCTTCGGGGAGCGCGCCACGCTGGTGCACGCCGTCTACGACGAACTCCCGGAGGTGCTCGACCGGCTGGGCCTCCCGCGCGTCCAGGGAGTTCTCTTCGACCTCGGTGTCTCCTCCATGCAACTCGACGAGGCGGAGCGCGGCTTCGCGTACGCACAGGACGCCCCGCTCGACATGCGCATGGACCAGACGACGGGCGTCAGCGCCGCCGAGGTCCTCAACACCTACCCGCCGGGCGAACTCGTGCGGATCCTGCGGGCGTACGGCGAGGAGAAGCAGGCCAAGCGGATCGTGGCCGCGATCGTGCGCGAACGCGAGAAGGAGCCGTTCACCACCAGCGCACGGCTCGTGGAGCTGATCCGGGACGCGCTGCCGCAGGCGGCCAAGCGGACCGGTGGCAATCCCGCCAAGCGCACCTTCCAGGCGCTGCGCATCGAGGTCAACGGCGAACTCGCCGTCCTGGAGAGGGCGATCCCCGCGGCCGTGAAGTCCCTCGCCGTCGGCGGGCGGATCGCCGTGCTCTCCTACCACTCCCTCGAAGACCGCCTGGTCAAGCAGGTGTTCGCGGCGGGCGCCGCGAACACCGCACCCCCCGGGCTCCCGGTCGTCCCCGAACAGCACCAGCCCCGGCTCAAGCTCCTCACACGCGGTGCCGAACTTCCCAGCGAGGAGGAGGTCGCCGAGAACCGCCGGGCGGCGCCGGCGCGCCTGCGCGGCGCCGAGCGCATCCGCGAGGACGCCGAGTGAGTCTGACGAGAGGGGTGGGCGAGTGAACGGAACAGCCGCGGGACGCCCGGGCGCGCGGGAGGCCGTGTGAGCAGGACACCCGAACTCAAGGGACGGGCCGCCCGGCTCGCGCGCCTCATCCCGGTCGGCGGGGGCGGCGCCGCCGCCCGTACCCCGTTCGTGCTGCTCGTCGTCCTGCTGCTCGGCGGCGGGCTCATCGGACTCCTCGTGCTGAACTCCGCGCTCAGCGAGGGCGCGTTCAAGCTCGACGACCTCCAGAGGCAGACCAAGAACCTCACCGACGAGGAGCAGGCCCTCCAGCGGGACGTGGACGCCTACTCCGCCCCGGACGCCCTCCAGCGCCGCGCTCGCGAACTCGGCATGGTCCCCGGCGGCGACCCCGCGTTCCTCAATCCCGACGGCACCGTCAAGGGCGTCCCCTCGGCCGCCGCCCAGGAGCCCGCGGCGAGTCCCGCGGCGAGTCCCGCGGCGCTGCACCCGCCCGAGGTGCTCAGCCCGTATCCGGTCGCCACGGGGCAGCCGTCCCCGAGCGCCACGGTGCCCTCCTCCCCGAGTACGCCGGCGCCGCCGTCCCCGGGCACTCCCGCGCCGTCCCGTTCCGCGACCGCGCCCCCCACCCCGCCCGCACGCCCCTCCCCGACCCCCGGCAGGTGACGGAAGTGTCCGACAGGGAACCGCCACGCCGCCGCGTGCCCGGCCCCGCCCGGCCCGTGCGCCCCGACGCCCGGCGCCGTCCGGGCTCCGGCGCCCGTCCCGGCCCCGGCGCCCGCCCCGCGCGCCGCCCGGCCCCGGCCCGTGGCCCCGCGCCCCGCGGCATCCGGCTCGGCAGCCCCCGCCCCCGGCTGCGCCTGGTCGGGCTCGCCCTGACCCTCGTGATGCTCGCCTTCGTCGTACGGCTGCTCCAGGTGCAGGCCGTGGACGCGAGCGCGTACGCCGCCAAGGCCGACCAGAACCGTTATGTGGGCCGCACCCTGGCCGCCGTACGCGGCGAGATCACCGATCACAACGGAGTCGAGCTGGCGACCAGTGTGGACGCGTATGACATCACCGCCGACCCCACGCTCTTCACCCCGGAGTCCACCAAGACCTCCGATGCCCCCGAGCAGGCCGCCGCGCTGCTCGCCCCGATCATCGGCCAGGACACCGCCGAGGTCGTCAGGAAGCTCAAGACCCCGCACACCCGCTATGTCCTCCTCGCCCACCGCCAGACCCCCCAGGTCTGGAATCAGATCAAGGACCTGAAGAACACGCTGGCGGCCAAGGCCGGCACCGACAGGAGCACGGTGAACGTGCTCGCCGGCGTCCTGGCCGAGCCCACCAGCAAGCGCGTCTACCCGAACGGCGATCTCGCCGCCGGGATACTGGGCTGGGTCAACGCCGAGGGCAAGGGCGGGGGCGGCATCGAACAGCAGCTGAACAAGGAGCTGGCCGGCAAGGACGGCAAGATCCGCTACGCCCAGTCCGGCGGCCGGCTGGTGCCGACCGCGGGCTCCGCCGAGACCCCCGCCGTGGCCGGCACCGACGTGGAGCTCACCATCGACCGCGACATCCAGTGGGCCGCCCAGAACGCCATCACCGAGCAGGTGAAGAAGTCCAAGGCGGACCGCGGCTACGTGGTGGTGCAGGACACCCGCACCGGCCAGATCCTGGCCATGGCGAACTCGCCCGGCTTCGATCCGAACGACCTCTCCAAGGCCAGTTCGGCGGCCCTCGGCAACGCGGCCCTTCAGGACGCGTACGAGCCCGGCTCCACCGCCAAGGTCATGACGATGGCCGCCGTGCTCCAGGAGAACGCCGCCACCCCCATGACCCACGTCACGGTGCCCAACCGGCTGCACCGCGGCGACCGGCTGTTCGCGGACGACATCGACCACCCGACCTGGTACCTCACGCTCAACGGCGTGCTGGCCAAGTCCAGCAACATCGGCACCATCCTGGCCGCCGGCCAGCTCGGCAAGACCCAGGAGGCGGCCAACCGGGTCCTCTACTCGTATCTGCGCGGGTTCGGCATCGGGGGTTCCACCGGACTCGGGTTCCCGGGCGAGACGAAGGGCATCCTCGCGCCGCCCGGCAAGTGGTCGACCTCGCAGCAGTACACGATTCCTTTCGGCCAAGGCGTATCGATCAACGCGGTACAGGCCGCCTCCGTCTACTCGACCATCGCCAACGGCGGCGTCCGCGTCGAACCGACCCTGGTGCGCGGTACCAAGGGCCCGGACGGCCGCTTCACCCCGGCCCCCAAACCCGGGAAGACCAGGGTCGTCAGCGCCAAGACGGCGAAGACTCTCGCCCAGATGCTGGAGTCCGTCGTGGACGACGAGCAGGGCACGGGCATCAAGGCGCGCATCCCGGGGTACCGGGTCGCGGGCAAGACGGGTACGGCCAACCGCGTGGATCCGGCCACCGGCAAGTACCGCGGTTACACGTCCTCCTTCGCCGGGTTCGCCCCCGCGGACCGCCCCCGCGTCACCGTCTACTGCGCCATCCAGAACGCCACCAAGGGCAGCTACTTCGGCGGCCAGATCTGCGGTCCCATCTTCAAGCAGGTCATGGAGTTCGCCCTGAAGACCCTCCAGGTCCCGCCCACCGGGGCCGAGGCCGCGAACCTGCCCGTCACGTTCACCCCGTGATCAGCACCACGGAAGAGACCGACCAGGAACCAGCTCGTGACAACGATCACTCCCGACCCCGGGAACCACACCCCGTCCCAGCCCTCACTTCGCTCCACCCCGGGTACGCCCGGTACGCTCACCGCCGTGCCACACGCTGATCAGTCCCAAACCACCCAGAAGGCCGCTTCCGTGACATACCCGGGACCGCCGCGACCGGTTCACGTCTCCGCCGTCCCCCTCGCGGAGCTCGCCGATCAGCCGGGTGTCACCGCCCCGAAGGCCCCGGTCGGCGCGGTCGAGGTCACGGGCATCACCCATGACTCGCGCTCCATCCGCCCGGGTGACCTGTACGCCGCCCTGCCCGGGGCCCGCCTGCACGGAGCCGACTTCGTCACCCAGGCCGCCGGCCTCGGCGCGGTCGCCGTGCTGACCGACCCGACGGGCGCCGAGCGGGCCGCCGCCACCGGGCTGCCGGTCCTGGTGGCCGACGACCCGCGCGCCCGGATGGGCGAGCTGGCGGCCACGATCTACGGCCACCCGGGCCGCGACCTGCTCCAGATCGGCATCACCGGCACCTCCGGCAAGACCACGACCGCGTACCTCGTCGAGGGCGGTCTGAGAACGGTCCGGTCCACCGGACTGATCGGCACCGTCGAGATGCGCATCGGCGACGAGCGCATCAAGTCCGAGCGCACCACCCCCGAAGCAACCGACTTGCAGGCCCTGTTCGCGGTCATGCGCGAGCGCGGAGTCGAGGCCGTCGCCATGGAGGTCTCCAGCCACGCGCTGGTCCTCGGCCGCGTCGACGGTTGCGTCTTCGACATCGCCGTCTTCACCAACCTCAGCCCGGAACACATGGAGTTCCACTCCGACATGGAGGACTACTACCGGGCCAAGGCACAGCTGTTCACAGCGAAACGCAGTCGGCGCGGTGTGGTGAACCTCGACGACGAATACGGCCGTCGGCTGGTGAAGGAGGCCGGCGTCCCGGTCGTCACCTTCTCCGCGGAGGGCCATCCGGACGCCGACTGGCGAGCCGAGGAGGTGCGGATCGGCCCGCTGGACGCCACGTTCACGGTGGTCGGCCCCAAGGAGCAGCGGATCGCCGCGAAGTCGCCGCTGGCCGGTCCCTTCAACGTGGCCAACACCCTCGCCGCGATCGTCGCCCTCGCCGAGGCCGGTGTGGACCCGCAGACCGCCGCCGACGGCGTCGCCGCCGTGCCGGGCGTCCCGGGGCGCCTGGAGCGCGTGGACGCCGGGCAGCCCTACCTCGCGGTCGTGGACTACGCCCACAAGACCGACGCCGTCGAGTCGGTGCTGCGCGCCCTGCGCAAGGTCACCGAGGGGAGGCTGCACGTGGTGCTCGGCTGCGGCGGCGACCGGGACACCACCAAGCGCGCCCCGATGGGTGCCGCCGCCGCCCGGCTCGCGGACACGGCCGTACTGACCTCCGACAACCCCCGCTCCGAGGACCCCCTCGCGATCCTCGCCACCATGCTCCAGGGCGCGGCCTCCGTGCCCGCACACGAGCGCGGCGAGGTGCAGGTCTTCGAGGACCGGGCCGCCGCCATCGCCGCCGCCGTCGCGCGCGCGCGGCCCGGGGACACCGTGCTGGTCGCGGGCAAGGGCCACGAGCAGGGCCAGGACATCGCCGGGGTGGTCCGTCCGTTCGACGACCGCCAGGTGCTTCGCGAAGCTATCCAGAAGACCCAGGGATGAACTTGTGATCGCCCTCTCCCTCGCCGAGATCGCAGAAGTCGTCGGCGGGCAGAAGCATGACATACCGGATCCGTCCGTCCAGGTCACCGGGCCCGTGGTCCGGGACTCCCGAGAGGTGGAGCCCGGCTGCCTCTTCGTCGCCTTCGTCGGCGAACGCGTGGACGGCCACGACTTCGCGCACGCGGTCGTCGGGGACGGCGCCGTCGCCGTGCTGGCGTCCCGCTCCGTCGGCGTGCCGGCGATCGTCGTGGACGACGTCCAGACGGCCCTCGGCGCCCTCGCCCGCCATGTCGTACAGCGCCTGGGGGCCACCCTCGTGGCGCTCACCGGCTCCGCGGGCAAGACCAGCACCAAGGACCTCATCGCCCAGGTGCTCCAGCACAAGGCGCCGACCGTGTGGACGCCCGGCTCGCTCAACAACGAGATCGGGCTGCCGCTGACCGCCCTCAGCGCCACCGCGGAGACCAGGTTCCTCGTCCTGGAGATGGGCGCCCGCGGCATCGGCCACATCCGCTACCTCACCGGCCTGACCCCGCCGAGGATTGGGCTGGTGCTCAACGTGGGCACCGCCCACATCGGGGAGTTCGGCGGCCGTGAGCAGATCGCACAGGCGAAGGGAGAACTGGTCGAGAGCCTGCCCTCCAAGGACGAGGGCGGCGTCGCGGTCCTCAACGCCGACGATCCGCTCGTACGCGCCATGGCGTCCCGTACGACGGCGAAGATCGTCCTTTTCGGAGAGTCCGACGAAGCGGACGTACGCGCCGAGAACGTGAGACTCACGGACAGTGGACAGCCGGCCTTCAGCCTTCACACACCCTCCGGGTGCAGCGATGTGACCATGCGCCTGTACGGTGAGCACCACGTGTCGAACGCGCTCGCCGCGGCCGCCGTCGCCCATGAGCTGGGCATGTCCGCGGAAGAGATCGCCACCGCGCTCTCCGAGGCGGGCTCCCTCTCCCGCTGGCGTATGGAGGTCACCGAGCGCCCGGACGGCGTGACGATCGTCAACGACGCCTACAACGCGAACCCCGAGTCCATGCGGGCCGCCCTGCGCGCCCTGGCAGCCATGGGCAAGGGGCGGCGGACCTGGGCGGTGCTCGGCAAGATGGCCGAGCTCGGGGACGAGGCGCTCGCCGAGCACGACGCGGTCGGACGGCTCGCCGTCCGGCTCAACGTCAGCAAGCTCGTCGCGGTCGGGGACAGGGAAGCGTCCTGGCTGCAACTGGGCGCATATAACGAGGGTTCGTGGGGTGAGGAGTCGGTGCACGTGTCCGACGCACAGGCGGCGGTCGACCTGTTGCGCAGCGAGTTGCGCCCGGGAGACGTCGTACTCGTGAAGGCGTCCCGGTCGGTCGGGCTCGAGAGCGTGGCGCAGGCGCTGCTCGAGACCGGTGCCGAGGGTGAGGTTGCCGCCCGATGATGAAGCAGATCCTGTTCGCAGGAGTCATTGGTCTCTTTTTCACTCTGATCGGCACCCCGCTGCTGATCAAGCTGCTGGCCCGCAAGGGCTACGGCCAGTACATCCGTGACGACGGCCCGCGCGAGCACCACAGCAAGCGCGGTACGCCGACCATGGGCGGTATCGCCTTCATCCTGGCGACGATCGCCGCGTACTTCCTGTCCAAGGTGATCACCGGCAAGCCGCCGACCTTCTCCGGAGTGCTGGTGCTCGGCCTGATGGCAGGCATGGGTCTGGTCGGCTTCCTGGACGACTACATCAAGATCGTCAAGCGGCGGTCGCTGGGTCTGCGGGCCAAGGCGAAGATGGCCGGCCAGCTGATCGTGGGCATCGCCTTCGCTGTGCTCGCCCTTCAGTTCGCCGACAGCCGCGGCAACACCCCGGCCTCCACCAAGCTCTCGTTCGTCCAGGACTTCGGCTGGACCATCGGCCCGGTGCTCTTCGTGGTCTGGGCGATCTTCATGATCCTCGCCATGTCGAACGGCGTGAACCTCACCGACGGCCTCGACGGCCTCGCCACGGGTGCCTCCGTGCTCGTCTTCGGCGCGTACACGTTCATCGGCGTCTGGCAGTTCCAGGAGTCCTGCGCCAACGCGCAGACCCTGACCAACCCGGCCGCCTGCTACGAGGTGCGGGACCCGCTCGACCTGGCGGTCGTGTCCTCCGCGCTGATGGGTGCCTGCCTCGGCTTCCTGTGGTGGAACACGTCGCCCGCCAAGATCTTCATGGGTGACACGGGTTCGCTGGCCCTGGGCGGTGCGCTCGCCGGTCTCGCGATCTGCTCCCGCACCGAACTGCTGCTCGCGCTCCTCGGCGGTCTCTTCGTCCTGATCACCATGTCGGTGGTCATCCAGGTCGGCTCGTTCCGGCTGACCGGAAAGCGCGTCTTCAGGATGGCCCCGCTCCAGCACCACTTCGAGCTCAAGGGGTGGTCCGAGGTCCTTGTCGTGGTCCGCTTCTGGATCATTCAGGGCATCTGCGTGATCGTGGGACTTGGCATCTTCTACGCGGGATGGGCAGCGGAAAAGTGACCGAC
The DNA here is from genome assembly GCF_040643755.1 of Streptomyces sp. NPDC047079. NCBI lineage: Bacteria > Bacillati > Actinomycetota > Actinomycetes > Kitasatosporales > Streptomycetaceae > Streptomyces > Streptomyces sp. NPDC047079. Next base: position 232,419 of record NZ_JBEYUZ010000006.1, read on the forward strand.
TGGCAGGGGAAGCACGTCACCGTCGCCGGGCTCGGCGTCTCCGGCGTCCCGGCGGCCAAGGTGCTGCACGGGCTCGGCGCGGTCGTGACCGTCGTCAACGACGGCGACGACGAGCGGGCCCGGGCGCAGGCCGCGGAGCTCCGGGCGCTCGGCATCACCGTGCGCCTCGGCGACGGCGCCACCCTGCCCGAAGGCACCCAGCTGATCGTCACCGCGCCCGGCTGGAAGCCGGACAAGCCGCTGTTCGCCGCGGCGGCGCGGGCAGGCGTCCCCGTCTGGGGCGACGTCGAGCTGGCCTGGCGGCTGAGGGGCCCCGACGCGGCCCCCTGGCTCGCGGTCACGGGCACCAACGGCAAGACCACGACCGTGCAGATGCTCGCCTCGATCCTGAAGGCCGCGGGCCTGCGCACGGCCGCCGTCGGCAACATCGGGGTCTCGCTGCTGGACGTCGTCCTCGGCGAGGAGCAGTACGACGTCCTGGCAGTGGAGTTGTCGAGCTACCAGCTCCACTGGGCGCCGTCGCTGCGCGCCCACTCCGCGGTGGTGCTCAACCTGGCGCCCGACCACCTCGACTGGCACGGCTCGATGGAGGCGTACGCCGCCGACAAGGGCCGTGTCTACGAGGGCAATCGGGTCGCCTGCGTCTACAACGTCGCCGACAAGGCGACCGAGGATCTTGTGCGCGAGGCGGACGTCGAGGAGGGCTGCCGGGCCATCGGTTTCACGCTGGGCACGCCCGCGCCCTCCCAACTCGGCGTCGTGGACGGCATCCTGGTCGACCGCGCCTTCGTCGAGCACCGGCACAAGAACGCGCAGGAACTCGCCGAGGTCTCGGACGTGAACCCGCCGGCCCCGCACAACGTGGCCAACGCCCTTGCCGCCGCGGCCCTCGCGCGCGCCTTCGGGGTTCCCGCCCAGGCCGTACGGGACGGTCTGCGGTCCTTCACGCCGGACGCGCACCGCATCGCGCACGTGGCGGACGTGGACGGGGTCGCCTACATCGACGACTCCAAGGCCACCAACACGCACGCCGCGCAAGCCTCGTTGGCGGCGTACGAGTCGATCGTCTGGATCGCGGGCGGGCTCGCCAAGGGCGCCACCTTCGACGAGCTGGTCGCGGGAGCGGCGAAACGGCTCCGGGGTGCGGTGCTCATCGGAGCGGACCGTGCGCTGATCCGTGAAGCCCTTGCGCGACACGCGCCGGAAGTACCCGTCGTCGACCTCGAACGGACCGACACTGGGGCGATGCGTGCGGCCGTGCGGGAGGCGCGGCGGCTGGCCGGCGCGGGTGACACGGTGTTGCTGGCACCGGCCTGTGCCTCCATGGACATGTTCGCCAACTACAACCAGCGCGGGGACGCGTTCGCGGAGGCCGTTCGCGAACTCGACGCGGGCGCCTGACGGCGGTCTCGGCCACGGCGGGTGCCCCGGGACCCTTGGAGGGACGCGTGACTCGGATGTGGCCGCGGCGCCGCCGGTGGCTCACCGCCGCCAAGACGGCGCCGCACCAGCCCGTGGAGGTGAGCGTCGATGCCGAGTAGCCGTACGAGCCGTCCGCCCGCCCAGCGCGCCCCCAAGCGGCCCTCTGCCGCCCCGCCCCCGCGCGTGAGTCCCGTCGCCCGGCTCGTCATGCGGGCGCGGCGCGCCTGGGACCGTCCGCTGACCGCCTACTACCTGATCCTCGGCGGCAGTCTGCTGATCACCGTGCTGGGTCTGGTGATGGTCTACTCGGCCTCGCAGATCACCGCGTTGCAGATGTCGCTGCCCGGGTCGTACTTCTTCCGCAAGCAGTTCCTCGCGGCGTCCCTCGGTGCCCTGCTGCTGCTCCTCGCGTCGCGGATGCCCGTGAAGCTGCACCGGGCGCTGGCCTATCCGATCCTGGCGGGAGCCGTCTGCCTGCTGGTCATGGTGCAGGTGCCGGGGATAGGGGTGGCGGTCAACGGCAACCAGAACTGGATCTCGCTCGGCGGCTCCTTCCAGATCCAGCCCAGTGAGTTCGGCAAGCTCGCCCTCGTGCTGTGGGGAGCCGACCTGATCGCCCGCAAGCAGGAGAAGCGGCTGCTCACGCAGTGGAAGCACATGCTGGTGCCGCTGGTCCCCGTGACGTTCATGCTGCTCGGGCTGATCATGCTGGGCGGGGACATGGGTACGACGATCATCCTGACCGCGATCCTGTTCGGGCTGCTGTGGCTGGCCGGAGCGCCCACGCGGCTGTTCGCCGGGGTGCTGACCGTCGCCCTGATGCTCGCCGGCATCGCCATCGAGACCAGCCCCCACCGCTTGAACCGGCTCGCCTGCATCGGCGCCACCGACCCCGGACCGAATGACATCTGCTGGCAGGGTGTGCACGGCATCTATGCGCTCGCGTCGGGCGGAATCTTCGGTTCCGGCCTGGGTGCCAGCGTGGAGAAATGGGGGCAACTACCCGAAGCGCACACCGACTTCATCTTCGCCGTCACCGGTGAGGAACTGGGCCTCGCGGGGACACTGTCGGTGCTCGCCCTCTTCGCGGCTCTAGGCTATGCGGGTATCCGCGTGGCCGGACGCACGGAGGACCCCTTCGTGAGGTATGCCGCGGGAGGCGTGACGACCTGGATCACCGCACAGGCGGTGATCAACATCGGCGCGGTGCTCGGTCTGCTGCCGATCGCCGGCGTCCCGCTCCCGCTGTTCTCCTACGGAGGATCCGCCCTGCTGCCGACCATGTTCGCCATCGGGCTGCTGATCGCCTTCGCGCGCGACGAGCCCGCTGCGCGGGCGGCGCTTGCGATGCGGCAACCTCGCTTTGGTAGAAAGCGGGCGGGAGGCTCTGCGTCCGAACGGGGGCCTCGGAGATGGAACACGATGCGACGGCGTGCCTCGGCGGCGCGCTCGTCCGGAGAGCGGTGAATTTCGGTGCATGTCGTACTCGCCGGTGGGGGGACCGCCGGCCACATCGAGCCCGCGCTCGCCCTCGCGGACGCCCTGCGCAGGCAGGATCCGACCGTGGGGATCACGGCCCTGGGCACGGAGCGCGGTCTGGAGACCCGGCTCGTACCCGAGCGGGGCTATGAGCTCGCGCTGATCCCCGCGGTCCCCCTGCCGCGCAAGCCGACCCCCGAGCTGATCACCGTTCCCGGGCGGCTGCGCGGCACCATCAAGGCGGCCGAGCAGATCCTCGAGCGCACCAAGGCGGACGCCGTCGTCGGCTTCGGCGGCTATGTGGCGCTGCCCGGCTACCTGGCCGCCAAGCGCCTCGGTGTGCCGATCGTGATCCACGAGGCCAACGCGCGGCCCGGCCTGGCCAACAAGATCGGCTCACGGTACGCGGCCCAGGTCGCCGTCTCCACACCGGACAGCAAGCTGCGCGGCGCCCGCTACATCGGCATCCCGCTGCGCCGCTCCATCGCCACGCTGGACCGGGCCGCCGTGCGCCCGGAGGCCCGCGCCGCGTTCGGACTCGACCCGAACCTGCCGACGCTGCTGGTCTCCGGCGGTTCACAGGGCGCCCGCCGGCTCAACGAGGTGGTCCAGCAGGTCGCCCCGTACCTCCAGCAGTCCGGCATCCAGATCCTGCACGCGGTCGGCCCGAAGAACGAACTGCCGCAGGTGCACCAGATGCCGGGGATGCCCCCCTACGTCCCGGTGCCGTACGTGGACAGGATGGACCTCGCGTACGCCGCGGCCGACATGATGCTCTGCCGCGCGGGCGCGATGACCGTCGCCGAGCTGTCCGCCGTCGGGCTCCCGGCCGCGTATGTCCCGCTGCCGATCGGCAACGGCGAACAGCGGCTGAACGCCCAGCCGGTGGTCAAGGCCGGTGGCGGGCTGCTGGTCGACGACGCCGAACTGACGCCGGAGTGGGTCCAGCAGAATGTCCTGCCCGTGCTCGCCGATCCGCACCGGCTGTACCAGATGTCCCGCGCCGCCAGCGAGTTCGGCCGCCGGGACGCCGACGACCTGCTCGTCGGCATGGTGTACGAGGCGATCGCCTCGGCACGGGCCGTCGGCTGACATGCCGTAGCTGTGCGGCAAGTGAGCGGAAGGGGCGTGCCTCTGTCGTACGGGAGACCGCGCGGAGGACCGAGGTACGAGTGACCCGGCACGGTCGGCCGACGACAGAGGCTTGAGTGCCACGGAGGGGGTGCCCCCGGCCGAAGGCCGGGGGCGGAACCGAGCCAGGAAAAGGAGGGCGCGTGGCCGGACCGACGACCGCCGAGCGCGCAGGGCGGCAGCAACCGGAGTCCGGCCCGCCGCTGCCGCCCCGCCTCCGACGGCTGCTCAGCCTTCGTATGCTCATCATCCTTTTGATTGTCGTGGTGTTGGGGGGCGGCGGCTCCATCTGGCTGCTGTACGGCTCCTCGTGGCTGCGTGTGCATCGGGTCTCCGTCTCCGGGACCCGGGTGCTGACCCCGGCGCAGGTGCGCGAGGCGGCCGACGTACCGCTCGGCACGCCCCTGATCTCCCTCGACACCGATGCGATCGAGGCACGTCTGCGCCGGAAGCTGCCCCGCATCGACACGGTGGACGCCGGGCGTTCCTGGCCCCATGGGGTGGGGCTGAGAGTGACCGAACGTACGCCGGTCCTCCTCATCGCAAACGGCGCGAAGTTCGAGGAAGTGGATCGGGAAGGCGTGCGGTTCGCCACGGTGGCACAGGCCCCGAAGGGCGTCCCCGCGCTGGAACTGGCGCCGCCCCCGTCGGCCGGCCCCCGTCGCTTCGGCACCGGCCGACTGGTGCGCGAGGCGGTCCGCGTGGCCCAGGACGTCCCGGCCGCCGTCGCCCATGACACCCGGACCGTCAAGGTCCGTACCTACGACTCCATCTCGCTGGAGCTGGGCGACGGCCGGACCGTGCTGTGGGGCAGCGGAGAAAAAGGCCGTGCGAAAGCGGTGACCCTGACCGCGCTGATGAAAGCCGCCCCGCACGCCCGTCACTTCGACGTCAGCGTGCCCACCGCCCCTGCGTCATCGGGGAGTTGACGCACATCAGCGCAGGCCAGCACCCTGGTTGGGCACTGCTACGGCTGATCACATAGGGTGAAAAGAAAAACGGGAGGTTCGGCGTGTTCGTTGAACGTGCGCCACTTGTCGACTTAGTGTCCTGTTCGGAAGAGTCCAAGGAACAGGCACACTGGTAACCCTAAACTTCAGGGTGAGGGTTCGGGTCGGCGTTCGGACCGTCCCAATTCGGCATCTGCCGTCGGACCGCGGGGCACCCGTGGACGACGGCAACGTAATTCGAGGCGAGAGGCCTTCGACGTGGCAGCACCGCAGAACTACCTCGCAGTCATCAAGGTCATCGGTGTCGGCGGCGGTGGTGTCAATGCCATCAACCGGATGATCGAGGTCGGTCTCAAGGGCGTCGAGTTCATCGCCATCAACACCGACGCGCAAGCTCTGTTGATGAGCGACGCCGACGTCAAGCTCGACGTCGGCCGTGAACTCACCCGCGGACTCGGCGCGGGCGCCAACCCGGCCGTCGGCCGCAAGGCCGCCGAGGACCACCGCGAGGAGATCGAGGAGGTCCTCAAGGGGGCCGACATGGTCTTCGTGACGGCCGGTGAAGGCGGCGGCACCGGCACCGGCGGCGCGCCCGTCGTGGCCAACATCGCGCGCTCACTGGGCGCCCTGACCATCGGTGTGGTCACGCGCCCGTTCACCTTCGAGGGGCGCCGCCGTGCCAACCAGGCCGAAGACGGCATCGCCGAGCTGCGCGAAGAGGTCGACACCCTCATCGTCATCCCGAACGACCGGCTGCTGTCCATCTCGGACCGCCAGGTCTCCGTCCTCGACGCCTTCAAGTCGGCGGACCAGGTCCTGCTCTCCGGTGTGCAGGGCATCACCGACCTCATCACCACGCCCGGTCTGATCAACCTCGACTTCGCCGACGTCAAGTCCGTGATGTCCGAGGCCGGTTCGGCCCTCATGGGCATCGGCTCGGCCCGCGGCGACGACCGAGCGGTGGCCGCGGCCGAGATGGCCATCTCCTCGCCGCTGCTCGAGGCCTCCATCGACGGCGCCCGCGGAGTGCTGCTGTCCATCTCCGGCGGCTCCGACCTCGGCCTCTTCGAGATCAACGAGGCCGCCCAGCTGGTGAGCGAGGCCGCGCACCCCGAGGCCAACATCATCTTCGGCGCCGTGATCGACGACGCCCTCGGCGACGAGGTGCGGGTCACCGTGATCGCCGCCGGATTCGACGGCGGCCAGCCCCCGGCCAAGCGGGACAACGTCCTCGGCTCCTCCGCGGCGCGGCGTGAGGAGCCCGCGCCGGCGCGTCCCGCCGAGAGCCGTCCGTCCTTCGGCTCGCTCGGCAGCGTCACGCCGAAGGAGGCACCCGAGCCCGCCCCGGAGCCGGTGAGCGAGCTCCCGGTCTCCCCGCCGCCGATCCCGCCGTCGCGGACCTACTCGGACAGCGCGGCCGAGGAGCTGGACGTACCGGACTTCCTCAAGTGATAGGACAGCGCGACACCGCGAGCGGCGCGCACTTCGCCTTCACCGACCGGTGGGGCGGGGTGAGCGCCGCTCCGTACGAGGAGCTCAATCTGGGTGGCGCGGTCGGCGACGACCCCGAGGCCGTCCGGACCAACCGGGAGCTGGCCGCGAAGTCGCTGGGGCTCGACCCCGCCCGGGTGGTCTGGATGAACCAGGTGCACGGCAGGGACGTGGCCGTGGTCGACGAGCCATGGGGCGGAAGGCCGGTGCCCGAGGTCGACGCGGTCGTCACCGCCCGTCGCGGCCTCGCTCTCGCCGTACTCACCGCCGACTGCACGCCCGTCCTGCTCGCCGACCCTGTCGCCGGGGTCGCCGCCGCCGCCCACGCGGGCCGGCCGGGCATGGTCGCCGGGGTGGTCTCCGCGGCCGTCCGCGCGATGATGGAACTGGGCGCCGAGCCGTCCCGGATCGTCGCCCGCACGGGACCCGCGGTCTGCGGCCGGTGCTACGAGGTGCCGGACGTGATGCGCGCCGAGGTGTCCGCCGCCGAGCCGGCGGCGCACGCCGAGACGAGCTGGGGCACTCCCGCGGTCGATGTGACCGCCGGCGTGCACGCGCAGCTCGAACGGCTCGGGGTGCGCGACCGGGCGCAGTCGCCGGTGTGCACGCTCGAGTCGGGCGACCACTTCTCGTACCGCCGGGACCGGACCACGGGACGGCTCGCCGGCTATGTCTGGCTGGACTGATGGGGCATGACGGACCGTAAGCAACAAATCTCCGCGAAACTCGCACAGGTCGAGGAGCGCATCGCGGCCGCCTGCCGGGCCGCGGGGCGCAAGCGGGAGGAGGTGACCCTGATCGTGGTCACCAAGACCTACCCCGCGAGTGATGTGCGGATTCTGTCGGAACTCGGCGTGCGTGACGTCGCGGAGAACCGCGACCAGGACGCGGCACCCAAAGCCGCGGCGTGCTCGGATCTGCCGCTTACCTGGCACTTTGTCGGCCAGTTGCAGACCAACAAGGTGCGATCCGTGGTCGGTTATGCGGATCTGGTGCAGTCCGTCGATCGTTCCCGGCTTGTCACGGCGCTGTCGAAGGAGGCCGTGCGGACCGGGCGCGAGATCGGCTGTCTCCTCCAGGTCGCGCTGGACGCGGGCGAGGGCGGACGGGGGGAGCGGGGAGGCGTGGCACCCGAGGGAATCGAAGAGTTGGGCGACCTCGTCGCGGACGCCCCGGGACTGCGGCTGGACGGACTGATGACGGTCGCACCGCTGACCGGGGAGTACGCGGGGCGTCAACAGGCTGCGTTCGAGCGGTTGATGGATTTGTCGACCGACCTGCGCCGGGCTCATCCGGCTGCAACCATGGTCTCGGCAGGAATGAGTGCGGACCTCGAACAGGCCGTGGCGGCCGGGGCGACACATGTGCGCGTCGGCACTGCGGTACTCGGAGTCCGCCCCGGGCTCGGGTAACGTCGCCAAGAAGTCGGACCACAGCAGAAAATATGGTCATTACCGCTGATAGGCGGGCGAAACGACCTCGTGGATCGCGGGCACTTGGCAGTCGTCAGCCGATCCACCACAGAGCGGAGGACTCAGAGCATGGCCGGCGCGATGCGCAAGATGGCGGTCTACCTCGGCCTCGTGGAGGACGATGGGTACGACGGCCGGGGATTCGATCCCGACGACGACTTCGAGCCCGAGCTCGACCCGGAACCGGAGCGGGACCGCAGGCGGCACGAGCCGTCTCACCAGTCGCACCAGGCACTTCAGTCCCAACGGGACGAATCGGTACGAGTGGTTCAGCCGCCGGCGCAGCGCGATCCGGTGTCCCATTCCCCTTCGCTACCCGCGGAATCCGGGCGTCCTGCCCGGATTGCCCCCGTGGCATCCATCACACAAGAACGCCAGAGCCTGGAGAAGAACGCACCGGTGATCATGCCCAAGGTCGTGTCCGAACGAGAGCCGTACCGGATCACCACGCTTCACCCCCGGACCTACAACGAGGCCCGTACCATCGGGGAACACTTCCGTGAGGGTACGCCGGTGATCATGAATCTGACTGAGATGGACGACACGGATGCGAAGCGACTTGTCGACTTTGCGGCCGGTTTGGTGTTTGGTCTTCACGGCAGCATCGAGCGGGTGACGCAGAAGGTGTTCCTGTTGTCGCCTGCTAACGTCGATGTCACGGCGGAGGACAAGGCCCGCATCGCAGAGGGCGGGTTCTTCAACCAGAGCTGAGACGCACCACCGGAAAAGGCACGGAACAGGGGAGAGGGAAGCACGGATCATGGGCGTGTTCCTGGAGGTTGTCCACATCGCGCTGATGTGCTTCCTCATCGTGCTGATTTTCCGGTTGGTCATGGACTACGTCTTCCAGTTCGCCCGCTCATGGCAACCCGGCAAGGCGATGGTGGTCGTTCTTGAGGCCACCTACACTGTCACTGATCCACCGTTGAAGCTTCTGCGGCGGTTCATCCCGCCGCTGCGTCTCGGAGGCGTGGCGCTCGACCTGTCCTTCTTCGTACTGATGATCATCGTCTACATCCTGATCTCCATCGTGGGCAACCTCGCGAGGTGACTGTGGACGATACGGTCTTGCCGACTGCCGATGACTACGTTGAGGTGAAGAGATGCCGTTGACCCCCGAGGACGTGCGGAACAAGCAGTTCACGACCGTCCGCCTCCGAGAAGGCTATGACGAGGACGAGGTCGATGCCTTCCTCGACGAGGTCGAAGCCGAACTGACCCGCCTGCTCCGGGAGAACGAGGACCTGCGCGCCAAGCTGGCCGCCGCGACGCGTGCCGCCGCGCAGAACCAGCAGAACATGCGGAAGCCTCCGGAGCAGCAGGACCAGCAGCAGGGGATGCCTCAGCAGGGGATGCCTCAGCAGGGAATGCAGCAGGGAATGCAGCAGGGTATGCCTCAGCAGGGCATGCGCGGTCCTGGTGGTCCCGTACCCGCCGGGATATCGGGTCCGCCGCAGCAGCAGATGGGCGGCCCCATGGGTGGCCCGCCCCAGCTGCCGAGCGGCGCCCCGCAGCTGCCTGCCGGCCCCGGCGGCGGTCAGGGTGGTCCCCAGGGGCCCGGCCCGATGGGCCAGGGTCCGATGGGGCAGGGGCCGATGGGGGGACAGCCCCCGATGCAGCAGCAGATGGGTGGCCCCATGGGCGGTCCGATGGGCGGCCCCATGGGCGGTCCGGGCATGCCCGGTCAGGGCCCCGGCGGCGACAGCGCCGCGCGCGTCCTCTCGCTGGCCCAGCAGACCGCCGACCAGGCGATCGCCGAGGCCCGCTCCGAGGCCAACAAGATCGTCGGTGAGGCTCGCAGCCGTGCCGAGGGTCTGGAGCGCGACGCCCGTGCCAAGGCCGATGCCCTGGAGCGGGACGCGCAGGAGAAGCACCGTGTCGCGATGGGCTCCCTGGAGTCCGCCCGCGCCACGCTGGAGCGCAAGGTCGAGGACCTGCGCGGCTTCGAGCGCGAGTACCGCACCCGTCTGAAGTCCTACCTGGAGTCGCAGCTGCGTCAGTTGGAGACCCAGGCCGACGACTCGCTGGCCCCGCCGCGGACCCCGGCCGCGGCCTCCCTGCCGTCGCCGTCGGCGCCGTCGATGGCTCCTGCGGGCGCGAGTGCCCCGTCGTACGGCGGCAACCAGACGATGGGTGGTCCCCCGGCTCCGTCCGGTCCGTCCTACGGCGGTCAGCAGCAGATGTCCCCGGCGATGACCCAGCCGATGGCACCGGTGCGTCCGCAGGGCCCGTCGCCGATGGGCCAGGCTCCCTCGCCGATGCGTGGTTTCCTCATCGACGAGGACGACAACTGACGTTCACGAGTCAGCCGTAGGTGTCGGCAGCACCTCAGGGCGGGGCCCCGGATCGAGTGATCCGGGGCCCCGCCCTTGTGCTACGCGCGTTCGGGGCTTTTGCCCCGGATGTTCGGCTGGGGGAGCGGTTGTGCGTGCGTACGCAACGCCGAAGGCCCGGGCCCGTCGAGAATTTCCGGCGGGCCCGGGCCTTCGGATGTGCCGCTACGCCTTGCGCAGGCGGAACGTGAGGCTCAGGGAGGCGTCGGTGAACGGCTCCCCGTAGCTGTCGTCCGCCTCGCCCTGGACGAACTCCGTGGCGAGGACCTCGTCGGCGATCAGATCCGAGTGTTCGGTCAGCGCCGCGATCACCGCCGGGTCCGTCGAGGTCCAGCGGAGCGCGATGCGGTCGGCGACGTCCAGGCCGCTGTTCTTGCGGGCTTCCTGGATCAGCCGGATCGCGTCACGGGCGAGGCCCGCCTGCCGCAGTTCCTCGGTGATCTCCAGATCGAGGGCGACCGTCGCGCCGGAGTCGGACGCCACCGACCAGCCCTCACGCGGGGTCTCCGTGATGATCACCTCGTCGGGGGCGAGGGTGACCGTCTCGCCGTCGACCTCCACCGTCGCGGTGCCCTCGCGCAGCGCCAGGGACAGCGCCGCCGCGTCGGCGTTCGCGATCGCCTTGGCCACGTCCTGGACGCGCTTGCCGAAACGCTTGCCGAGCGCGCGGAAGTTCGCCTTCGCCGTCGTGTCGACCAGGCTGCCGCCGACCTCGCTCAGCGACGCGAGGCCCTCGACGTTCAGCTCCTCGGTGATCTGCGTGTGCAGCTCCCGGTCCAGCGTCTCGAAGCCGGCCGCCGCCACCAGCGCGCGGGACAGCGGCTGACGCGTCTTGACGCCGGACTCCGCGCGTGTGGCCCGGCCCAGCTCGACGAGCCGGCGCACCAGCACCATCTGCCTCGACAGCTCCGGGTCGATCACGGACAGGTCCGCCTCGGGCCAGCCGGCCAGGTGCACCGACTCCGGGGCGCCCGGGGTCACCGGCACGACCAGGTCCTGCCAGACCCGCTCGGTGATGAACGGGGTGATCGGGGCCATCAGCTTCGTGACCGTCTCGAGGACCTCGTGCAGGGTGCGCAGCGCGGCCTTGTCGCCCTGCCAGAAGCGGCGGCGGGAGCGGCGGACGTACCAGTTCGACAGGTCGTCGACGAACGCCGACAGCAGCTTGCCGGCGCGCTGGGTGTCGTACCCCTCCAGAGCGTCGGTCACCTGGTCGGTCAGCGCGTGCAACTCGGACAGCAGCCAGCGGTCCAGGACCGGGCGGTCGGCCGGGGCCGGGTCGGCGTCACCGGGCGCCCAGCCCGACGTGCGGGCGTACAGCGCCTGGAACGCGACCGTGTTCCAGTAGGTCAGCAGCGTCTTGCGGACGACCTCCTGGATCGTGCCGTGGCCGACGCGACGGGCCGCCCACGGGGAGCCGCCCGCGGCCATGAACCAGCGGACCGCGTCCGCGCCGTGCTGGTCCATGAGCGGGATCGGCTGGAGGATGTTGCCCAGGTGCTTGGACATTTTGCGGCCGTCCTCGGCGAGGATGTGGCCGAGGCACACCACGTTCTCGTACGACGACTTGTCGAAGACCAGCGTGCCGACCGCCATCAGCGTGTAGAACCAGCCGCGGGTCTGGTCGATGGCCTCGGAGATGAACTGCGCCGGGTAGCGGCTCTCGAACAGTTCCTTGTTCTTGTACGGGTAGCCCCACTGCGCGAACGGCATCGAGCCCGAGTCGTACCAGGCGTCGATGACCTCCGGCACACGCGTGGCGGTCTTCCCGCACTGCGGGCAGCCGAAGGTGACGTCGTCGATGAACGGGCGGTGCGGGTCGAGGCCGGACTGGTCGGTGCCCGTCAGCTCGGTCAGTTCCGCGCGGGAGCCGACGCAGGTGAGGTGGTCGTCCTCGCAGCGCCAGATCGGCAGCGGGGTGCCCCAGTAGCGGTTGCGGGACAGCGCCCAGTCGATGTTGTTGTTCAGCCAGTCGCCGTACCGGCCGTGCTTGACCGTGTCCGGGTACCAGTTGGTCTTCTCGTTCTCCCGGAGGAGACGGTCCTTGACGGCCGTGGTGCGGATGTACCAGGACGGCTGCGCGTAGTACAGCAGCGCGGTGTGGCAGCGCCAGCAGTGCGGGTAGCTGTGCTCGTACGGGACGTGCTTGAAGAGCAGACCGCGCTGCTGGAGGTCCTCGGTGAGCTTTTCGTCCGCCTTCTTGAAGAAGACGCCGCCCACCAGCGGGACGTCCTCCTCGAAGGTGCCGTCGGGGCGGACGGGGTTGACCACCGGCAGGCCGTACGCGCGGCCGACCTTCAGGTCGTCCTCACCGAAGGCGGGGGACTGGTGGACCAGACCCGTACCGTCCTCGGTGGTGACGTACTCCGCGTTGACCACATAGTGGGTGCCGCCCGGGGTCTGCGGGAACTCCACCAGCTCGAAGGGACGTCGATACGTCCAGCGCTCCATCTCGGCGCCGGTGAAGGTCTGCCCCGTGGTCTCCCAGCCCTCGCCGAGCGCCTTGCCGACGAGCGGCTCGGCGACGACGAGCTTCTCCTCGCCGTTCGTCGCCACGACATAGGTGACCTCGGGGTGCGCGGCGACCGCGGTGTTGGAGACCAGCGTCCACGGGGTCGTCGTCCACACCAGGAGGGCGGCCTGGCCGGCCAGCGGACCGGAGGTGAGCGGGAAACGGACATAGACCGAGGGGTCGACGACCGTCTCGTAGCCCTGCGCCAGCTCGTGGTCCGACAGGCCGGTGCCGCAGCGGGGGCACCAGGGGGCGACGCGGTGGTCCTGGACCAGCAGCCCCTTGTTGAAGATCTCCTTCAGGGACCACCACACGGACTCCACGTACTCGGGGTCCATCGTCCGGTAGGCGTCGTCCAGGTCGACCCAGTAGCCCATGCGGGTCGTCAGCTCGGCGAAGGCGTCCGTGTGGCGGGTCACCGACTCACGGCACTTGGCGTTGAACTCGGCGATGCCGTACGCCTCGATGTCCTGCTTGCCGTTGAAGCCGAGCTCCTTCTCGACCGCCAGCTCCACCGGGAGGCCGTGGCAGTCCCAGCCGGCCTTGCGGCCCACGTGGTACCCGCGCATGGTGCGGAAGCGCGGGAAGACGTCCTTGAAGACGCGGGCCTCGATGTGGTGGGCACCCGGCATGCCGTTCGCCGTGGGCGGGCCCTCGTAGAACACCCATTCGGGGCGGCCCTCGGACTGTTCCAGGCTCTTGGCAAAGATCTTCTGCTCGCGCCAGAAGTCGAGCACGGCGTGCTCGAGTGCGGGCAGGTCGACCTGGGCGGGCACCTGGCGGTACTGCGTCATGGATCTTCCTCCGGCGGACGTGCTGCCTTCCGTCGGAGGGACGAGAGCAGGGAATTCGGTGAATTCTCCCTACGCCGTGTGCGGCGCGCTCCCGCGGTACCACCCTCCTTGGCTCCCCGGTGCGCCGTACGCTCCGGTGAACCCCCTCATTGGGGTCGCGATGCCGGTTCTACTGGCCCTGGGCGGCCTGTGGGCGGCGCCCACAGGCCAAGGCTTTCTTCCGGCGGCTCCGGGGTGATCTTCACGACGCGCTCACCCCCGGGCTCCCACCGTCCCCGGGTCGCTCTGGGCTGCGTACGCCGCTACTCGTCCCCATCCACGCTTCTCGCTTCGCCCAGTGTACGGCGCCGCACGCACGGCGGCCGTCCGGTTTTCCTCCTCCGCCGGCCGCGGCCGCCGCAGGGTGCCGGATGACCCGAATGGCGAAGTGCGGATGCGGGCATTCCGGGCCGTCGGTGTCGGCGGATTACCGGGCGGAGAGCTGGGCACAACGGATGCAGGCTCGTCGCGTGGCACGCGGGTGGCGGGCGAATCGCTGGCGTGCCCCGTTGCCGCGGGTCAGAAGTCGATTTATCGTCCCAGCACGATTGCGCGCGCAAGATCACAATATGTGAAGGGGCCGCGGCCATGGTGGCGAAGAAGATCGCCGTACAGCAGTCGGCGTCCGACAGATCCACGGCTGCGGCTGCCTCCGGCGGTGTTGCGGCCAGGGATGTGAACGGCAGCCGGAACACCCACAGCACGTCGGGGCGGCGTACGGGCAGGCCGGTGAAGACGCTGCGTGCGGCTGCCGCCGGGGCCAGGCGCACGGGCGAGGCCCCGGTCCCCGGGATCACCGGGAACGGGACGGCCGAGGCAAGGCCGGCGACCGAGGAGCCGGCCGTCGGGATAACGGCTCGCACTGAGGGGGCGGGCATCGCGGAGAAGGCTTCGACGAGGGCGGCCAGGGCTCCGGCGGCGGGGACCGCCGGGCGGCCGGCCACGGCGAAGGCTCGCACCGCAAAGGCCGCCGCCGGAAAGACCGGAGCCATGAGGACGGGCACCACGAAGCCGGGCGCCACGACGGCCGCCCGAAGGACGGCCTCCACGAGGAAGTCCACCGGGGGGACGGCTGCCGCGAGCGCGGCCGGTGACGAGAAGACCGCTTCGGCGAGGGCGGCGGCACGGAAGGCGGGCTCTTCGGGGGCGGCCGGGGCTCCGGTCCCTCCCGGGGAGACAGCGGTGGGCAGGACCGCCGCCACGAGGCCGGCCGGGGCCAGGACGGGCGCCGACAGAGCGGCTTCCGGGGAGGCGTCCGGGAAGGCGGCGTCCGGGAAGGCGGTCGGGGGGAAGGCGGCGGCCGGGAAGGCGGTCGCGGGGAAGGCGGTCGCCGGGAAGGCGGTCGGCGAGAAGACGGCTGCCAAGGGGGCGGCCGGGAAGAAGGCGGCCGTCAGGAAGGCGGTTGCCAAGGGGGCCGTGGCCGACGAAGAGGCGGCCGGGAAGGCGCTCGGCAGGAAGACCGGCGCCACGGGGACGGTCGCCGGGAAGGCGGTCGGCGAGAAGACGGCTGCCAAGAAGGTGGCCGGGAAGAAGGCGGCCGTCAGGAAGGCGGTTGCCAAGGGGGCCGTGGCCGACGAGGAGGCGGCCGGGAAGACGGTCGCGTCCGGGGTGCCCGCCCAGCAGACGACTGGGCGGAAGGCGGTCAAGGGACCGGCGGCCGGGAGGACGGCCACCGGGAAGACGCGTGCCGAGAAAGCCGTGCCCGAGAAAGCGTCTCCCTCGAAGGCGGCCGCCCGGAAGGCGGTCACCGGGAAGACGGCCCCTGCGAAGAAGACGGCCCATCCGAAGAAGGCGGCCCCTGTGAAGAACACTGCCCCAGCGAAGAGGACGTCCGCCGGGAAGTCGGCGGCCTCCCGGAAGGCGGCGGCGTCCGGGCGGGCGGCGTCCAAGGAAGCGGCCTCGAACAAGGTGGCCTCGGAGAAGGCGGTGTCCACGAAGGCGGTGTCCAAGAAGGCGTCGTCCGTGAAGGCCGTGTCCGGGAAGGCGGCGGCCTCGAAGAAGGCGGTCGAGGAAGCGGTCGCGCCGACCCGGGCGGCGAACGCACCCGTCAGCCGGGCCGACAGTGTTCCCGTCGGGGCGGCCAGGGAGAAGGGCGGTCCCGAGCGACCGGCGGCGAAGAAGGCCACCACCGGCAAGAAGGCGACGGCGACCGGCACGGTCACCCGGAAAGCGGCGAAGAAGACCGCAGCCGAGAGGGCGGCGACCGGCGCCGCCACCGAGCGGGCGGCAGCCAAGACGGCCGCCGCAGGGAAGACGGCCCCGGCCGGGGCCGCCGCCGGCAAGAGCGCCGCCGTGAAGGGCAGCGCCGCGAAGAGCACCCCCACACAGAGTGCGGCCAAGAGGAGCACGGCCAAGAAGGCGGGCGCCGGCGAGGCCGCGGAGCAGACGGGAGCCACGACGGTGGTTGCGAAGAAGACTCCTGGCACGGCCACGGCGGCGACGACCCCCTCGGCGGTCCCCAAGGCACGGATCGCCGCGGCGGAGCCCGGTGAACTGGCGGTGCGCCCCGGCGAGGCTCCGTGGACCCCCGAGGAGGTTGCCGAGGCACGCGCGGAGCTGGAAAGCGAAGCGACGCGTCTGCGCGGCGAGATCGACGCGTCCGAGCAGGCGCTGGTCGGTCTGATGCGGGACTCCGGGGACGGCGCGGGCGACGACCAGGCCGACACCGGCACCAAGAACATCACGCGCGAGCACGAGATGGCGCTCGCCGCCAACGCGCGTGAGATGCTCGAACAGACCGAGCGCGCCCTGCACCGCCTCGACGCCGGCACCTACGGACTGTGCGAGCACTGCGGCAATCCCATCGGCAAGGCCCGAATGCAGGCGTTTCCGCGCGCCACCCTGTGCGTGGAGTGCAAGCAGAAGCAGGAACGCCGCTGATGGCACCTCCTGGACACCGGGTCGGGCGGGCTCGTGCCGTAGTCTCGTCCTCAGTCAGGCACCTAGGTTGAGGGACTCACGTGGCAGAGGCGGAGCGCATCACCGGTACGCCGGATATCCCACAAACGGTGGGGGCCGGGCCCGACCACTCCGGCGCACGGGCGCTGTCCGGCGAACGCCCCGCCCCGGACTCCGCGGGCGCGCCCGAAGGAGCCCCGGCCGAGGGCGCCAGGGCGCGGACGCCGGGGGCCGGCGCCGCCGAGGCCGCGCGGGGCGGGCGCCGGATGGCGGTCCTGTTCGCGGTCGCCGCCATCGCCTACGTCCTCGACCTGGGCAGCAAGCTGATCGTGGTCGCGAAGCTGGAGCACCACGCGCCGATCCGGATCATCGGGGACTGGCTGCGACTGGAGGCGATCCGCAACGCGGGCGCCGCCTTCGGCTTCGGCCAGGCCTTCACCGTGCTCTTCACGGTGATCGCCGCAGCGGTGATCGTGGTGATCGCCCGTCTCGCCCGCAAGCTCTACAGCCTGCCCTGGGCCATCGCGCTCGGGCTGCTGCTCGGCGGCGCCCTCGGCAACCTCACCGACCGGCTCTTCCGCTCGCCGGGCGTCTTCAAGGGCGCGGTGGTGGACTTCATCGCACCCAAGGGCTTCGCCGTGTTCAACCTGGCCGACTCGGCGATCGTCTGCGGCGGCATCCTGATCGTGCTGCTGTCCTTCCGCGGCCTGGACCCGGACGGCACGGTCCACAAGGACTGACCACCCGGGCCCTCCCGCGGAAGTCCCCGCCCGGGACTCTCGTACGGCGCTGTCCGACCTGTCCGGCATACTCGACGGGTGAGCACGCTTCCCGAGATCCGTACCCTGCCCGTGCCCGACGGCCTGGAGGGCGAGCGCGTCGACGCCGCCATCTCCCGCATGTTCGGCTTCTCCCGTACGAAGGCCGCGGAGCTGGCCGCGGCGGGCAAGGTGCAGGTCGACGGCACCGTGGTCGGCAAATCGGAGCGGGTGCGCGGCGGCGCCTGGCTCGAGGTGGAGATGCCGCAGGCGCCCGCGCCGGTGCAGGTCGTCGCCGAGCCGGTCGAGGGCATGGAGATCGTGTACGACGACGAGGACGTGGTGGTCGTCGTCAAGCCGATCGGCGTGGCCGCGCACCCGTCGCCCGGCTGGTCGGGCCCCACCGTGATCGGCGGTCTGGCCGCCGCCGGGTACCGCATCTCCACCTCCGGTGCCGCCGAGCGCCAGGGCATCGTGCACCGCCTCGACGTCGGCACGTCCGGCCTGATGGTGGTGGCGAAGTCGGAGCACGCGTACACCTCGCTCAAGCGCCAGTTCAAGGAGCGCACGGTCGACAAGCGCTACCACACGCTCGTCCAGGGCCACCCCGACCCGACCAGCGGCACCATCGACGCGCCCATCGGCCGCCACCCGAACCACGACTACAAATGGGCCGTCACCGCCGACGGCAAGCCCTCCGTCACGCACTACGACCTGATCGAGGCATTCCGCTCGGCCTCCCTGCTCGACGTCAAGCTGGAGACCGGCCGCACCCACCAGATCCGCGTCCACATGGCCGCCCACCGCCACCCGTGCGTCGGCGATCTGACCTACGGAGCGGACCCGACGCTCGCCAAGCGGCTCGGCCTGACCCGGCAGTGGCTGCACGCGGTGCGCCTCGGTTTCGAGCACCCGGCGGACGGACGGTGGGTGGAGTTCGAGAGTGCCTACCCCGCCGACCTCCAGAAGGCGCTGGACAAGGTGCGTGAGGAGAGCTGGGCTTGAGCGCCGCGTTCGTGGTGCGCCTCGCCGAGGACCCCGCAGACCGCGAGGCGTGCTTCGCGGTCCGCAAGGAGGTCTTCGTGCGCGAGCAGGGCGTCCCCGAGGACATCGAGTACGACGCCTACGACGCCGGCGCCCTCCACGTGCTCGCGATACGGCGGGACGGGGTGCCGCTCGGCACGGGCCGGCTGCTGCACGGGGAAGCGGCCGCGGCGAAGACGGGCGGCGACCCGTCCGTGGGCTCCCTCGGGCGGCTCGCGGTGACGCGGGAGGCACGCGGCGTCGGCGTCGGCGCGGCGCTCGTGCGGGCGATCGAGGACGCCGCCCGCGCGCGGGGGCTGACCGCGGTGGACCTGCATGCGCAGACCCACGCCCTGGGCTTCTACGAACGGCTCGGCTACGCGGCGTACGGCCCGGAGTTCCCCGATGCCGGGATCCCGCACCGGGCGATGCGACGACCCGTGTGACCTGGGGCGCCGCGGAGGCCGGGAGGAATTACATGGCAGGCTGGACTCCGCTGTGTGAACCTCCAACCTTCGGGAGCGCTGTCCGTGGACCAGTTGGCCCTGTTGCTCCTGCTGTTGCTCGGGGCCGTGGTGAGCGTCCCGGTCGGCGACCGGCTGGGGCTGCCCGCCCCGGTGCTGATGACGTTGCTCGGGATCGCGCTCGCCGTGCCCGGGTTCGTCCCCAACGTGAATATCCCGCCGCAGCTGATCCTGCCCGCGTTGCTGCCGCCGCTGCTGTACGCGGCGGTGCGCCGGACCTCGTGGCGGCAGTTCGCGGCGAACAAACGGCCGATCTTCCTGCTGGCCGTGGCCCTGGTGTTCGTCACCACCGTGTGCGTGGCCGTCGTCGCGCACGCAGTGGTGCCGGGTCTGCCGATCGCGGCCGCGGTCGCGCTGGGCGCGGTGGTCGCACCGCCCGACCCGGTCGCGGCGACCGCCGTGGCGGGGCAGCTCGGACTGCCCCGCCGCCTGGTGTCGATCCTGGAGGGCGAAGGCCTGTTCAACGACGTCACGGCGATCGTGCTGTACCACGTCGCGATCGCGGCCGCCGTCACCGGGACCTTCTCGTTGCCGCGGGCCCTGCTCGAACTGGCGCTCTCCGCGGTGGTGGCGCTGCTCGTCGGGCTCGCCCTCGGCTGGGTCGCCAACAAACTGATCGGCCTGCTGGAGGACGCCACCCTCCAGGTGGGCCTGACGCTGCTGGTGCCGTACGCCTCCTACGTGCTGGCCGAGGAACTGCACGGCTCCGGCGTGCTGGCCGTGCTGGTCACCGCGCTGTTCCTGGCGGAGTACGCCAGCGATCCCGACGACGTGCTGATGCGCCTGGCCGGACACACGTTCTGGGACGTGGTGGACACCCTGGTCACCGGAGTCGCGTTCGGGCTCATCGGGCTCGAGCTGCACCACGCGATCAGGACCGCGTCCGGGCGGTGGGGCCAGATGCTCGGCTGGGCCGCCGCGATCGCGGCGGTCGTGGTGCTCGTACGGCTCCTGTGGCTGCTGCCCGCGACCTGGCTGACCAAGCGTCTGCACGCTCTGCGGGACTACGACGAGGAGATCCCCATGTCGTGGCGGGAGACCGTCGTGATGTGGTGGTCGGGGATGCGGGGCGTGGCCTCGGTGGCGCTGGCCCTGGCCGTCCCCCTGACCATGGACGACGGATCGCCCTTCCCCGATCGTGACGAGATCGTCTTCATCGCCTTCGGGGTGATCATGGCGACCCTGGTGCTCCAGGGGCTGACGCTCCCGTGGCTGGTGAGACGGCTGGGCGTGCGCGCCGACACGGTGAGCGAGAAGGAGTTCGAACGGAAGCTGGCCGCACGCGCGGCGAAGGCGGCGAAGCGGAGGCTGAGGGAGATCGAGGAGGTGGAGGACCTGCCGGAGGAGCTGTCCGAGCAGCTGCTGCGACGGGCCTTCGACATCGGTGCGCGCATCAGCCCGGACCTGGGCGACGAGGAGCGGCGCGAGGCGCACGAGCAGCGTGCCCGGCGCCTCAAGCGGCTGCGCAGGATCCAGGGGGAGATGCTGAGCGCGGCGCGCCACGAGGTGCTCGCCGCCCGCAGCGAACCGGGGGCGGACCCCGAGATCGTCGACCGGGTGCTGCGCCACCTCGACGTGCGCAGTCTGCGCTGACAACGCCGCACCCGCCGGGGCCGGCCGTGGGACCCGCCGCAGGCCGGGCGTGGCGCCCCGCCGGAGACCAGGCCGGGGCGACCCGCCCGGACGCTCGGCGGAAGAGCAACCGCCCCTCGGCACCCCGCCTTTGTAGGATCGGACCATGGCGCGCAATGTGGTGGTCAGCGGTGGCGGTACGGGAATCGGCCTCGCGGCGGCGCGGGCCTTCGCGGCGGACGGCGACCGGGTGCTGCTCCTCGGCAGGCGGGCGGACGTACTGGAGAAGGCGGAAGTGCCCGGGGCACTCACCTACGCGGCCGACCTCAGCGACCCGGACGCCGTGCGCGGGGTCTCCCGTTGTGTGGCGGACGAGCTCGGCACCGTGGATGTGCTCGTCAACAGCGCGGGCGGCGCCGGGAACCTGGAGCCCGTGGCCGACGCCGACGACCCGCTCGGAGCGGTCGCACACGCCTGGACCGTCAACTTCCGGGTGAACGTGCTCACCGCGGCCCTGCTCACGGAGGCGCTGCGGGACCGGCTCGCCTCCCCCGGCGGGCGCGTGCTGTTCCTCAGCTCCATCGCCGCCTACCGGGGCTCGGGCAGCGGGGCGTACGCCGCGTCCAAGGCCGCGCTGCACCCTTACGCCTTCGATCTGGCCCGGCAGCTGGGACCCCGCGGCATCACGGTCAACGTGGTCGCGCCCGGCTATGTCGAGGACACCGAATTCTTCGGGTGCACGATGGAACCGGGGCGGCGCGACCGGCTCATCGCCGAGACGTCGACCGGCCGCCCCGGTACCCCCGGTGACGTCGCCCAGACCCTGCACTGGCTGGCGTCCCCCGGCGCCCGGCACATCACCGCCCAGGTGATCCAGGTCAACGGCGGCGCCGAACGGGGGCACTGACGGGCCCGGGACTCAGCCCCGGCCCGTCCGCGACGACTCGTAGGCCTTGCGCATCCGGCCCTCGGGCGACTCGTGCGTCGCGGGAACCGAGTCCTCCGGCGACGCGTGGCCGCCGCGGGCCGCACCGTCGGCCCACGCGTGGCCGTTCCTGCTCGGCGGGGGCACGGCGTTCGCCGTGTTGACCCGCGGCAGCGCGTAAGGGTGCGCCTCGCTCAGCCAGCGGATCATCCGCTCGCGGACGGTGACCCGCAGTGTCCAGATGTCGTCCGCGTCCTTCGCGGTCACCAGCGCCCGCACCTGCATGGTGTTGGGTGTGGTGTCGGTGACCTGGAGGCCGAAGGCACGGCCGTCCCAGGCGGGGCACTCGCGCAGAAAGTCGCGGAGCTTGTCGCGCATCGCCTCCACGGGCGCGGAGTGGTCGAGGTGGAAGTAGACGATGCCGGTCATCTGGGAGCCGCCGCGCGACCAGTTCTCGAACGGCTGCGAGGTGAAGTACGACACCGGCATGGTGATCCGGCGCTCGTCCCACGTCCGTACCGTCAGGAACGTCAGGGTGATCTCCTCGACGGTGCCCCACTCGCCGTTCACCACGACCGTGTCGCCGATCCGGACCATGTCGCCGAACGCTATCTGCAAGCCGGCGAAGATGTTGGAGAGCGTGGACTGCGCGGCGACACCTGCGACGATGCCGAGGATGCCGGCCGAGGCCAGCAGCGAGGTGCCGGCCGTCCGCATCGCCGGGAACGTCAGCAGCATTGCGCTGGCCGCCACCACCCCGACGACCGCCGACACCACCCGCATGATCAGCGAGACCTGGGTGCGCACACGCCGGACCCGGGCCGGGTCGCGGTGGGCGCGGGCGTAGCGCGAGTAGGACGTCTCGACGACCGCGCCCGCGATACGGATCACCAGCCAGGCGGCGGATCCGATGAGGACGAGCGTCAGGGTGCGCCCGACGGCGACCTGATGCGCCTCCAGGAGCTCCGCCTGGTCGTAGGACCCTCTCAGCAGCGCCGCGCACAGGACGAGCTGGTAGGGGATGCTGCCGCGGCGGAGCAGTCCCCACAGGGGCGTCTCGGGGTGCCCGGCGTTCGCCTTGCGCAGCAGGCGGTCCGTGGCCCACCCGACGAGCACGGTGAGCACGACCGAGCCACCGACGACGATCACCGGGCGCAGTACGTTCTCCATGCCTTCGAACGTAACCGGCTGACGGCGTCCTGAACCTGTGTCCCGGATCTCCCTGGGAAACCACTGTTCACAGCGTTGTCCGTGCCGACTGGCACCATGGGCTCATGAACATCATGCTCTTCCACTCGACATACGGACCGCGGCCCGCGGTCAGGGCCGCCGCCGACCGGCTGCGTGCCGCCGGGCATGAGGTGTGGACCCCGGACCTGTTCGAGGGCCGCACCTTCGAGACGGTCGAGGAGGGCATGGCCTTCAAGGACGAGATCGGCAAGGAAGAGCTGCTCAAGCGGGCGGTCCTGGCCGCGGCGCCGTACTCGGAGCGAGGAGTGGTGTACGCGGGGTTCTCCCTCGGCGCCTCCATCGCGCAGACCCTGGCGCTCGGCGACAAGAGCGCGCGCGGGCTCCTGCTGCTGCACGGCACGTCGGACATCGCGCCGAGCGCCTCGGTGGACGGGCTGCCGGTGCAGCTGCATGTCGCCGAGCCGGACCCGTTCGAGACGGACGACTGGCTGAGCGCCTGGTATCTCCAGATGGGGAGGGCGGGCGCGGACGTCGAGATCTATCGTTACGCGGGCGCCGGTCACCTCTACACCGACCCGGACCTGCCGGACTACGACGAGGAGGCGGCCGAGGCCACCTGGCGGGTGGCGCTCGGCTTCCTCGACAGCCTGTAGCCGTCCGGCTCCCGGCTTACACCGGGTCGTACGTGCGCTCGACCTTCTGCGTGCCGCTGCGCGTGCGGTACGAGCGCTGCCAGGAGGAGGTGGCGTTCGCGCTGGCGCGGTCGGACAGGGCGTAGTAGTCCATCTGCGCCCGCTCGGCGGTGAGGTCCAGCACGCCGTAGCCGTGGCGGTCGGTGTCCACCCAGTGGACGTGCCGGTTGGCGGCCCTGATGAGCGGCGAGGCGACGGCGGAGACGGTGCCCTCGGGGACCTTCACGATGTCGTCGAGGTTGTCGGAGGTCACCGAGGTCACCACGAACTCGGTGGCCGCCGACGCCGACAGCGGGTAGGTGCCCGCGTCCACCGGCACGTCGTTGGCCCACGCCATGTGGATGTCACCGGTCAGGAAGACGGTGTTGCGGATGGCGTTGGAGCGCAGGTGGGCGAGCAGCTCCCGGCGGTCGTCGGTGTAGCCGTCCCACTGGTCGGTGTTGAGGGCCAGGCCGTCCTGCGGCAGGCCGAGCAGTTTGGCGAGCGGCTTGAGCAGGTCGGCGGAGAGGGAGCCGATGGCGAACGGCGAGATCATGACCGAGTTGCCGACCAGCCGCCAGGTGGTGTCGGAGGCCTTCAGGCCGGCCTTCAGCCAGTCCAGCTGGGCGCGGCCGGTGAGCGTTCGGTCCGGGTCGTCGACCGAGCCGTTGCCGACCTTGACCTGCTGCGAGCGGAACGAGCGCAGGTCCAGCAGCGAGAGGTCGGCGAGCTTGCCGAAGCGCAGCCGACGGTAGGTGGTGCCGGCGATCGCCGGACGCACCGGCATCCACTCGAAGTAGGCCTGCCTGGCGGCGGCCTGACGGGCGCTCCAGGCGCCCTCGGCGCCCTCGGTGTGGTTCTCGGCGCCGCCCGACCAGGCGTCGTTGGCGAACTCGTGGTCGTCCCAGATCGCGACGACGGGTGCCTTGGCGTGCAGGGCCTGAAGGTCCGGGTCGGTCTTGTACTTGCCGTGCCGGATGCGGTAGTCGGCGAGGGTGAGGATCTCGTGGGTGGGCGCGTGCCGGCGCACCACAGTGCCGCGCGTGCCGTATCCGCCGGTGCCGTACTCGTAGATGTAGTCGCCGAGGTGCAGCCACGCGTCCAGGTCGTTGCGGGCCGCGAGATGGCGGTAGGCGGAGAAGTAGCCGGCCTCCCAGTTGGCGCAGGAGACCACGCCGAAACGCAGGCCGGAGACGGCCGCGTCGGCCGCCGGCGCTGTGCGGGTGCGTGCCACCGGGGAGTCGGTACCGCCGGCCGAGAACCGGAACCAGTAGTCGGTGGCCGCTTCCAGGCCGCGGATGTCGGCCTTCACGGTGTGGTCGGAGGCGGCCGTCGCGGTGGTGGAGCCCTTGGCGACGATGCTGGTGAACGCCTTGTCCTTGGCGACGGCCCAGCTCACCTCGGTGTCCGGGCCGAGCCCGGATCCCGGTATCGCCTCGGCGACCGGGGTCACCCGGGTCCACAGCAGGATGCCGTCGGGCAGCGGGTCGCCGGAGGCGACACCGTGCAGGAAGGCGGGGGCGTCCGTGGCGGCGCGGGCCGGAAGCGCGGCGGCCAGCGGGCCGGCCAGGACAGCAGTCGCCGCCGCGGCCTTGACGACCGAACGGCGGCGAGGGGAGAGGGAGCCAGAGCTCTCGGATGATCTGTATCGACTGGTCACGGCCGATCAGATTACTGACCAGTACGAACAGAGAGCGGGCGAACGTGAAAAGTTCGCCCGCTCTTCATGCGGAGACTCGGTTGCCGGTCGGCGTCAGCCCTTGAGGGCCGCGTCCACCACCCTGTTGAAGTCGGCCACCGTCAGCAGCGGGGTGCCCTGGTTGTCGGCGGTGAGCTTCTTGCCGTCCATGACGAAGCCCGGGGTGCCGGTCACGCCGTCCTTGTTGGTGTCGAAGGTCTTCGACATGGCCACCGCCCAGGCGTCGTAGGTGCCCTTCTTGACCGCGTCCTGGAACTCGGTGTTGTTCTTCAGCGCGGAGACCGTGTCTGCGACCTTGATGAGGTAGCTGTCGTCCTTGAACTTGTCGGTCTGCTCGTCCGGGTGCCACTTCGTCGAGTAGAGCGCGCTCTTGTACTCGAGGAACGCCTCGGGGCTGACATTGAGCGCGGCACCGAGGGCGCTCAGCGCGTTCTTGGAGCCGACGCCGTTGTCGTGGCCGTCGATGAACGTGGCACCGATGTACTGGATCTTGAACTTGCCGTCGTCGAGGTCCTTCTTCACGGTCGTGCCGACCGTCTGCTCGAACTGGGCGCAGACCGGGCAGCGCGGGTCCTCGTAGACCTTGAGGGTCTTCTTGGCGGTGTCCTTGCCGATGACGACGGTGGTGCCGTCGCTGCCCGTGGTGTGGGCCGGGGCGAGGACCTTGGCGTTCTTCAGGCCCTCCCAGTAGCTGGGCTTGTTGGACTGGACGACGGCGTAACCTATGCCGCCCGCCGCCGCCAGGACGGCGACGACCGATGCGGCGACGATGAACTGGCGCCTGACCTTGTCGCGCTTGGCCTGGCGCTCGCGCTCCGCGCGCAGCCGCTCCCGGGCCGCCGTCTTCGCCGTCTGACTGTTCCGCTTGCTCATGGGTGATCTCCATAGGGACGCGCGCACATGGGTGCGCGGGTTGGGTGGGGTGCTTCCGTGCTCTTGGAGTGCTCCGGCCTTAGCCGAAGGCGACCGAGCGCGGCGGACCCCGCCGTCCCAGGGAGTGCACGAACAGGCGGGTGCGGGCGGCGGCGGTGCGGTGGACGGGGCGCGGCACCCCGGGGACCGGCGCGAGGCGTACCCGCACCGCGGCGACCGCCAGCAGCAGCGGCCGGAAGGTGGTCGCCATCAGCGCGCTCAGCAGCTGGGCCAGCGCCCGCTCGCCCCGGCGCAGCCAGACGGCCGCGAGGAGGCCGACGCTCACATGGGCGGCGAGCAGCAGCCAGGCGGTCGCCGGATCGGCGTGCGCCAGGAGCGTCGCGACCCGGTCCGTGCCCGTGCCGGTGACCCGGGTGAGCGGGGTGCCCATGCTGCCGCCGCTGCACAGGACGTCCAGGCCCACCGAGCGCAGCGGGCCCGTGAGAGGGCCGCCCGCCCTGCCGTAACAGGCGTGCTGGCCCGTGGTGAACACCGTGTCCGCGGTCAGCTCCAGCGGGACCAGCAGGGCGGCGATCCGCCCGAAGCCGCGCTCGCGGCCCGCCAGCGCGTAGGAGAGGGCGAAGACGGCGGCCGCGACCGCGGCCACTGTCCCCACCGGCAGCGGGACCTCGGACAGCAGCACGTGCGACGCGGTGCTGAGCGTCACGACCACCGCCGTGAACAGCGCCGCGCGTACGGCTCTGAGCTGGGTCCCGGATATGTCCATGGCGTGGAGAGTCTCCCACGTGCTCCCGTAAAGCGCCCTTAAAGGGGTGCCATGCGTTACGGGAGCGTTGTGCGGGCGTGGTCGAGAGGGTCAGGGAGCGAGGGGGCGGGGGCTCACAGGCCGGGGATCCGGCCGTTGCGGAACAGGTCCAGGAAGATCTGGTGGTCGGCACGCGCGCGGGCCCCGTACGTGTGGGCGAAGTCCACCAGCAGCTCCGGGAAGCCGGTCTCGTCGGCGGCGATCGCCGCGTCGATGGCCCGCTCCGTCGAGAAGGGCACAAGGGACTCGCCGGACTGGTCGTCCGCCGCCGCGTGCATCGTGGCCGTGGCGCGACCGAGGTCGGCGACCACCGCGGCGATCTCCTCCGGGTCGTCGATGTCGCCCCAGTCCAGGTCCACGGCGTACGGCGACACCTCGGCGACCAGCTGGCCCGAGCCGTCCAGCTCCGTCCAGCCCAGCCAGGGGTCCGCGTGCGCCTGAAGGGCGCGCTGGGAGATCACCGTGCGGTGGCCCTCGTGCTGGAAGTATGCGCGGATCGCCGGGTCGGTGACGTGGCGGGAGACGGCCGGGGTCTGCGCCTGCTTGATGTAGATCACCACATCGTTCTCCAGGGCGTCGCTGTGGCCCTCGAGGAGGATGTTGTACGACGGCAGGCCGGCCGAGCCGATGCCGATGCCGCGGCGGCCGACCACGTCCTTCACGCGGTAGGAGTCCGGGCGGGCCAGGGAGGTCTCCGGCAGCGTCTCGAGATAGCCGTCGAAGGCCGCGAGCACCTTGTAGCGCGTGGCCGCGTCCAGCTCGATGGAGCCGCCGCCGGGCGCGAAGCGGCGCTCGAAGTCGCGGATCTCGGTCATCGAGTCCAGCAGCCCGAAGCGGGTCAGCGAGCGGGCGTCGCGCAGCGCGTCCAGGAGCGGACCCTGCGCGGTGTCCAGGGTGAAGGGCGGCACCTCGTCCCTCTTGGCGCCGGTCGCGAGGGAGTGGACGCGCTCGCGGTAGGCCGCCGCGTAGACCCCTACCAGCTCGGTGATCTGGTCGTCGCTGAGCGCCTTGGCGTACCCGATCAGTGCCATGGAGGCGGCGAAGCGCTTCAGGTCCCAGGTGAAGGGGCCGACGTACGCCTCGTCGAAGTCGTTCACGTTGAAGATCAGGCGGCCCGTGGAATCCATGTACGTGCCGAAGTTCTCGGCGTGCAGGTCGCCGTGGATCCACACCCGGGAGGTGCGGTCGTCCAGGTACGGGCCGCCGCGCCTCTCGGCGTCGAGGTCGTGGTAGAAGAGGCACGCCGTGCCCCGGTAGAACGCGAAGGCGGAGGCCGCCATCTTGCGGAACTTCACGCGGAACGCGGCCGGGTCGGCGGCGAGCAGCTCGCCGAAGGCGGTGTCGAAGACGGCGAGGATCTCCTCGCCGCGTTGCTCGGCGTCGAGCTGCGGAACCGACATCGCGGGGTGCCTCCAGGTGCAGGTGGTGCGTGACATGTGGGACCGGTTCGCCCGTTCCCTTCCAACGGACGACGGTACGCGGAAAGTGCCCGCGACCCCCGCACGAGGACGCGTACGGCAAGGCCCGTGTCCATTGCACGAAAGTACGGACGCGGTCCGTGTCCTTCCGGATGAAGGTACGCGGGGAAGCCCGCCGGGTGTCAGTCCCGAGGCATAGACTTCGACGCTGTCCCCCCAGACTGTCCGCAGCCGGTCGGACACCCGTCGACCGACGTTCGCCTTGGAGGCCGCAGCCGTGTCAAAGCCGCCGTTCACGCACCTGCACGTCCACACCCAGTACTCGCTGCTGGACGGTGCCGCGCGGCTGAAGGACATGTTCGACGCGTGCAACGAGATGGGCATGACGCACATCGCCATGTCCGACCACGGCAACCTCCACGGGGCGTACGACTTCTTCCACTCCGCGAAGAAGGCCGGGGTCACCCCGATCATCGGCATCGAGGCGTACGTCGCCCCCGAGTCCCGGCGCAACAAGCGCAAGATCCTCTGGGGCCAGCCGCACCAGAAGCGGGACGACGTCTCCGGTTCCGGCGGTTACACCCACAAGACGATGTGGGCGGTGAACAGGACGGGCCTGCACAACCTCTTCCGCCTGTCCTCGGACGCGTACGCCGAGGGCTGGCTTCAGAAGTGGCCCCGGATGGACAAGGAGACCATCGCGCAGTGGTCCGAGGGGATCGTCGCCTCCACCGGCTGCCCCTCCGGCGAGGTGCAGACCCGGCTGCGCCTCGGCCACTTCGACGAGGCGCTGAAGGCCGCCGCCGACTACCAGGACATCTTCGGCAAGGACAGGTACTTCCTGGAGCTGATGGACCACGGCATCGACATCGAGCGCCGGGTCCGCGACGGCCTGCTGGAGATCGGGAAGAAGCTCGGCATCCCGCCGCTGGTCACCAACGACTCGCACTACACCTACGCGCACGAGGCCGGCGCCCACGACGCCCTGCTGTGCATCCAGACCGGCAAGAACCTCTCCGACCCGGACCGCTTCAAGTTCGACGGCACCGGCTACTACCTGAAGTCCACGGACGAGATGTACGCCATCGACTCCTCGGACGCCTGGCAGGAGGGCTGCGCCAACACGCTTCTCGTCACCGAGATGGTCGACACCACCGGCATGTTCGAGAAGCGCGACCTCATGCCCAAGTTCGACATCCCGGAGGGCTACACCGAGGTCACCTGGTTCCAGGAGGAGGTCCGCCGCGGCATGGAGCGCCGCTACCCGGGCGGCGTCCCGGAGGACCGTCAGAAGCAGGCCGAGTACGAGATGGACGTCATCATCTCGATGGGCTTCCCGGGCTACTTCCTCGTGGTCGCCGACTTCATCATGTGGGCCAAGAAGCAGGGCATCGCGGTCGGCCCCGGCCGAGGCTCCGCGGCGGGCTCGATCGTCGCCTACGCCATGGGCATCACCGACCTCGACCCGATCCCGCACGGGCTGATCTTCGAGCGGTTCCTCAATCCCGAGCGCATCTCCATGCCCGACGTCGACATCGACTTCGACGAGCGCAGGCGCGTCGAGGTGATCCGGTACGTGACGGAGAAGTACGGCGCCGACAAGGTCGCCATGATCGGCACCTACGGCACCATCAAGGCCAAGAACGCGATCAAGGACTCCGCGCGCGTGCTGGGCTACCCGTACGCGATGGGCGACCGCATCACCAAGGCCATGCCCGCCGACGTCCTCGGCAAGGGCATCCCCCTGTCCGGCATCACCGACCCGAACCACCCGCGCTACTCGGAGGCGGCCGAGGTGCGCGGGATGTACGAGAACGAGCCGGACGTGAAGAAGGTCATCGACACCGCGAAGGGCGTCGAGGGCCTGGTGCGGCAGATGGGTGTGCACGCGGCCGGCGTGATCATGTCCAGCGAGACCATCACCGAGCACGTGCCCGTCTGGGTCCGGCACACCGACGGCGTGACCATCACCCAGTGGGACTACCCGAGTTGCGAGTCGCTCGGCCTGCTGAAGATGGACTTCCTCGGCCTGCGCAACCTGACGATCATGGACGACGCCGTCAAGATGGTGAAGTCCAACAAGGGCGCCGACATCGACCTGCTGGCGCTGCCGCTGGACGATCCCACGACCTTCGACCTGCTCCAGCGCGGTGACACGCTCGGTGTCTTCCAGTTCGACGGCGGCCCCATGCGCTCCCTGCTGCGCCTCATGAAGCCGGACAACTTCGAAGACATCTCCGCCGTGTCGGCCCTGTACCGCCCGGGCCCGATGGGCATGAACTCCCACACCAACTACGCGCTGCGCAAGAACGGCCAGCAGGAGATCACGCCGATCCACCCGGAGCTGGAGGAACCGCTCAAGGAGGTCCTGGACGTCACCTACGGCCTGATCGTCTACCAGGAGCAGGTGCAGAAGGCCGCCCAGATCATCGCCGGGTACTCGCTCGGCGAGGCCGACATCCTCCGCCGCGTGATGGGCAAGAAGAAGCCCGAGGAGCTGGCGAAGAACTTCACCATCTTCCAGGCCGGCGCCCGCAAGAACGGCTACAGCGACGAGGCCATCCAGGCCCTGTGGGACGTGCTGGTCCCGTTCGCGGGCTACGCCTTCAACAAGGCTCACTCCGCGGCGTACGGCCTGGTCTCGTACTGGACCGCCTATCTCAAGGCGAACCACCCCGCCGAGTACATGGCCGCGCTGCTCACCTCGGTCAAGGACGACAAGGACAAGTCGGCCGTCTATCTGAACGAGTGCCGGCGCATGGGCATCAAGGTGCTCCCGCCGAACGTCAACGAGTCGGAGGCGAACTTCGCCGCGCAGGGCGACGACGTGATCCTCTTCGGCCTCTCCGCCGTGCGCAACGTGGGGACGAACGTCGTCGAGTCGATCATCAAGTGCCGCAAGGCCAAGGGCAAGTACACGTCCTTCCCGGACTACCTCGACAAGGTCGACGCGGTGGTCTGCAACAAGCGGACCACGGAATCGCTGATCAAGGCGGGCGCCTTCGACACGATGGGGCACACCCGCAAGGGCCTCACCGCGCAGTACGAGCCGATGATCGACAACGTGGTCGCGGTCAAGCGCAAGGAGGCCGAGGGTCAGTTCGACCTCTTCGGCGGCATGGGGGAGGAGCAGAGCAGCGAGCCGGGCTTCGGTCTGGACGTCACCTTCACCGACGAGGAGTGGGACAAGACCTATCTGCTCGCTCAGGAGCGGGAGATGCTCGGTCTCTACGTCTCCGACCACCCGCTGTTCGGTCTGGAGCATGTGCTGTCCGACAAGGCCGACGCGGGCATCGCGCAGCTCACCGGAGGTGAGCACGCGGACGGCGCGGTCGTCACCATCGGCGGCATCATCTCGGGCCTCCAGCGCAAGATGACCAAGCAGGGCAACGCCTGGGCGATCGCCACGGTCGAGGACCTCGCCGGCTCGATCGAGTGCATGTTCTTCCCGGCGACCTACCAGCTGGTGTCGACCCAACTCGTCGAGGACGCCGTGGTGTTCGTCAAGGGCCGTCTCGACAAGCGCGAGGACGTGCCGCGGCTGGTCGCGATGGAACTGATGGTCCCGGACCTGTCCAACGCGGGCACCAACGCGCCCGTGGTGCTCACCATCCCCGCGATGAAGGTCACCCCGCCGATGGTGAGCCGCCTCGGCGAGATCCTCAGCCAGCACAAGGGCGACAGCGAGGTGCGCATCAAACTCCAGGGGCCGCGCAAGACGACCGTTCTCAGGCTGGACCGTCACCGCGTCAAGCCGGACCCCGCGCTCTACGGCGATCTGAAGGTCCTGCTCGGACCCTCCTGCCTGGCGGGCTGACCGTTCACAGCGGCGTACGCGAGGGGCGCATCCTGCAAAGGGCGCGCCCCTCGGTGTGTATCGGGGCCCCTTTGGGCCGTGGGGCTTCAGGTTCCCTGATGCGGGCTTCAGTTGTGGCCGAAGCTCTGCTTCTTCTTCCGTGCGACGTCCGCAGGGCTGCCCTGGACCTGCGCCACCGGGGACTCGTGCGTCTCGGTGGCGGAGGACCTCTGCCCCTGCTCCTGTGCCTGCTCGGCCTTGGAGGAGCGGTTCTGCGGGCCCGCCTGCTTGCGGTTCTTGTTCTTGGCCATGGTGATCTGCCTCCTGTGGGGGATCTGAGGGCCAGAGTCGGGACCAGATTCACATAGCCTGACAACAGGCGCATGTCGGATAATTACCGTGTGTGATAACGCCTGTTGTGCGGAGGCGCCCCCGATCCGCCACGCCGAAGATCCAGTTCGGGCCGTTAACCTCCCCGAGGTCGGGCAGACTCGAAGGAAGCCCGAAGCAAACCTCCCGGAAAGAGGGTGGAACGCGTGGACCGCTGCATCGTCCTGGTGGACGCCGGGTATCTGCTGGGGGCTGCCGCCAGCCTGCTCGCCGGGGAGCCCTCGAGGTCCCGGATCACCGTCGACCACGCCGCCCTCATCCAGGGGCTGCGCGAACGCGCCGAGTCCGACACGGAACGGCCCCTGCTGCGCATCTACTGGTTCGACGGCGCCCCCGACCGGGTCCCGCAGCCCGAACACCGAAGGCTGCGCGTGATGCCCCGGGTGACCGTGCGGCTGGGCGCGCTGACCCGCAGCGACGGGCGGTGGGCGCAGAAGGGCGTCGACGCAGCGATGCACGCCGAGCTGACCGAGCTGGCCCGCAACCGCGCCTGCTCCGACGTGGTGCTCGTCACCGGCGACGGGGACCTGCTGCCGGGCATGATGGCCGCCAAGGAGCACGGGGTCGCCGTGCACCTGTGGGCCGTGCAGGCCGCTGACGGCGACTACAACCAGTCCGAGGATCTGGTCGCCGAGGCCGACGAGCGGAGGGTGCTCGACCGGGCCTGGATCACCCAGGCGGTACGCGCCAAGGAACAGGGCGGGGTGTGCGCGCCCCCGCCGGCCCCGCGTCCGGAGATCGCCGCGATCCTGTCCGCGCCGCTGCCCGAGTCGGCGCTCGCGGCCACGACGGACCAGTCGGCGCCGGAACCGGAGCACGTCACGGCGCCCGCGTCGCGCAACGGCGCCCAGGAGCCCGTACCGGCGTCCAAGGGCGTGCCCACGCCGAAGGACCTGGCCGCCCTGCGGGCCCCCGGGCCGCAGATCGCGCAGCAGCCCACCGGGGCGACACTGCGCTGGTCGTCCGACAAGGGATGGGTGGACCGGCCGGCCGGAGCGGAGTCGCCGGAGGCCGCCTCCCTGCCCACGCTCGCTCAGCTGACGACCGCGGAGCAGCGGTGGGCCGACCGGGAGGAGGACATCACCACGGTCGGCGGCGACCCCTACGAGGTAGGACAGGTGTTCGCCCGGCGCTGGATCGGGCGCCTCGCCGACCACACCCACCTGACGAGACTTTCGGGCATGTATCCGCGGGTGCCGCACCGCATCGACGGGGAACTGCTGCGTTACGCGGCGCGCTTCGGCCTGCTCGCGCACAAGGACGACCAGATCGACGAGCACGACCGGTACGCGATCCGGGCGGGATTCTGGCGGGAGATCGACCAGCGCACGACGGCGGAGCACGCGCCCGCCGGCGAGTAGCCCACGGAGGACCGGGCGGGCCCCGAGGGCCGCTCGGCGTCCGCCACCCCTTACCCTCGTCCTTTGTGAGTACGCGCACCGCACAGGCACAACGGCAGGGTGGCGATGTCGTGTGCGCCGTGCGCGGGCTGACCAAGACCTATCCCGCGGTACGGAGTCGGCGCGGCACGCCCGGGACGCCCGAGGTGCGGGCGACCGACGACGTACGGCTGGACGTCGGGCGCGGGGAGATCTTCGGGCTGCTCGGGCCGAACGGCGCCGGCAAGTCCACCCTCGTACGCCAGCTGACGGGACTGATGCGGCCCGACCGCGGCAGCGTCGAGATCCTCGGCCATGACATCGTGCGCCACCCCGAGCGGGCCGCGCGCGTCCTCGCCTACCTGGGCCAGGAGTCCACCGCCCTCGACGAGCTGACCGTCTCCCTCGCCGCCGAGACGACCGGGCGACTGCGCGGTCTCGAACCGCGACGGGCTCGTGCGGAGCGGGACGCGGTGTTCGACGAACTCGGACTCACGCCGATCGCCGGGCGGCCGCTGAAGAGGCTCTCCGGCGGCCAGCGCCGGCTGGCCTGCTTCGCCGCCGCGCTCATGGGGGAGCGGCCGCTGCTCGTGCTCGACGAGCCGACGACCGGGATGGACCCCCTCGCACGGCGCGCGGTGTGGGCGGCCGTGGACCGGCGGCGGGCCGAGCGCGGGACGACCGTGCTGCTGGTCACCCACAATGTCATCGAGGCCGAGACCGTCCTGGACCGGGTCGCCGTCCTCGACCGGGGGCGGGTCATCGCCTGTGACACCCCGGCCGGGCTCAAGGAGCGGATCGCCGGCGAGGTACGGGTCGAACTCGTGTGGCGCGAGCAGGCACCGCTGGAGGTCCCCGAGGTGGCGGCACTGCGTGCCCGAGCCGTCGAGTCCGGGCGCCGCTGGTCACTGCGCATGGCCCCGGAGGAGGCACGCGCGGCCGTCGCCACCGTCACCGGGGGTGCCGCCTTCGCCGCCCTCGACGACTTCACTCTGGCCACCCCCAGCCTGGAGGACGTCTACCTGGCGCTCGGCGGCAGCACCCGGCAGGGACTGGTGAAGGCATGAGCGCCCGCGGCGTCGGGTCCGTATGCAGCGCAAGGGGCGTCGTGTCCGTGGGGGACGGGCCGACGGCAGGAACGAAGAGGAGCAGCGCGACGTGAGTGTCGTACCCGCCGAGGTTCTGCCCGGCGCCCGTGTGGCGGAGAGCGGTGCCCCGGGCGAGACCGACCTGGGGCCGCGGGCACGGTTGTGGCCGTCGCTCGTCGCCGTCTACCGGGCGCAGCTCTCCCGGGCGCGGGTCGCGCGGATTCCCCTGCTGTTCGTGGCGACCTTCCAGTCGATCGGCATCATGATCATGATGCGCGGGGTCGTGGACGGTGGGGACGACGCCCGGTCCGTGGTCGCCGGGGCGTCCGTGCTGGTGGTCGCGTACGTCGGTCTGAACCTGCTGGCGCAGTACTTCGGTCAGCTGCGCGCCAGCGGCGGGCTCGATCACTACGCGACGCTGCCGGTGCCGGCGGCCGCGGTGGTGCTGGGCGCGGCGGGCGCCTACGCCTCCTTCACCGTGCCCGGGACCGTGGTGACCGCCGTCTTCGGCTGCGCGCTGTTCGGGCTGCCGCTCGCCCACCTGTGGGTGCTGGCGGCGGTGATCCCGCTCTGCGGGGCCGCGCTGTCCGGACTCGGCGCCGCCCTCGGCCTGCTCGCGCCTCGCCCCGAACTGGCGACCCTGCTCGGGCAGTTGGGCATGTCGGCGGCGCTGCTGCTGGGGGTGCTGCCGGCCCACCGGATGCCGGATGCCGTCCAGGTCGTACGGGATCTGCTGCCGTCCACGTACGGGGTCGAGGCGTTTGCGCGGACCTTCGGGGGGCACCCGGACTGGCCGTTGGTCCTCGGTGACCTGGCCGTGTGCGCCGCGGTCGGGACGGCTTCGCTGGCCCTGGCGACCTGGGCCTACCGCCGGGCGGCCGTCCGGTGACGCGGCTGACAGACACGACTGGCAGGATGTGAAGGTGACCGCTCCGTTGACTCCGCCTCCGCCGCCGCATGAACAGCCCCCGCACTCTTCGCGCGGCGGGTGGCAAGCCGTGTCGGCCCCTCCCGGGATGGGCCCCGCTCCGCACGGCGCCACGGCCGCCTACGGCGCGGACGGACCCGGTATGAAGACCGAGCTGCGGGAGGCCGCCGTGATCACGGTGGGTGTCGCGCTCGCCGGGGTGCTGCTCGGGGTGCTGTGGTCATGGCTCGCGCCGCGCGTGCCGCTGGTGGGGGACGTGGTCGACAACGCCTGGGTCGTCTATCTGAAGGACACCGAGGGGGAGCAGGCGATCGGGGTGGACGGGACGTTCGCGCTGCTCGCGCTCGGGTTCGGGGCGCTCAGCGCGCTGGTCGTGTTCCTGGTGCGCAAGCGGGGCGGAGTGCCGCTGGTCGCGGCGCTCGCCCTCGGCGGACTGCTCGGCTCCCTGCTCGCGTGGCGGGCGGGCGTCTGGCTCGGGCCCACGCAGAACGTGCTCGCGCACGCCAAGGCCGTGGGCAAGGGCGTGACGTTCTCGGCGCCGCTGAAGCTGGGGGCGAAGGGTGCGCTGCTGGCCTGGCCGGTGGCGGCACTGGTGGTGCACCTCGGCCTGACGGCGCTGTTCGGCCCCCGGGACCCCGACCCCTATACGACGCCGTACGGATCGGCCGCGCCGCCGGTGGCGTAGGCCCTACGCGGGCGAGGGGACGCGCCCGGGCCGTGCGCGGACCGTGGGGACGCGCGTCGGCGGGGCGGCCCGTACGCGGCCGTCGAATCCTTCCCGAGGGCGCCGGGGCAGCCGTGCGAGGCTGCCCGGCACCGGGGGAGGGGCGTGGTCACGCCGGACGGTGGCCGTGGTTCGCGTGGCCCTTCTTCATGCGCCATTTGCGCTTGCGTGTCCTCTTCGACATATATCCGTACTAGCCGAGGACGGGCCGTTCGTCGAGTCAGGCCCGGCCGATGGGAGCCAGGGTCGCCTCCGTGAGGGCCGCCAGGTCCTTCGGGGACAGCTCCACCTCCAGGCCCCGGCGGCCCGCCGAGACGCAGATCGTGTCGTACGACGACGCCGACGCGTCCAGGACCGTACGCAGTCTCTTGCGCTGGCCCAGAGGGGAGATGCCGCCGCGCACATAGCCCGTCGTGCGCTCGGCCAGCGCCGGGTCCGCCATCGTCGCCCGCTTGCCGCCCACCGCCGTGGCCAGCGCCTTCAGATCCAGCGAGCCCGCCACCGGGACCACCCCGACCACCAGCGTGCCGTCCACGTCGGCCACCAGCGTCTTGAAGACCCGGTCCGGGGAGACCCCCATCGCCTCGGCCGCTTCCTCGCCGTAGGACGGGTGGGAGGGGTCGTGGTCGTAGGAGTGGACCGTGAAGTCCACACCCGCGGCCGTCAGTGCCACCGTCGCCGGAGTCCCGCCCGCCCGTCGCCCACCAGCAGCGCTTTGTTCCTGCTGCTTCTTCGCCTTCTTCGCCATCCCGGCCTGTTCCTCGAAAGTCGTACGTCAGTTCAGACTTGTCGGACTCCGCGTCAGCTCCGACGCGGGCAAGGACGGCAGACTACGGATGATCGCGGTCTCCGCGCGCAGGAGTTTCAGCTCGTCGCGCAGGCGTGAGGCGGTGTCCGGGGCCTGGAGCAGCCGCTGTTTCGTCGGTGTGTCCAGCATCACCGCGGCCGCCACCAGGTAGGACACCACCGCCGGTTCGTCCGGCAGGTCCGCGCCCGTCGACAGGGACCTCTCCCGTGCGCCCGCGAGCCGCTTCTGGTACTGGCGGAACGCTCGCAGCACACCCTCGGCGAGGGCGCCGGCCTCGTCGCCCGGCTCCTCCGGCAACTCCTCCAGCTCGGCCGTCAGGAAGGGACCCGACGCGTCCACCGAGAGCAGCCGGACCCGTGTCGTGCCCGTCGCGAGCACCTCGAACGTGCCGTCGGGCCGCTCCCGGATCGTCGCCGCGTCCGCGACGCAGCCCACCCCGTGGAACGCCTTGGCCGGGTCGGCGCCGAAGCCCGCCGCGGGTCCGCGCTCGGGCTGGGCCGTCGGATCCGGCATGCCCGGCGCGCTGGGGGCCACCTCGTACCCATCGCGGATGGCGACGACGGCGAAACGGCGCGGTTCGTCCTCTGGGGTCTTCAGCAGGGTGCGCATCAGGGCGCGATAGCGCTCCTCGAAGATGTTCAGCGGGAGCACGAGCCCCGGGAACAGCACCGAGTTGAGTGGGAAGAGCGGAAGCCGGACGGTGGTCACGACCGGAAAGCCTAATGGTCGCGGGCGGGGGCGCGTCCGGCGCGTTCACTCCGTGGGAGAAGCGGCCGGGTCGAGGGGAGGGCTTGCGCCGCCGCCACCTCCCGGCGGAGGTCCCTGCGCAGGTCCAAAAAACGGCCCAGCGGATCGTCACCGGCCCCGTCCCAGGGGAACGAGGTGGCGTACGGCCCGATCAGGCGCAACTGCGTCAGCGCGTCCTGCCGGCGCCCCAGTCCGACCAGGACGCAGGTGAGGAGGTTGCGGACCTCGGCAGGCCGTGGATCCGCGGGCGCGTACCGCGACGACAACGCCATCGCCCGGTCCGCCGCCGCGTCCAGCCGGCCGCGGGAGACCACCGCCCCGCCGTCGTCCGTCAGATACCCGTAGGCGGCGCGCAGGGGCAGCGCCTGAACCAGGGAGCCGGACGGCGCGTCCTGCGCGGCGGTCTCGGCGAAGTCGAAGCACTCGCCGTGCGAGCCGTGCCAGACCGCCGAGAGGTACTCCAGCGCCGCGACATGGCAGCCGTAGTGGTGGGGGGAGCGGCGCACCGCCTCGCCCCACAGCCGCTCGAACTCGGTGTGGTCCGCGCCGACGCCGCGGGCGTGGTCGAGTGCCACCCGCCACGGCACCGGGTCCCAGGAGTCGCCCTCGGCCGCCGCCCTGACCAACGGGCCGACGTCCCGCAGCAGTTCGACGCGAGCCGGCGACTGCCAGCTCCGGGTCACCGCCAGCTCCGCCCTGACCAGCAGCGCGTCCGGGTCGTCCGGGGCGGTGGCGCACCAGTGCGCGAACCACTCGTCGCGGGAGCGCGCGAAGGCGGCGAGCCGCGCCGCATACCGGTCGCGGTCCTCCCACTCGCCGGCCTGACGGGTGGCCGCGAGCAGCTCCGCCGCCGGGCCGTGGTCGCCGAGCCCGGCCGCCGCCAGGGCGGGGGCCAGCCGCTCGTCGGGCGCGTCGAGCAGCACCTCGTCGTCCGCAGGCAGCCCGTCGGCGAGGTGGGGGGTCGTACGTGCCATCCGTGCCCTGTGGATGAACGCGCGTAGCAGTGCCATGGTGTCGACCATTGAAAAGGCGCAGGTCGGGGCGCGCCAGCACAAATGCGTAACCCGTTTTAGTTGTATTCTCAACAGTCAAGAGTGGGCAAAGAACGACTGTTTCGCCGCTGTTGAGGGCGTATGCGGTCTCTGTGCCGCGGCTCCGCGGACGGGGCCTCAGTTGCGCCGCAGCAGCCGGGTCGCCCCCGCCGCGACCGTCGTCGCCAGGATCCAGCCGAGCAGGATGACCACCGCCGACAGCCACTGCCACCCTCCGCTCAGCCGCCACTGGCTCACCTGGCCGAGATCGATGACCGGCAGCAGCAGGTCCAGCGCGAACAGCGAGGGGTTCCACTCCGGGTGCCCGTCCTTGCTGACCGGCGGATGGCTCGCGTGCGAGAAGGCGACCGAGGCCGCCGCCCACAGCACCGCCATCCACACCGCCGCACGGCCGGGCCGGTAGCCGTAGGCGACCGTCCAGTCCTGTGCGTAACCCCACAGCTTGGCCGCGGGCGGCAGCGTCTCGCGGCGCCGCCGCTGCTTGGCGAGCAGCACCTCGCGCGCGTCCTCGTCCTCGCCGGAGCCGCGCAGCACGGCCGCGAGCCGTTCGTAGGGCTCGGGGTTGTACTCGGCGGTCGCCGCCGCCACCCACTCCAGGCGCCGGGCGAGCGGGAAGGCGTCCTGCGGCACGAGGTTCTCGTAGGCGAAGCCGCCCATGTGCAGATTGCCCGGGCCCGGCCAGCTGGCCCACCGGTCGATCAGGTTCACGATCCGCGCGCCCGAGAGGACCACCTTGCCGCGCTCGGGCCGCTCGCCCAGGAAGCGCAGCTCGGGCGTCTGGACCCGGCGCAGGGACAGCTCCTGCTCGTCGTCGAGGATGAACCGGGCCCGGTCCAGATCGACCGAGTCTCCGAACCGCCCGTCGTCCAGCCGTACCCCGCCCCGGCACTCGAACGGCTGCACCCGCGTACCGCGCGCGGGCGTGGTGCCACTGGTCAGCAGCGGATTGCCGACACCCGCGGGGGTCAGATACAGCGTCCGCTCGACCGTCAGCTGCGGGGCGTTCAGCGCCAGCCGGGTGTACGGGTTGGCCAGCCGGGCGCCGCGCAGGCTCAGCGAGACGCCGACGGTGGCGCTGCGCAGGCTCAGCTCGCCCTGCGACTCCAGCATCTCGGCCTGGAGGTCCTGCCCGACGCTCAGCCCGTCCGCGGTGATCGAGCGACCGCGCCGGTCCCGGTAGACGACGGCCTGGTTGAGCAGCAGGTCGGTGCCGATGTGCGCGTCGGTGAGCCGTACCCCGCCCTGGAAGCGGCAGCGCGGCAGATGCAGATCGCCCTCCGTGTGCACCCGCGCCGCCTCCAGACGCGGCACCGAGCAGTCCACCAGCCGCAGGGTCGTGAAGCGGGCCTCGGGCAGCAGGATCTCCTTCTCGAACCGGCAGCCCTTCAGCTCCACGAAGGGGACGATCGTGCCGCCCGCCAGGTCCAGCGCGTCGATGATCCGCACACCGGTCAGCTTGAGCGAGGCCACGCGACCCGGCAGAGCGGGCGGTCCGTCCAGCAGCAGCCAGGCCACCATGCGCGCCCGGACACTGCGTTCGGGACCCCAGGGGTGGCCCCCGTGCGGATCGTCCATGACGGGGTCGCCGCAGCGCAGGTCGTACACGCTGCCATTGCGGAAGGCCTGCCACATTCCCGCCTCCGTGGCGGTCAGGTCGTCCGGCAGGTCCCCGGCGTGGATGCCGACACCCTGGGTCACGGCTTTTCCTTCCTCCCCGGCTACTCGCGAGTTTCGTACGACCGTTCATGCCCGCTGTGTGACGGGCCGAACGCTGACGGTGAAGGTGATCTTCCGGGTCCCGTACCAGCCACCGGATCCGGCCACCCCCGGTGGCCCCCGGCGGCTCCCAAACCACCCGATCCGGCCATCACCCACTCGGCGAGCGGCGCCCCTGCCCGGGAGGGCGCCGCCCCTCGCGGTGCCGGCACGCCGCCCGCTCCTCACCATGGTCCCGACACGCCGACGTTCCGGGGACGCGGCACCGGCCTGCGCCGCCCGGCCGCCGGGTGCCCGCGGCGCCCGCACCCGAGCCGCCCGCCGCCGTCGCCCCAGGCGGCCCAGGGCGCCTCACTCCTCCGCCGCACCGACCGATGCCGCCGGACCCCTCGCCACGGATTCCGTCCGCCCGCCCACGCTCTGTATCAGCCACTGATACGGCCGTCCGGCGTCTCGTCGCCGTCTGAGAGAATTGGCCCTGTGATCTCCCGAATCGATCTGCGCGGCGACGCCCTCCCCGAGGGCCCCGCCCTGCGTGACCTGCTGCCCCGAGCCGACTTCGACGTCTCGGCCGCCCTGGAGAAGGTGCGTCCGATCTGCGAGGCCGTGCATCATCGTGGCGACGCGGCGCTGATCGACTTCGCCGAGAAGTTCGACGGCGTGCGTCTGGAATCGGTCCGGGTGCCGGCCCAGGCCCTCGAGGACGCGCTGGAGCGGCTCGACCCGGCCGTGCGCGCCGCCCTGGAGGAGTCCATCCGCCGCGCCCGTCTCGTCCACCGCGCACAGCGCCGCTCCTCGCACACCACCCGGGTCGTCCCCGGTGGCACGGTCACCGAGAAGTGGGTGCCGGTGGAGCGCGTCGGGCTGTACGCGCCCGGCGGCCGCTCGGTCTACCCGTCGTCCGTGATCATGAACGTGGTGCCCGCACAGGAGGCCGGCGTCGAGTCGATCGCCCTGGCGTCCCCCGCGCAGCCCCCCGCTTTTGAGAACGACCCGGCCGGCGGCCTGCCGCACCCGACGATCCTCGCCGCCTGCGCCTTGCTCGGCGTCGACGAGGTGTACGCGGCCGGCGGCGCGACCGCCGTCGCGATGTTCGCGTACGGCACCGAGTCCTGCCCGCCCGCGAACATGGTCACCGGCCCCGGCAACATCTGGGTCGCCGCCGCCAAGCGCTACTTCACCGGCAAGATCGGCATCGACACCGAGGCCGGTCCCACCGAGATCGCGATCCTCGCGGACGACACCGCCGATCCGGTGCACGTGGCCTCCGACCTGATCAGCCAGGCCGAGCACGACCCGCTGGCGGCCGCCGTGCTGGTCACCGACTCGGTGGAGCTCGCCGACGCGGTGGAGAAGGAACTCCAGCCACAGGTCGAGGCCACCAAGCACATCGAGGACCGGATCCGCCCGGCGCTCGCGGGCAAGCAGTCGGCGATCGTGCTGGTCGACGGCGTCGACGAGGGCCTGAGGGTGGTCGACGCGTACGGCGCCGAGCACCTGGAGATCCAGACGGCCGACGCCGCCGCGGTCGCCGGCCGCGTGCGCAACGCGGGCGCGGTCTTCGTCGGCCCCTGGGCCCCGGTCTCGCTCGGCGACTACGCGGCCGGCTCCAACCACGTCCTCCCGACCGGCGGCTGCGCCTGCCACTCCTCGGGCCTGTCCGTGCAGTCGTTCCTGCGCGGCATCCACGTCGTCGACTACACGAAGGACGCGCTGGCCGAGGTCGCGCACCACGTGGTGACGCTGGCGGAGGCGGAGGACCTGCCCGCGCACGGCGCGGCGATCAGGGCCAGGTTCGGCTGGAAGGTGCCTGAGAGCAAGTGAGCTTCGGAATCGACGATCTTCCCGTACGGGACGAGCTGCGCGGCAAGTCCCCCTACGGCGCGCCCCAGCTGGACGTCCCCGTACGGCTGAACACCAACGAGAACCCCTACCCGCTGCCCGAGCCGCTGGTCGAACGGATCGCCGAGCGTGTGCGCGAGGCCGCCCGGAGCCTCAACCGCTACCCGGACCGCGACGCGGTCGAGCTGCGCACCCGGCTCGCCGAGTACCTGACGAAGACCGGCGGGCACCGGGTCGGCGTCGAGAACGTCTGGGCGGCCAACGGCTCCAACGAGGTCATCCAGCAGCTGCTCCAGACCTTCGGCGGCCCCGGCCGCACGGCGCTCGGCTTCGAGCCCTCGTACTCGATGCACGCGCTCATCGCGCGCGGCACGGGCACCGGCTGGATCTCGGGCCCGCGGCGCGAGGACTTCACGATAGATCTCGGCGCCGCCGAGCAGGCCATCGCCGAGCACCGGCCCGACGTCGTGTTCGTCACGACCCCGAACAACCCCACCGGCAACGCGGTTCCGGCGGGGACGGTCCTCGCCCTGTACGAGGCCGCGCAGGCCGCGAGGCCCTCCATGGTCGTCGTGGACGAGGCCTATATCGAGTTCAGCCACGGCGACTCGCTGCTGCCCCTCCTCGAAGGTCGGCCGAATCTCGTCGTCTCGCGGACGATGTCGAAGGCGTTCGGGGCCGCCGGCCTCCGCCTCGGCTATCTCGCCGCGCACCCGGCGGTCGTGGACGCCGTCCAGCTGGTCAGGCTGCCGTACCACCTCTCGGCGGTCACTCAGGCGACCGCCCTGGCGGCGCTGGAGCACACGGACACGCTGCTGAAATACGTCGAGCAGCTGAAGTCGGAGCGGGACCGGCTGATCGCCGAGCTGCGCGCGATCGGCTACGACGTCACCGAGTCCGACGCGAACTTCGTGCAGTTCGGGCGGTTCGAGGACGCCCACGCCACCTGGCGGGAGATCCTCGACCGGGGCGTCCTGGTCCGTGACAACGGCGTACCGGGATGGCTGCGGGTGACCGCCGGGACCCCGGAAGAGAACGACGCGTTCCTCGACGCGGTACGTGAACTGAAGAAGGAGCAGAGCGCATGACCCGCGAGGGACGCCTCGGAAGAATCGAGCGCACCACCAAGGAGACCTCGGTGGTCGTCGAGATCGACCTCGACGGCACCGGCAGGACCGACATCTCGACCGGCGTCGGCTTCTACGACCACATGCTCGACCAGCTCGGCCGGCACGGTCTGTTCGACCTGACCGTGAAGACCGAGGGCGACCTGCACATCGACTCGCACCACACCATCGAGGACACCGCCCTCGCGCTCGGCGCCGCCTTCAAGCAGGCGCTCGGCGACAAGGTGGGGATCTACCGCTTCGGCAACTGCACGGTCCCGCTGGACGAGTCCCTCGCCCAGGTCACCGTCGATCTGTCCGGCCGCCCGTACCTCGTGCACACCGAGCCCGAGAACATGG
The DNA here is from genome assembly GCF_040643755.1 of Streptomyces sp. NPDC047079. NCBI lineage: Bacteria > Bacillati > Actinomycetota > Actinomycetes > Kitasatosporales > Streptomycetaceae > Streptomyces > Streptomyces sp. NPDC047079. The sequence continues at coordinate 276,335 of NZ_JBEYUZ010000006.1, forward strand.
CGCCCATGATCGGCGAGTACGACACCACGATGACCCGGCACATCCTGGAGTCCTTCGTCGCCCAGGCCCAGATCGCGCTGCACGTGCACGTGCCCTACGGACGCAACGCGCACCACATCGTGGAGTGCCAGTTCAAGGCGCTGGCCCGGGCCCTGCGCTACGCCAGCGAGCGCGACCCGCGCGCGGCCGGAATCCTCCCGTCCACGAAGGGTGCGCTGTAGAGCCATGAACGGCACCTCGACCGTACTGATCGTCGTCGGGCTCTTCCTCGTCGGCGGAATCATCTCCTTCGTCAAGCAGAAGATGCCGAAGAGCCTCATCGTGCTGCTGTCGGTCGGCGCCGCGATGTGTCTCCTGGCCGGCGTCATGCGCCTGGGGGTGTGGAGTTGAGCACCCCGAAGAAGGTCGTGGTCTTCGACTACGGCTTCGGCAACGTCCGCTCCGCCGAGCGCGCCCTCGCCCGCGTGGGAGCCGACGTCGAGATCACCCGCGACTACGACCGGGCCATGAACGCCGACGGCCTGCTGGTGCCGGGCGTCGGCGCCTTCGCCGCCTGTATGCAGGGCCTGCGCGGGGCGCGTGGCGACTGGATCATCGGCCGCCGGCTGGCCGGCGGACGCCCGGTGATGGGCATCTGCGTCGGCATGCAGATCCTCTTCGCCCGCGGTATCGAGCACGGTGTCGAGACCGAGGGCCTCGACGAGTGGCCCGGCACGGTCGGACCGCTCCAGGCCGACGTCGTGCCCCACATGGGCTGGAACACCGTCGAGGCACCGGCCGGCTCCGAGCTGTTCGCCGGACTGGACACGGACGCGCGCTTCTACTTCGTGCACTCCTACGCCGTCCATGACTGGATCATGGAGGCGCTCAGCTCAAGGCTGCACGCCCCGAAGGTGACCTGGTCGACGCACGGCAAGCCGTTCGTGGCGGCCGTCGAGAACGGGGCCCTGTGGGGCACGCAGTTCCACCCCGAGAAGTCCGGCGACGCCGGAGCGCAGCTGCTCACCAACTGGATCGGAACCCTGTAGACCATGGCCAAGCTCGAACTCCTCCCCGCCGTCGACGTCCGTGACGGCCAGGCCGTCCGCCTCGTCCACGGCGAGTCCGGCACGGAGACCTCCTACGGCTCCCCGCTGGAGGCCGCCCTCGCCTGGCAGCGGGCGGGCGCCGAGTGGCTGCACCTGGTCGACCTGGACGCCGCTTTCGGCACCGGCGACAACCGCGCGCTGATCGCCGAGGTGGCCCAGGCCATGGACATCAAGGTGGAGCTGTCCGGCGGCATCCGCGACGACGACACCCTGGCCGCCGCCCTGGCCACCGGCTGCACACGCGTGAACCTCGGCACGGCCGCCCTGGAGACCCCGGAGTGGGTCGCCAGGGTGATCGCCGAACACGGCGACAAGATCGCGGTCGGCCTGGACGTGCGCGGCACGACGCTGCGCGGCCGCGGCTGGACCCGCGACGGCGGCGACCTCTACGAGACACTGGAGCGCCTGAACAAGGAGGGCTGCGCGCGGTACGTCGTCACCGACATCGCCAAGGACGGCACGCTCCAGGGCCCCAACCTGGAGCTGCTGAAGAACGTGTGCGCCGCCACCGACCGCCCGGTGGTGGCCTCCGGCGGTGTCTCCTCGCTGGACGACCTGCGGGCCATCGCCGGCCTCGTCCCCCTCGGTGTCGAAGGCGCGATCGTCGGGAAGGCCCTGTACGCGAAGGCGTTCACCCTGGAAGAGGCCTTGGAGGCCACGTCGTGAAAAGGGACACGGTGTCATGACGTCCGAAGCCGTACGGCGCGTACAGAGCGGAAGTCCTTGGGAAGAGTCCTTCGGGTTCGCACGTGCCGTCGCGGCGGGCGACCGCGTGCTGGTCGCGGGCACGACCTCCTTCAGAGGCCGGGTGCTGTACGGGGAGGGCGACCCGTACGAACAGGCGAAGGTGGCGTTCACCAGCGCGCTCGAGGCGATCGCCGAGTTCGGGCTCGGGCCCGAGTCGGTGCTCCGGACCCGGATGTACCTGACCCATCCGCGGGACGTCGACGAGGTGGGCCGGGCCCACAAGGAGGTCTTCGACGCCGTGCGGCCGGCCGCGACCCTGCTGATCGTGGAGGGTTTCGTCGACCCGCGCATCCTCGTCGAAGTGGAACTGGAAGCCTTCCGAGGCTAGAAGCAGCAAGAGGAGCCGTGGATTCATGACCCTGGCGGTCCGAGTCATCCCCTGCCTGGACGTGGACAACGGCCGGGTCGTCAAGGGTGTCAACTTCCAGAACCTGCGCGACGCGGGCGACCCCGTCGAGATGGCCAAGGTGTACGACGCCGAAGGCGCCGACGAGCTGACCTTCCTGGACATCACCGCGTCCTCGGGCAACCGTGAGACGACGTACGACGTGGTGCGGCGTACCGCCGAGCAGGTCTTCATCCCGCTGACGGTCGGCGGCGGTGTCCGCACGGCCGAGGACGTGGACAGGCTGCTCCGGGCGGGCGCGGACAAGGTGGGCGTCAACACGGCCGCGATCGCCCGCCCGGACCTGATCAGGGAGATCGCCGAGCGTTTCGGACGGCAGGTGCTGGTGCTGTCGGTCGACGCGCGCCGCACCGAGTCCGGTTCGTTCGAGGTGACCACCCACGGCGGTCGCCAGGGCACCGGCATCGACGCCGTCGAGTGGGCGCACCGGGCCACCGAGCTGGGCGCGGGCGAGATCCTGCTCAACTCGATGGACGCGGACGGCACCAAGGACGGCTACGACCTGGAGATGATCGCTGCCGTCCGCAAGCACGTGACCGTCCCCGTGATCGCCTCCGGCGGCGCCGGCAAGGCCGCCCACTTCCCGCCGGCCATCTCCGCGGGCGCGGACGCGGTGCTCGCCGCCTCCGTCTTCCACTTCGGAGACCTGCGCATCGGCGAGGTCAAGGCGACCCTGCGGGACGCCGGTCACCCGGTGCGGTGACGCCGCCCCTGGCTCGAGCCCCGGGCGCCCTTTCCGAAAAGGGGGCCGGGGCCTCCTTGCACCCTGTCGTCTCGGGGCCGCCGCGCACGGTGTCCTCGGGTCGGACCGCCGCCGAGCGGGTGGGGCGGGTGCCGAGCCGGCCCCCACCGAAGGGACGCTCAGATGCCGAGCTCCTTGGCCTCCTGCACCTTCGCGACCGCCTCCTTGTCGCCCTCCAGCTCCACGTCCGCCACCCGCTGCCGCCCGAACGCGAACATCAGCAGTTCCGAGGGCTCGCCGGTCACCGTCACGACGGGTGTGCCCCGGTGCGCGACCGCCGTCTGTCCGTCCGGGCGGCGCAGCACCAGGCCCGTGGGCGCCTTGCGGCCGGTCAGCCGGGCCGTGCGCTCCAGACGCGACCACAGGGCGTCCTGGAAGACGGGGTCGAGCTCGCGCGGCGTCCAGTCGGGCTGGGCGCGGCGGACGTCCTCCGTGTGGACGTAGAACTCCACCGTGTTCGCCGCCTCGTCGAGCTGCTTGAGCTGGAAGGGCGAGAACCGCGGCGGCCCGGTGCGGATCAGCTGGATCAGCTCCTCGTAGGGCTTCGCGGCGTACTCCTGCATCACCTTGTCCAGCCGTGGCGCGAGCTGCTTGACCAGCACGCCGCCGGCGGCATCGGGGCGGCGCTCGCGCACCACCACGTGCGCGGCCAGATCCCGGGTGTTCCAGCCCTCGCACAGCGTGGGCGCGTCCGGGCCCGTGGCCTCCAACAGATCGGCGAGCAGAAGCCGTTCACGCTTCGCATGGGTCGACATGCAGTCAGCGTACGACCGGCAGGCCGGTCCGCCCACCGGACGGTGACCGGTGATGACGCCGGGGCGCGGCACAATGGTCGGCATGACCAGCACGCCTGACCCCAGCAGGCCCAGCGGCCTGGACCCCGAGATCGCCGCGCGCCTCAAGCGCAGTGCCGACGGCCTGCTGCCCGCGATCGCCCAGCAGTACGACACCGGGGAGGTGCTGATGCTCGGCTGGATGGACGACGAGGCGCTGCACCGCACGCTGACCACCGGGCGCTGCACCTACTGGTCGCGCAGCCGCCGGGAGTACTGGGTCAAGGGCGACACCTCGGGCCATGTCCAGCACGTCAAGTCGGTCGCCCTGGACTGCGACGCGGACACCCTGCTGGTCAAGGTCGACCAGGTGGGCGCCGCCTGCCACACCGGCGACCGCACGTGCTTCGACGCCGATGTGCTGCTCGGGGACGCCGTGGCCGGCGCCGCCTCCGCGGATCAGTAGGGTCAGCCGCCATGGACCTCGAGACCTTCCGCAAGCTGGCCACCGACCGCCGGGTCATCCCGGTCACGCGCAAGCTCCTCGCCGACGGCGACACCCCGGTCGCGCTCTACCGCAAACTCGCCGGGGAGCGCCCCGGCACCTTCCTGCTGGAGTCGGCGGAGAACGGCCGCTCCTGGTCCCGCTACTCCTTCGTCGGCGTCCGCAGCGCCGCCACCCTCACCGAGAGGGAGGGCGAGGCCCACTGGCTCGGCACCCCGCCGGTCGGTGTCCCGGCCGACGGCGACCCGCTGGCCGCCCTCCGGGCCACCATCGAGGCCCTCCACACGCCCCACCAGGACGGTCTGCCGCCGTTCACCGGCGGCATGGTCGGCTATCTGGGCTACGACATCGTGCGCCGGCTGGAGAAGGTCGGCCCCGGAGAGCGGGACGAGCTGCGGCTGCCCGAGCTGACGATGCTCCTGACCAGCGACCTCGCAGTCATGGACCACTGGGAGGGCTCCGTCCTGCTGATCGCCAACGCGATCAACCACAACGACCTCGACACGGGCGTCGACGAGGCCTACGCGGACGCCGTGGCCCGCCTCGACGCGATGGAGACCGACCTCTCCCGCGCGGTCCCGCAGCCGGCCGCAGCCCTTCCGCCCTCCGAACTGCCGGAGTACACCGCCCGGTGGGGCGGCGAGGACTTCCGGGAGGCCGTCGAGGACATCAAGGAGCGCATCCGTGCCGGCGAGGCCTTCCAGGTCGTCCCGTCCCAGCGCTTCGAAACGCCGTGCACGGCAAGCGCGTTGGACGTCTACCGGGTGCTGCGGGCCACCAACCCGTCGCCGTATATGTACCTGCTGCGCCTCGACGGCTTCGACGTGGTCGGATCCAGCCCCGAGGCACTGGTGAAGGTCGAGGACGGCCGGGCCATGGTCCACCCCATCGCGGGCACCCGGCACCGCGGCGCGACCCCGCAGGAGGACCAGGCGCTCGCCGAGGAGCTGCTGGCCGACCCCAAGGAGCGTGCCGAGCACCTGATGCTCGTCGACCTGGGCCGCAACGACCTGGGGCGGGTCTGCGAGCCCGGCTCGGTCGAGGTCGTCGACTTCATGTCCATCGAGCGGTACTCGCATGTGATGCACATCGTCTCCACCGTGACGGGCCGGGTCGCCGAGGGACGCACCGCCTTCGACGTCCTGACCGCCTGCTTCCCGGCGGGCACGCTCTCCGGCGCGCCCAAGCCGCGCGCGATGCAGATCATCGACGAACTGGAGCCCTCGCGGCGGGGGCTGTACGGCGGCTGCGTCGGCTACCTCGACTTCGCGGGCGACTCCGACACCGCCATCGCCATCCGCACGGCGCTGCTGCGGGACGGCACGGCGTACGTCCAGGCGGGCGCGGGCATCGTCGCCGACTCCGACCCGGTCGCCGAGGACGACGAGTGCCGCAACAAGGCGGCGGCCGTACTGCGGGCGATCCACACGGCCAACCGGCTGGGGCGATGATCCGGCCCTGTCGGGCCGGTTCCGGCGTCTCGGTGAGCCGGTTGCCGGGGGATCGGTGAGCTCGTTCCGGCGGACGGGAGAGGCGGGATGCGGGCGGGCTGATCATCCGATAAGGGGGCCCGGGTGACGGTTCGCCCGGGGTTCAGGCGATAGTGGAGTACGTGACTCCCGTACCTCACCCTCGATCCGAGGCCGCCGCACCCGTCCGGTCCGGCCGCCGCAGCCTCGCGCTCGCCCTGCTGTGCGGGGCGCTCGGCGCGGCCGTCGCGCTGCTCGCCTCCCGGCAGGGCTGGTCGGCGGGGACCGTGACGGTGGCCGGCGGGGACTTCCCGCTGACCGCCAAGGGCAGCGAGGTCACGGGCGTGCCCGCGGCGCTCGCCATAGTGGGCCTCGCCGCACTCGTCGCCGTCTTCGCCGTCGGCAGGGCGGGGCGTCTCCTCGTCTCCGGGCTGCTCGCGCTCTCCGGCGCCGGCATCGTCGCCGCGGCGCTCCTCGGCGCCACGGACGGCTCGGCGCTCGACGAGAAGGCGGCCCAGGCGGCCGGCGACACCTCCGCGACCGCCTTCGCGCTCACACACACCGTGTGGCCGTACGTGGCGGCGGCCGGCGGTGCGCTCCTCCTCCTCGCCGGACTCCTCGCCCTGCGCTACGGCCGGCTGTGGCCCGCGATGTCCGGCCGCTACGAGCGGGACGGCACCCCCCGGCCGCGCAAGGCGAAACCCCTCGACCCCGACCGTCCGGAAGACCTCTGGAAGGCGCTCGACCGGGGCGAGGACCCGACGGGGGCCTGACCGCGCACCGTCCGCCCCGCCGGGCACACCGAAGGGGACCCCGGCTCCCACGGGGAGCGACCCCGCGCTCACCTCGCACGCGCGGGTACGGGACAATGGGCGCCGAGCGTCCGGCTCACACACGCACGTACCAGCCAACAAGGAGCAAGTCATGGCGGGCAGCAGCCACGGTCACACCCCGGCCGCCTGGACCGGTGTCATCATCGCCTTCATCGGTTTCTGCGTCTCGGGCGCCTTCACCGTGATGGCCCAGCCGGTCGGCTTCTGGGCGGGCATGGTGATCGCCGCCCTCGGTGGCGTCGTGGGCGGCATCATGCGCCAGATGGGTCTCGGCCAGCCGAAGACGCCGGAGCACTCGGCGCACCAGCCCGCGAGCGTGAGCGCGAAGAGCTGAACCCTGCGACGCCGTACCAGAGGCGGCCCCGGGCGAGCGAGCGCGGCGGCCGCCTTTCGCGTTCCCAGGTACGGCCTCCCGCTTCCCGGGTACGGCCTCCCGCTTCCCGGGTACGGCCTCCCCCTTCCCGGGTACGGCCTCCCCCTTCCCGCGCTGGGCCTCCCGCGCGCCGCGGGAGCGGGGCGGGCAGAATGCGGGGAGTGAACGCCGACTCGCCCACCGCAGTGCCGCCCGACGCGCGCGCCGGGGTCCCCGCCCTGCTCCGACGGAGCGCCGTCCCCGCCGGGGTCCTCGCGGGCGTCGTCGGCGCCTTCGCGTACGTCGGGGCCGTGGACCCCAACGAACCCGGCCACTACCCGGTCTGTCCGCTGTTGCGCTACACGGGCGTGTACTGCCCCGGCTGCGGCGGACTGCGCAGCGCGCACGCCTTCGTGCACGGGGACTTCCTGGCGGCGCTCCAGGACAACGCGCTCGCCGTCGCGGGCTATCTGGGCTTCGCCGTCGTGTGGGCCCTGTGGGCCCTGCACGCGGTGCGGGGACGGCGCCTGCGCTTCGACCCCGGCCCTCTTCCGCTGTGGGCCCTCGGCGCCCTGCTGCTGGTCTTCACGGTTGTCCGCAATCTGCCCTTCGGTGGCTGGCTGCATCCTTGACCGGCGGGCGAACGTCCAGGTAGTGGGACCGGCGTCAACCGGATGCGAGGTCTACGCCTTCCTCCGGATACCATCGCAGTGACCATTGGTTCCGCCCGCGGGGCGATCCCGATGGACCGAGCCTGGAAGCGACAGAGCTTCTTCAATCCTCAACCGTCAGGAAGGGGGCCGCTCGCGTGAGTGTGCTCGACGAGATCATCGACGGAGTCCGTGCCGACCTCGCGGAGCGGCAGGCGCGCGTCAGCCTCGACGAGCTCAAGGAGCGCGCGGCGAAGGCGCGCCCCGCCAAGGACGGCGTAGCGGCTCTGCGGGGCGACGGCGTCAAGGTGATCTGCGAGGTCAAGCGGTCCAGCCCGTCCAAGGGCGCGCTCGCGGCCATCGCCGACCCGGCGAGCCTCGCGGCGGACTACGAGGCGGGCGGCGCGGCCGTCATCTCCGTCCTGACCGAACAGCGCCGTTTCGGCGGCTCGCTGCCCGACCTGGAGGCCGTGCGGGCCCGGGTCGACATCCCGGTGCTTCGCAAGGACTTCATCGTCACCTCGTACCAGCTCTGGGAGGCCCGGGCCTACGGCGCCGACCTCGCCCTGCTGATCGTCGCCGCCCTCGACCAGCCCGCCCTGGAGTCCCTCATCGAGCGCGCCGAGTCCATCGGCCTCACCCCGCTCGTCGAGGTGCACGACGAGGAAGAGGCCGAGCGGGCGGTGGACGCCGGCGCGAAGGTCATCGGCGTCAACGCGCGCAACCTGAAGACCCTGGAGGTCGACCGCACGACGTTCGAGCGGATCGCCCCCGAGATCCCCGAGAGGATCGTGAAGGTCGCCGAGTCCGGGGTCCGGGGACCGCACGACCTGATCGCTTACGCCAACGAGGGCGCCAACGCGGTACTCGTGGGCGAGTCCCTGGTGACCGGGCGCGACCCCAAGACGGCGGTCGCCGACCTGGTGGCGGCGGGCGCCCACCCGGCGCTGCGGCACGGGCGGGACTGACGTGACGCCGGGACCGGCCCCGTGGCCCCCACTGGCCGGTGGGCACTCGGACGGCCCCGGCCCGGTAGGGTTGGCCTCGATGATGCTTTCGATCACCATGGCGACCAGGGATCCCTATGCCCGTCTCGCCCGTGGGTGCCGGCCGCGTGGCTGCCGGGCGCCCGCGCGGCGGGTGCACGGGCGACGGGTGCGGTACGTCATCGGTGACGAGCCGGGGCAAGTGAACGGGATGCGATGGCGCCGCCCGCGTGCGCGTCACCTGCGGTGAGCTGAACGGGCTCCGCCTCCCGGCAGGGAAGCGGCAGAGCCGCGGTCATCGGACCGCAGCCACCTGTGGACCGGCGCGCGCACGCGACCGGACGTGACTCCCGTTCCGACCGACCCAGGGCTTCATCGCCCCTGTGAGGTATCCGCATGCCCAGCGAGTTCTTCATTCCCGACCCCGAGGGTCAGATCCCCAGCGCCGAGGGGTACTTCGGCGCGTTCGGCGGCAAGTTCATCCCGGAGGCCCTCGTCGCCGCCGTGGACGAGGTGGCCGTCGAGTACGACAAGGCCAAGGCCGACCCCGAGTTCGCCCGCGAACTCGACGAACTGCTCGTCCACTACACCGGCCGGCCCAGCGCCCTCACCGAGGTGCCGCGGTTCGCCGAACACGCCGGTGGCGCCCGGGTGTTCCTCAAGCGCGAGGACCTCAACCACACCGGCTCCCACAAGATCAACAACGTGCTCGGTCAGGCCCTCCTGACCAAGAGGATGGGCAAGACCCGCGTCATCGCGGAGACCGGCGCCGGCCAGCACGGCGTCGCCACCGCCACGGCCTGCGCCCTGTTCGGCCTCGACTGCACCATCTACATGGGTGAGATCGACACCCGGCGGCAGGCCCTCAACGTCGCCCGTATGCGGATGCTCGGCGCCGAGGTCATCGCCGTGAAGTCCGGCTCCCGCACCCTCAAGGACGCCATCAACGAGGCGTTCCGCGACTGGGTCGCCAACGTCGACGACACCCACTACCTCTTCGGCACCGTGGCCGGACCCCACCCGTTCCCTGCCATGGTGCGGGACTTCCACCGTGTGATCGGCGTCGAGGCGCGGCGGCAGCTCCTCGAGCGCGCCGGGCGGCTGCCCGACGCCGCCGTCGCCTGTGTCGGCGGCGGCTCGAACGCCATCGGGCTCTTCCACGCCTTCATCCCCGACACCTCCGTCCGCCTCATCGGCTGCGAGCCCGCCGGCCACGGCGTCGAGACCGGCGAGCACGCCGCCACCCTCACCGCCGGCGAACCCGGCATCCTGCACGGCTCCCGGTCCTACGTCCTCCAGGACGACGAGGGCCAGATCACCGAGCCGTACTCGATCTCCGCGGGCCTCGACTACCCGGGCATCGGCCCCGAGCACGCCTACCTCAAGGACAGCGGCCGCGGCGAGTACCGGGCCATCACCGACGACGCGGCGATGCAGGCCCTGCGCCTGCTGTCCCGCACCGAGGGCATCATCCCGGCCATCGAGAGCGCCCACGCCCTCGCCGGTGCCCTGGAGGTCGGCAGGGAGCTGGGCGAGGACGGGCTGATCGTCGTCAACCTGTCCGGGCGCGGCGACAAGGACATGGACACGGCCGCCCGGTACTTCGGTCTGTACGACACCGACGCGTCCGTCGCCGCGGACGCCGACAGCGAGGCCGCGGAGATCGAGGGGGACGCCAAGTGAGCGGGAACATCCAACTGCTGTCCGACACCCTCGCCGCCGCGAAGGCCGAGGGCCGCTCCGCGCTCATCGCCTACCTGCCGGCCGGCTTCCCGACCGTCGACTGCGGCATCGCCGCGATCAAGGCGGTCCTGGACGGCGGCGCCGACGTCGTCGAGGTGGGCCTGCCGCACAGCGACCCGGTCCTCGACGGTCCCGTCATCCAGACCGCCGACGACATCGCCCTGCGTGGCGGCGTCAGGATCGCCGACGTCATGCGCACGGTCCGCGAGGCCCACGAGGCCACCGGCAAGCCGGTGCTCGTGATGACGTACTGGAATCCCATCGACCGCTACGGGGTGGAGCGCTTCACCGCCGAGCTGGCCGAGGCGGGCGGCGCCGGCTGCATCCTGCCCGACCTGCCCGTGCAGGAGTCGGCGCTGTGGCGTGAGCATGCCGAGAAGCAGGGCCTCGCCACGGTCTTCGTGGTCGCGCCCAGCAGCAGGGACGAGCGGCTCGCCGAGATCACCGCGGCGGGCTCCGGCTTCGTCTACGCGGCCTCCCTCATGGGTGTCACCGGCACCCGTGAGACGGTCGGCGCGCAGGCCCAGGACCTGGTCCGGCGCACCCGGGCCACCACCGAGCTGCCCGTCTGCGTCGGCCTCGGCGTCTCCAACGCCACGCAGGCCGCCGAGGTGGCCGGCTTCGCCGACGGAGTGATCGTCGGCTCGGCGTTCGTGAAGCGGATCCTGGACGCCGGGGACGAGGCGGGGGCCCTGGAGGCCGTACGGGCGCTGGCGGGCGAGCTCGCCGCGGGGGTGCGCGGCACCGCGTGACACCCCGCGGAACTCACCCGGCAGGGTGAATTGCGTGCATGCTGCACCACTTCTCGCTCGAACGGGTGGACCTGGGACCGGGGAGGCGCGCTGCGCCTCCCCGGTTCGTTCTGCCGGATGTGAGCGAGAAGAACCGTGACGGAAAGCGCACCGCCCGTGAGCGGCTTGCGGTCGAGCGACAGAAGCAGAGGGCCGCGGACAGGCGCCGCCGGGCGCTGATCGTGGGCGCCTCGGTCGTCTGCGTCCTGGGCCTGGCGACGGTGGTGGGCCTCCTGGCGGCGAACGCCGGGAAGAGCGGCAAGAGCGGCGCCGCCGGTCCCGCCGTGGCGCCCTCGGGGGCGACGGGCAAGGACAGCCTTGCGATTCCGGTGGGCCGGGACTCCGCGAAGTCCACCCTCACGGTGTGGGAGGACTTCCGCTGCCCGGCCTGCCAGTCCTTCGAGACCGCCTACCGTCCGACGCTCCACCAACTGGCCGACGCCGGAAAGCTCAAGGTCGAGTACCACCTGGTCACGCTCATCGACGGGAACACGGGCGGCACCGGCTCCCACCGCGCGGCCAACGCGGCGGCGTGCGCCCAGGACGCCGGCAAGTTCCGGGACTACCACGACGTGCTGTACGACAACCAGCCGAGCGAGACCCAGGACTCCTTCTCCGACAACGCGAAACTGATCGAGCTGGCGGGCAAGGTGCCCGGTCTCGACACCCCCGCCTTCCAGAAGTGCGTGAAGGACGGCACGCACGACAGCTGGGTGGCGAAGTCGAACGAGGCGTTCCAGAGCGGCGGCTTCCGGGGCACCCCGACCGTGCTCCTCGACGGCAAGAACCTCTACGACGACCGCACGATGACCCCCGCCAAGCTGAAGCAGATGGTGGAGGCGGCGAACAAATCGTGAGCAAGACCCCGCCCGGCACGCCCCGGCCCCGCCACGCCGAGGACGCCGTACGTTGTCGCCGTACGTTATGGACCCGTAGCCGGGTGGGTTGCCCCGCTGCGTGTCCGGCACGGTAGCGTCGTTCCTGCCATGGAACTTGCCTACATCCCCAGCCCGTCGCGCGGAGTGCTGTACCTCGGCCCCGTTCCGCTGCGCGGCTACGCGTTCTGCATCATCATCGGCGTCTTCGTGGCCGTGTGGCTCGCCAACAGACGCTGGGTCGCCCGGGGCGGCAGGCCGGGCACGGTGGCCGACATCGCGGTATGGGCGGTGCCGTTCGGCCTCGTCGGCGGACGGCTGTACCACGTGATCACGGACTACGAGCTGTACTTCAGCGACGGCCGTGACTGGGTGGACGCGTTCAAGGTCTGGCAGGGTGGTCTCGGCATCTGGGGCGCGATCGCGCTCGGGGCGCTCGGCGCGTGGATCGGGTGCCGGCGCCGTGGCATCACGCTCCCCGCGTACGCCGACGCCGTCGCGCCCGGTATCGCCTTCGCGCAGGCGATCGGCCGCTGGGGCAACTGGTTCAACCAGGAGTTGTACGGCCGGCCGACGGACCTGCCCTGGGCGCTGCACATCACCTCCTCGGCGGGCGGCCGGGTGCCCGGCTACTACCACCCCACATTCCTGTACGAGTCGCTGTGGTGCGTCGGGGTCGGGCTCCTGGTGATCTGGGCTGACCGCCGCTTCCGGCTGGGGCACGGGCGGGCCTTCGCGCTGTACGTGGCCGCGTACTGCGTGGGCCGCGGCTGGATCGAGTACATGCGGGTCGACGACGCACACCACATCCTGGGCCTGCGGCTCAACGACTGGACCGCGATGCTGGTGTTCCTGTGCGCCGTCGCCTACTTCGTGGTCTCGTCGCGGCTGCGGCCGGGCCGGGAGGAGATCGTCGAACGGGGCGCCGCCGGCGGGCCCGAGGAGGACGGCGGTTCCGCGGACCTGGAGAAGAAGCCGGAGCCGGCCGACGAGAAGGCGGAGCCGGCCGACGAGAAGGCGGAGCCGGCCGACGAGAAGGCGGAGCCGGTCGAGGAGAAGGCGGAGCCGGTCGAGGATAAGGCGGGGCCGGCCGAGGATACGGCGGTGGCTCAGGAGGAGGCCCGGACGCCGGCGGCATCCGCGGCGGCAGAGGCTTCCGGGGCCCCGGGCACCCCGGAGGACCCGAAGACTCCGGCTCCGGCGGACAAGGCCCGGTCGGCCAAGAACAGCTGAACAAGGTCTCCATCCGTCGGGGCGCCGTATCAGCTGATACGGCGCCCCGACGGCGTGTGGGGCAGGCTCTCAGCGCCTGCGGCGGGCCCAGGACACCGGTGGGTGCGCCAACCACAACAACCCCCAGTGGAGGAA